>CACPKO010000001.1 GCA_902634555.1 Actinomycetota bacterium
CCTCTTACTCTTGGCGAATTCATTAACGATGTTTTAATGGTTCTTTTCTTCTTTGTCGTTGGTCTTGAAATTAAAAGAGAGTTAGTAACTGGTGAATTAAACACAAAACGTGCAGCTTCTTTACCAGCTGCAGCGGCAATCGGAGGAATGGTTGTTCCTGCGCTTATCTACTTCGCCTTTAACCAATCAGGTGATGCCACTGCCGGTTGGGGTATTCCTATGGCAACTGATATCGCATTTGCAGTTGGAGTGGTTTCACTTTTGGGAACTCGAGTTTCAACTTCGTTAAAGATTTTTCTACTTACTCTTGCCATAGTGGATGACATCGGAGCCATTCTTGTTATAGCGCTTTTTTATACTGAAAAACTTTCTGTCGGATGGCTCATCGTGGCTTTCCTCGTCATATTTGCAACCAGCCTTCTTAAGGCAGTCAAGATTTGGTATATGCCGATATACGTCATTCTTGGGTTCATACTTTGGTATGCGATTTTTGAGTCTGGAGTTCATGCCACAATTGCCGGTGTCATTATGGGGCTTCTTGCACCAGCTCGCCCACTTCTAGATACCGATGACGAAGTAGAAATATTTAAAATACAAAAAATTGATGAAGTTGAAAGCCAGTCACTTCGACGGCTCGCATTTCAAATAAAAGAAACGGTTCCAGTAACTGAGCGTTTAGCGAACTTGCTTCACCCTTTAACAGGATTCATTATCTTGCCGCTTTTCGCTTTAGCAAATGCTGGAGTTGTAATAAGTACTGAATCGGTAGGTGACGCAGTTTCATCTGGTGTCACACAAGGCATTGTGGTCGGACTGGTGGTTGGGAAGATTGTAGGAATTACATTATTTACACTTTTAGCTGTGAAAATTGGACTATGTACTCTTCCACCAGGAACTACTAAACGACATATTGTTGGGATCGCTTCAATTGCTGGAATTGGTTTCACTGTTTCGATGTTCATAGGTGGGTTAGCATTTGATAATGCAATGCTTCAAGACGAAGCAAAAATTGGAATTCTTTTTGCTTCTGTTGTCGCAGCAATCATTGGAACTTTTATTCTTTATAAATCTTCTGAAAGAGAAGAATCTTCCATGGAAGAAGAAAAACAGGAGATGATTTAAATGTCAAAAAAACTTGTCATTGTTGAATCTCCAACAAAAGCAAAAACTATTTCTGGCTACCTTGGCCAAGATTACGCAGTTGAAGCATCTGTCGGCCATATTCGTGATCTCCCTCAAAAAGGTCAAGCCATTGATATCGAAAATAATTTTGAACCCAAATGGGAAGTAAAAAATAAAGAACAGGTTTCAAAACTTAGAAAACTTTTAAAAACTGCAGACAGCCTTTACCTCGCTACAGATCTTGATAGAGAAGGCGAAGCCATATCAGTGCACCTTTTTCAAGAGTTTTGGAATGAAATAAATAAGAACTCAATACCCGTTTATAGGTTACGTACTCCAGAAATTACAAAAAGAAGCATTCAAGCAGCTATTAATGATGCAGTTCCCTGGGCCCCAAATGGAGATTCCTCTGAAATCCCTGAAGAGGTTAAACCTGTCTTTGAAGCATATTTAGCTCGACGAATACTTGATCGTCTTTATGGTTTTGAACTTTCTCCTGTGCTTTGGAGAATGATTTCAAAAGGCTTATCTGCAGGACGTGTTCAAAGCGTCGCTACCAGGCTTGTAGTTGAACGAGAACAAGATCGTATGAGATTTAGTTCCGCAGAGTATTGGGACCTAAAGGGAACATTAGTAACAAAAACTGCAGAAACTTTTAATTCATCTCTAATTGAAATTAACGGAAAACGTGTAGCTACAAGTAGGAACTTCAACGAGAATGGTGAGGTAACAACTGATCAAGTCGTGGTCTTAAATAGAACACAGACCGAGGAAATCACAAAAGATTTCACCGGGGCACTATTGCAAGTTTCGTCAGTAACGAAGAAGCCTTTGACTCGCCGTCCCATGCCTCCATTTATTACCTCAACTTTTCAACAGGCAGCATCAAGCCGGTTAAAAATGTCGCCTTCAATTGCAATGAATGCAGCTTCTTCCTTATTCCAAAAGGGTTACATCACGTATATGCGAACTGACAGCACGACTCTTTCAGTAGATGCGCTTAATGCCGGTAGAGCAGCAATAAAAGAAAAATTCGGAGATGGCTACGTACCTGATGCGCCTCGGTCATATAAAGGAAAAGTACTCAATGCTCAAGAGGCGCACGAGGCAATTCGACCAGCAGGTGAACGATTTAAAAGCCCTGAGGAAGTAGCGGGAGAAGTTTCACCTGCGGAGGCAAAAGTTTATGAAATGATCTGGCAACGAACAATTGCCTCCCAAATGAATGATTTTGTTGGTGAAACTACTCAAATTCTTTTAAAAGCAAAAGATGGGAAAGAATCCGAACTTACTTTTTCAGCATCAGGAACAGTTGTTATTCATCAAGGATTCAGAAAAATTTGGCATCAGAGCACTAATGATGAAGATGAAGATGAATCCGAAATGATTCTCCCCGACCTTCAAGAAAATGATGAAGTCACAATCAGCGAGATTATTTCAACCGGAAAAGAAACAAAGCCGCCGAATAGATTTAGTGAAGCCACTTTGATTAGAGAGTTGGAAGATTTAGGAATTGGAAGGCCTTCTACGTTCGCTTCCACAGTAAAAACTATTCAAGATAGAGACTATGTTTGGAAAAAAGGATCAGCACTCGTTCCAACTCTTGCAGCTTTTGCAGTAACAGAACTTCTAAAAAAACATTTTCCTAAATTAATTGATTTTGATTTCACTAAAAATATGGAAACAGACCTTGATGCGATCGCTGAAGGAGAGGTTAACTGGCAAGACATGCTCAGCGACTTTTATTTTGGATCCAGTAATGGTGAAGACCCCGGTATTCATGACAAAGTCACAAATCGGCTTGGCGACATTGATGGAAAAGCTATTTCAACAATTTCGTTAGGTAATCATCCAACAACGGGCGAACCAGTTGATGCATCCTACGGAAAATTTGGGCCTTACGTCCGTACCGGAGAAATAACCCGCTCTATCCCTGATGATATTCCTCCAGATGAACTAACTGTAGAAAAAGCAATTGAATTTCTTGACGCTCCGACTGAGCGTCATCTTGGCGATGATCCGGAAACTGGCCTCCCAGTTGTTGTGAAATCTGGAAGATTTGGACCATATGTCTCTTTAGGTCGACCTCCTGAACCTCTTAAACGTTCTCCAGAATTGCTTGCACTTTCTGCTTTAGGGCTGCATCGAAAAGAAATCAAAGTGGCCTTAAATTATTTGAGACTTGCACATGGTTCGATTGATGAGAAAACGATTCGTCAAATAATTAATATTCCAAAAAGAGAGGGACTCGGTAAAGGCACTCTTGACAAAATCAGTGATTTTGGGAATGAATCAAATAAAGATTTTCTTGATGCTTTAGAGAATGCTGCTGAAGTCGGAATAAAAGGTAAAGCGCTTGAAAGTGTAAAAAGCTTCTTGAGAGTAAAAAAGAAATTAGAAAAACTCTTTCCAGAAGGTCCAGCTGTAGTGGTAGAAGCTGCACTTACGACGTCTTTACGTAAAGAATTAGTAGCGAAAGATGAAAATCGATCAGAAAACCTTGATTCATTAATTGAAGCACTTCAAGGATTTTCAACTGAAGAAATTTCAGGTGCTGACGCAGTAACAAATGTTATTGATCAACTTGAAAGTCTTAAGTCTGTAGAAGATGGACCAAAGCCAAAGATGGCTTCTTTATTTCAGACAATGACACCGGAACGAATAACTTTTGAAGAGGCGCAAGAAATTTTGAGATTACCTCGCACTGTAGGTGTAGATCCTAACGATCAGGGAACGATCACTGTGCACAATGGACGCTTCGGGCCATATTTAAGGAAAGAACTCCCTTCTGACGAAGGAGATTCCGAAAATAGTGGACCTGTTGACACACGTAGTCTTGATAACGAGGAAATGTTATTGACAATTACTTTAGACGAGTGCCTAACTCTCCTATCTCAACCGAAAAAATTTGGACGTAGAGGCCCTAAACCTCCATTAGCTCAGTATGGGAAAGATCCCGAATCTGGAAAAGAAATTACATTACGTGAAGGAAAATTTGGCTTGTATGTCTCTGATGGCGAGTACAACGCTTCTTTAAGAAGAGGTGACTCTCCAGAAACTCTTACTGAAGGAAGAGCTCAAGAGTTACTTGCAGAACGTCGCTTACAGGGTCCGGCAAAGAAAAAGAAAAGCCGTTAATTTGAAGAGTCTGTACGTCTCGTAAAAGACTGGTTTACAGTGGAAGAGATGTCAGAGCACCAAGACGGGATCCAACCAGAAGAATTAAGTAATGATTCTGAGATAGGTAAAACTCAGGATGGATTCCAGACGCGTGTATTTGGAACACCTGAATTCTTTCGACTTTGGTTAGCGCAAGTTGTTTCTGCCACAGGAGACTGGCTCGGATTGCTTGCTATAAGTATTCTTGCGATTCGAGTTGGGTCAGGTTCAGAAGGAGCGGCGCTAAGTCTTGTTCTAGTAGCCCGTATCGCTCCTGGATTTTTCTTCGGGCCAATTGCAGGAGTGTTGGTTGATCGATGGGATAGAAAAAAAGTAATGGTGCGTTGCGACCTCGGCAGAGCAGCAGTAATGGTTGCGTTACCATTCGTTGACACCATATTGGGCCTCGTTATCGCATCTTTGATACTTGAAGCTTTAACTATGTTGTGGTCTCCAGCAAAAGAAGCCTCTGTGCCCAACTTGGTTCCCGCAGAGTACCTGACAACAGCGAACTCGCTTTCAATGATCGCAGCATATGGAACTTTCCCAATCGGGGCAGGTTTGATGGCTTTGTTCGGAAGATTGTCTACAGCACTTTTTAGTTCAGAATGGGCGGATGGTTTTCGACTCCATGAGGAAGGGTTGGCTTTTTATGCCAATGCTCTCACTTTCCTTGTTGCTGCAGGACTGATTTTTTCTTTAGATCTTCCTCATCGTTTGAAACGCTCTACAAAAGAAGAAACTTCTTTAAAGGGACGTTTATCAGAACCGATGATTGATCTTAAAGAAGGTTGGAATTTCATTTTCGTTAACCCCGTTGCTCGAACAGTAAATGTGGGTCTTGCTACAGCATTAATCGGTGGCGGAATGCTTGTTCCTCTTGGAGCTATTTATGCCACAGAAGTACTTGACGCTGGTGATGGAGGGTTCGGATTTCTAATTACCGCATTAGGCATAGGTATGGCAGTCGGAGTTGGGATGGTCTCTTGGCTTCAACGACGTTTACAAAAAACTCTTATGTTTACGTGGTCATTAATTTCGGCTGGAGTATTTTTGATATTCACCGCATCTACAAGTCAGATTCATTTCTCTGGGGTCATGACATTTTGTATTGGCATGTGTGCAGGATCTGTTTATGTATTGGGCTTCACGCTGCTTCATGAAAATGTTGCCGATGAACTTCGAGGTCGAATCTTTTCTACCTTCTATTTACTTACACGAATGTGTGTGCTCTTAGCTTTAGTTGTTGGTCCATTATTGGAAGAAGTATTTGACCGGCTTTCTAAACGATTCTGGGAAAGAGATATAAACATTTTTGGATTAGAGATTTTTGTTCCTGGGGTTCGACTTACCTTATGGCTAGCAGCCCTAATAATGTTGGCTGCTGGTGCGATTGCTGTTGTTTCGCTCCGATCAGGTCGAAGAACTGAGAACTCATGACAGGTCGATTTATTGCATTTGAAGGAGGAGAAGGGTCGGGTAAAAGTACGCAAGCCCGCCGGTTAGCAGATCATTTAGGGGCTCTGCTGACCCGCGAACCAGGTGGCACACCTTTGGGTGAACGCCTTAGAGATCTAGTTCTTGATCCCCCTCAATCTGAAGCGCCTTCTGCTCGAGCTGAAGCGTTAATGATCGCAGCAGCGCGGGCACAACATGTATCTGAAGTAGTGAGACCAGCTCTTGAGAGCGGAAAAGATGTTGTAAGTGACCGATTTATCGGTTCTTCTTTGGCTTATCAAGGCGCTGGTAGATCACTAGGGGTACCTGAGGTAGAAGCCATATCACTCTTTGCGGTTGATGGTCTTGTAGCAGATATAAATATTTTTATTGATGTCGACGAAGAAATTGCACAAAAACGACTAAATAGATCGTTAGATCGAATTGAACTTGCTGGTAAAGATTTTCATCACCAAGTTGCGGAAGCGTATAGAAAAATTGCTTCTGAAAATCCACAGCGTTGGGTAGTAATTGATGGAAATGTCAATGTTGATGAAGTAACGAAGCAAGTAATGGCAGTAATTGATGAAAGATTCTGATGGAAAACGAAGAACTTTGGTCAACAGTTATCGGGCAATCACAAGCAATTTCTTATTTACAAACTGCGGTTGAATCACCAGTTCATGCTTATCTTTTTATAGGTCCAGAAGGGTCAGGCCGCAAGCAAGCAGCGTTTGCGTTTGCTGGAGCACTTTTAGCCGCTAACTCAGAAGAGGAATCATTACGTCATCGACAACTCGCAGTTCTTGAGCAGCACCCTGACGTAACTTATGTTGCCCCACAAGGACCATCGCTGTTGGTTGTAGATTCTGAGCGAATTATCAAAGAAGCATCGCGTTCTCCTATTGAGTCAAATCGAAAAATAATTATTGTTGATCGGTTTCATACCGCCGAACCTGAGGTTTCCGCCAGTCTTTTAAAAACAATTGAAGAACCGCCTGAAAGTTCAATATTTGTGTTGCTTGCCGATGATGTACGAGAACACCAAATTACGATCTCTTCTCGATGCGTTCGAGTAGATTTTCCAGCTCTCTCTACAGAAGTGATTGCAGACGCACTGGTGGAAGAAGGTGAGAGTCAAGACCATGCTCAATTTTTAGCGATGGCTGCATCAGGAAGCCTTGAACGTGCACGTCTGTTAGCAAAAGATCCTTCTGTTATTGACCGTTACGAACTTTGGAAATCTATACCAACCCGACTAAACCACACGGGCGCAACTGTCGCTGAAATAGTGACAGAAATAGAAGAACAGATCAGTGAATCAGAAAGCCCACTTCTATCTAAGCATGAGAAAGAATTAGCAGATCTTGAAGAAAGAGAAGAGTCATTCGGAACACGCGGCTCTGGAAGAAAAGATTTAATAACAAGACAAAAACGCGAAATTCGACGCTTCCGAGAAGAAGAACTTACCTTTGGTTTCGCCGTTCTTTCCCGCCAGTATTTAGATGCATCTGAACATAAAACGGAAGAAGTAATTCTTGATGCGACTCAACGTATCACTACAACAGCTTCAGAACTTCTTGAACGGAATCCAAATGAAACTCTCATGCTTCAAGCACTCTTGTTAGATCTACCTGCGTTAAGGTAAGGAACATGCAAAACAACATGCAGAGCCCTGGACGTTACTGTGATCGTACTGTTGAATATGCAGGGGTTGTTGGTGAAAATCTTGAGATACCTTCTGCAAATCCAATCAACTACTACGAAGCAATTAACGCGTCAGATCAAATAGACAAAGTAATTATTGATGGAAAACTCTTTGTCCCTAGCGATAAAGAACTAAACCCACTTGTCATAATTGTTCCTGGAAGCCTAGGAGTAGGTCCAAATCATGAAGCACACGCGGAGACTCTCGTATCTGAGGGCTATGCCGTATTTGTCCTAGATCCGTTTGGGGCACGTTCAGTAGAGTCAACGGTGGAGAACCAAACTCAGTATTCCTTCGCTGCAAGCGCCTTCGATGTTTTAGCAACCTATAAGAAACTGAGCGAGCGAGAAGAAATTGATTCTGACCGTATTGGCGCTCAAGGACATAGCCGGGGTGGATCAGCGATATTGACTGCGGTTACAAGAAAATTTGCTGATCCGATCATTGGAAAACAAAACAGTCTTAAAGCTGCCTATGCGGTCTACCCATGGTCAGGGCATCAATTCCTATCACCTGAAATAGGAGAAACTAATCTTCACTCAATTATTGGAGAACTTGATGACTGGCTTTCCGTTCAACAAGTTGAAGAACATATCGCAGCAATTACTGCTACAGGGGCAAATGCCACGATACGAATAGTTCCTGAAGCGCATCATAGTTTTGACCGCCAAGGTGAAGTTTACGAAGTACCTGAAGCAAAAGTAGCGCCTGAAGCTCCAACAATTATGATCACAGACGACGGTTTAATGATCAATCCTCAAACCGGACAACCTTCAACAGGCATGACAGACTTTGACGCATTTGTATATGCGCTAAAAAATGGTTTCGGTAAAACAGGGGCACACATGGGTGGGATAAAAGATCAACCAGAAGTATTTTCAGTTGACATGGTTAGTTTCTTTAAAGAAAATTTGTAATACAAATTAACTGTCATGTAAAACAAATCGAACCCGCTTAAAACCTTTACCTTTCGATTCAGTTTTTGTGATTTCAATTCGGCCGACTTGATTTGTAGAAGAGACATGTGTGCCACCATCGGCTTGACGATCAAGACCAACAATGTCAACAACACGTATTTCAGAAACCGTTTCCGGGACAAGATTAGTTTTTGTGCGTATCAAATCTCGATCAAACACTGCGCTTTCACGCGACATAAAAGAAACTTCAACTGGCCGGTCCGCTTTTATCTCAATATTGCAGAGATCTTCAATTTTTTTAGCAAACCCTTCAGGGATTTGATCAATTTCAAAATCCATGCGCCCGGACAAAGCATCCATGTTTCCTCCAGTCACCACTCTCTTCCAATCACGCCATATAACCCCACAGAGAATATGCATAGCGGTATGAGTACGCATCATGTTTTTTCTTCGATCAGCATCAATTTCACCATGTATTTCAGTTCCAACCTCCGGAATAAGCCCTGCCAAAGTATGGAGAACCTTTCCTTCAACAGAACGAACATCAATAACTGATGCGGCACCGCTTTCCCAAGTGATATGACCAGTGTCATGCGGTTGCCCACCGCTTGTGGCATAAAAAGCCGTTTGGTCTAGTTCAATACGATTGTCGTCAACAGACAGAACTGTGGCAGTGAATGAAAGAAGATTCGCATCACGTAAATAAATCCGATCAGTCATTCAAATCAGCGCCACTTAAATCATTAATTTCAATCCGGAGCTCATTTTCTATAACCTGCCAGTTCAATTCTTCCAAACCGAAACCATTAGGGGGAAACTGATTTTCAGGGTCACAAAAATCAACAAACATTTTTTCCATCTCAATCCATTGAACAAAACAACCAGATTCTCCATCTGGAACTTTAGCCAAGAATACGACCCAGCCTTCTGACGAATCATTACCAAAGTGGTTGATCCAGATTGGTCGGTCACCGCCAACTAAATCCGGAAAAGGAATTGGGCCATTTTTAGAAATTTCATCTGCTAAATCGTCTGCCACAATTCCGCGAAAGTCAACGTCCCCGAGCCTCACGTCAATCTCAGTAGATGTGCCAGCTAGTTTTAACATAAGAATCATTAAGCCAATTGTCAGTCCTAAACCGACAACACCAATTATTCCAGCTCTAATAGCAAAGCGACTAGTGCCCTGTTGACTTGGCATGAATTACTCCCATTTGACAGATTCCTCCGCCCAAGGAGGAATCAGCATAAGTTTATGCCTAATATCGCTGAGACTTCCTTTGATCCGCCCATTACATACAGGAGACGTTAAGTGGACCTATTTGAATACCAAGGAAAACAGTTTTTTTCTGAATACGGACTGCCAGTGTCTGATGGAGAAATCACTTTTACTGTTGAAGAAGCAGTTGATGCAGCACAACGATTAGGAACACCAGTCATGGTTAAAGCCCAGGTACATACAGGCGGGAGAGGAAAAGCTGGTGGTGTCAAATATGCGGCAACAATCGAAGATGTGCGCGAACACGCTTCTAACATCTTCGGATTAAATATCAAAGACCATGTTGTTAAAAGAATTTGGATTGAAAAGGCATCCGATATAGAAGAAGAATATTACGCCAGCTTCACTCTTGATAGATCAGCAAAAAAACATCTCGGGATGCTTTCAGCCGAAGGCGGAGTTGAAATTGAAACAGTCGCCGAAGAAAATCCTGAAGCGATAGCAAAAGTTTGGATTGATCCAACTTCCGGTTTAACCAATGAGCTAGCTGAAAGCTGGGTTCAGTCAGCCAACCTTCCTACACAAGCAGTGGAAGGAACCGTCAGGATACTCCTTGATCTCTATCAGTCATATGTAAAAGGAGACGCCGACCTGGTAGAAATTAATCCACTGATCCTTACATCGGCTGGGGATGTCCATGTTCTTGACGCAAAGGTCACTCTTGACGGAAATTCAATTTTTAGACATCCCGAATATGCAGAATTTGATAAAACACAAACTCGCGACGAGAGAGAAACAGCGGCACATGACCGAGGGCTCCAATACGTTGGCTTAGATGGGGCTGTGGGTGTAATTGCTAATGGCGCCGGACTAGCTATGGCGACAGTTGATGTAGTTAATCAAGTTGGCGGAGCAGCCGCTAATTTTCTTGATATCGGGGGCGGAGCAAACGCTGAAGTAATGGCAGGAGCTTTAGAAGTAATCAATAACGATCCAGAAGTTAAATCAATCTTCATAAATATTTTCGGAGGAATCACTCGAGGCGAAGAAGTAGCGAATGGGATCATTGAAGCCTTACAAAACGTTGATATAGAAGCCCCGATTGTTATCCGTCTTGATGGAACTAATGCTGATGAAGGAAAAAGCATTCTTCAACCACATTTATCCGAAACTCTATTAATGGCACCAACGATGTTGGACGCTGCACAACAAGCAGTTGACTTGGCACGAAAGGAGAATGACAAATGAGCATCTTCGTTGACGAAAACACAAAAGTCATTTATCAAGGTTTAACAGGAAGCCAAGGCCGCTACTACGGTCTTTTGAATCGCGACTATGGAACAAAAGTCGTTGCTGGCACCAATCCCAAAAAAGCCGGAGAAGACGTAGAAGGCATCCCTATCTACGCGAATATAAAAGAAGCAGTTGCAGCTACTGGCGCCACAGCATCATGCATATTTATACCGGCAGCCGGAGTGCAATCTGCAGTTATGGAAGCTGCGGAAGGAGGCATTGAATTCATCGTTGCTATCACGGAAGGTGTGCCAGCCCATGACGAAGCGTATTTTTACAATCATCTTCAAAACGAATTCCCACACGTTCAACTCCTTGGACCAAACTGTCCGGGAATTATTTCACCCGGAAAATGCAACATTGGAATTACTGCCGGCCACATCGCTAAACCTGGTGGCCCAGTTGGGATCGTGAGCCGATCAGGGACACTTACCTACCAAGCGCTTTATGAATTAAAAGAAAAAGGAATTGGATGCACAACCTGTGTCGGTATAGGAGGAGATCCTGTCCCTGGAACTTCTTTTATTGACTGCCTTAAAGCATTTGAAGAAGATCCTGAGACTCAAGCCATCATGATGATTGGAGAAATTGGTGGCTCAGCAGAAGAAGAAGCAGCAGAATTTATTGCGAACAATATGACAAAACCAGTATCTGCTTATGTGGCCGGAGTTACCGCTCCTCCTGGGAAAAAGATGGGCCACGCTGGAGCAATAGTTTCAGGAGGAAAAGGGACAGCACAAGCAAAAATGGATGCTTTAAGGGCAGCCAATGTGCGCGTAGGTCTCAACCCAACAGAAGCCGGCGAACACATGGTCGACATCATCGCTGAACTTACAAACAGCTAAAGACCTCCTTACCAAATCTCGCTGCTACGGTCGCAACTATGCGACTTGCTGTATTGGTTTCAGGAACAGGCTCCATATTGGAAGCTATAGCAAACTCTGAACTATCAGTAGCCCTTGTTTTAGCAGACCGGCAATGTCCGGCATTAGAAAAAGCCCAAAGTCAAAACATTCCAACTGCTGTTTTGCCACGTGAATCTTTTGGTGCAGATTTTGATCGAATGGCATACACCGAACAACTCACTCAACTTTTAGAATCGGAAAATATAGACCTCATAGCCATGGCCGGATTTGGAACTATTTTGGAACAACCTATTTATGAGAGATTCAATCAAAGGATATTAAACACTCATCCATCGTTGCTTCCCGCTTTTCCTGGCTGGGATGCTGTACAGGACGCACTTAATCATGGAGTAAAAATTTCAGGATGCACTATCCATCTGGCTACGCTTGAAGTTGACTCTGGACCAATTTTAGCCCAAGAAGCAGTACCTGTATTTGACGATGATGATGCAACCACTCTTCATGAGCGAATCAAAAAAATTGAAAAAAACCTTTACGTTGAAACTATTAAAAAAATAATCAAACAAAAATGAGCCAAATAAATTCCCCACGAGCATTGATATCTGTATATGACAAAACAGGCATCGTTGAATTCGCCAAAGCATTAGTTGATTTAGGGTGGGAAATTATTTCTAGCGGAGGAACAGCCCGGGAACTTTCAAAATCTGGTATTTCAGTAACAGAAGTAGCGGAAGTCACTCAAACTCCTGAAATGCTTGGAGGAAGAGTAAAGACTTTACATCCTCTTATTCACGGAGGAATTCTTGCTGACCGGTCTAATCCTGAACATCTAAAAGACTTACAAGACCGTGGGATTACTCCAATTGATCTAGTGGTATCAAATCTTTACCCATTCGCATCAAATCCAGGAACAGAACTTATTGATATTGGAGGACCCGCCATGGTCCGCGCTGCTGCTAAAAATAACGCTCATGTAGGGGTAGTTATTGACCCAACGGATTATGAGTCAATAACAGAAGAAATTAAATCAAGTGGGTCTCTTTGCGCTCAAACACGTCTCCATCTAGCCCAAAAAGCCTTCGAACATACAGCGGCATATGATGCGGCAATTAGCAACTGGCTTACTGAAGACAATGAGGAACTTCCAAATTCCTTACACATTGAATTTAAAAAAGCACAAACACTGCGCTACGGAGAAAATCCACACCAAACAGGGTCAAGATACCGAAACACCCAAAAATCAAGTTGGTGGGATAACGCAGTGATGCATGGAGGTAAAGAAATGTCCTACCTCAATGTTTATGACACGGATGCAGCATGGAGACTTGTTCACTCCTTAAGCGAAGAACCCGCCGCCGCCATCATCAAGCATGCAAACCCCTGCGGTGCCGCTATTAGCACTGACATAGCTTCTGCTTACCAGCTTGCATACGATTGCGACTCAATCTCAGCGTTTGGCGGAATCACAGCAGTAAACCGTGAAGTAACAAAAGATATGGCAGAACGTTTAACAGAGGTGTTCGCTGAAGTACTTATCGCACCAGGATTTACTGCTGAAGCATTAGAAATACTTTGTATGAAAAAAAATCTACGAATCCTAGAAGCTGAAAAACCAGAACGACCGGCATTTGAAATGCGAAGTATTGGGAACAGCCTTCTTGTCCAGACAAGTGATGTTGCGCAAACCAAGAGAGATGAATGGGAAGTAGTAACCACACGCGTGCCAACAGAAAACGAATGGAAAGACCTTGAATTCGCTTGGAAGATCGCCGCTCAAGTGACATCAAACACCATTGTTCTCACTAAAGATCTTCAGGCAGTCGGTATAGGAGCTGGCCAACAAAACCGGCGTGACGCCGGCCTGTTAGCAACAACAAAAGCTGACGGAAGGGCTTTAGGTGGCGCATGCGCTAGCGACGCCTTCTTCCCATTTCGAGACGGGCTTGATGCCGCAATTGAAGCCGGCGTTGCAGCCGTTATTCAACCAGGCGGCTCTATCCGAGACGACGAAGTAATCGCCGCAGCTGAAGAAGCAGAAATCGCAATGATTTTTACGAACGAACGTCATTTCCGGCACTGAAACATGAAATAAGGCCGCTAGGGTGCCGAACCATGACCGCACAATTATTGGCTGGTGGACCAGTCGCAGAAGTTGTTTTACAAGATGTACGATCTCGTGTTCAAACACTACAAAACTCTGGAATTACTCCTGGACTAGGAACAATCTTGGTTGGCGATGACGAAGCAAGCGCTGGATATGTCCGTAAAAAACACGAAACATGTGAAACAGTCGGAATCAACTCATTTCATCATCAAGTTAAATCAACTGACCCTGCGAACGCTTTAATAGAAGCAGTTGAAGAATTCAATCACAATCCCGAAATCCACGGGTACATCATTCAACATCCTGTAGCAGATGGCTTCGACTTCAACGAAGCTCTTGCAATCATGGATCCAGATAAAGACGCCGATGGTCTTCATCCAGTAAATCTAGGAAAACTTGTTCTCCAAGAACAAGGCCCAGTGCCGTGCACCCCCGCTGGCATCCAAGCAATGCTAATTCATTACGAAATTGAAGTATCTGGACGCCATGTTGTTGTTATTGGAAGAGGACCCACACTAGGCAGACCACTATCCCTACTCCTTACAACCAAATCACCCGGGGGGAATGCGGCGGTGACAGTAGTGCATTCCGCAGTAAAAAATATTCCTGCGATAACTCGTGAAGCAGATGTTCTTATCGCCGCAGTCGGAATACCCAGTTTCGTTACACCTGACATGGTTAAGGAAGGCGCAGTAGTGATCAGCGGAGGTATCAGTTGGGAAGGAAAGAAACTGTTAGCAGATGTCGACGAATCAGTCGGAGAAGTCGCCTCCTGGATCACCCCACGTCTTGGTGGGGTCGGCCCAACGACTGTGGCCATGTTATTACGTAACACAGTTGAAGCTGCAGAAAAAACATTGATTAACTCATAGGTTCTCTAGACACCTATTTGACCGATAAGGTCAGAACTATGTCGGGAAAAATAACAATGGGAGCAGACGGAAAACTCGTCGTTCCCGATAAACCACTTATTCCATTCATTGAAGGTGACGGCACAGGAGTTGATATTTGGCCCGCTGCTCGACTTGTTTTAGATGCAGCGGCAGCAAAACATGGACACGAAGTCGAGTGGGTTGAAGTTTTAGCAGGTGAGAAAGCATATAACGAGACCGGCGACTGGCTACCAACTGAAACCATTGATTCTTTAAAAGAAAACCTAATTGGCATAAAAGGGCCGCTAACAACTCCAATTGGTGGCGGTTTTCGCAGCTTAAACGTAGCGATCCGCCAAATACTTGATCTTTATGTTTGCTTACGTCCAATCCGGTACTTTCAAGGTGTTCCATCACCAGTAAAACAACCCGAGTTAGTAAACATGGTCATTTTCCGTGAAAACACTGAAGATATTTATGCAGGCCTTGAAGTTGAAGCAATGACATCAGATGCTAAGAAACTCCGTGAATTGCTTGAAGAGACCTTTGGCTGGGTAATTCGTGAAGACTCCGGAATAGGTATTAAACCAATTTCAAAAACTGGATCACAGAGACTCCAAAGAGCTGCTTTACAATATGCCGTTGCCCATGATCTTAAAAAGGTTCATTGGGTGCATAAAGGCAACATAATGAAATTCACTGAAGGTGCATTTCAGCGTTGGGGCTACGAACTTGTAAAAGAAGAGTTCTCAGATGTTGCAGTAAGTTGGGCTGACTGTGACGGAGACGCTGGAGACAAGATACTTGTTCAAGATGTCATCGCTGACATTGCGTTACAACAAGTTTTAACTCGTCCTGCTGAATTCAATGTAGTTGCAACTATGAATCTAAATGGGGACTACTTATCTGATGCTCTAGCCGCGCAAGTAGGAGGAATAGGTATTGCTCCAGGAGGAAACATCAACTACATGACTGGCCATGGAATCTTTGAAGCAACTCATGGAACTGCCCCCAAATATGCCGGCCAAGACAAGGTGAATCCATCTTCAGTTCTGCTTTCCGGAGTGCTGATGTTTGAACATATCGGATGGAATGATGCCGCAAACGACATTGTTTCCGCAATGGAATCTGCTATCTCCGACAAAGTGGTCACATATGATTTTGCTCGATTAATGGATGGCGCGACTGAAGTAAAATGTTCAGAATTTGCTTCAGCAATCGTTGACCGTCTCTGATTAACGAACAGCAGACCTACTTCACCTATGGACGGAGTCTTCCGAAGAGCAGCCAAGTTAGTAATACGCTCTTTCCGCTTACATCCAGTCCCGCACATTTTGGCGGCCATGGGCGCCAACATATTTTCTTTCGCAGTTGTCGGATTCACCGTAGTAATTGGACGTGTGACCGATGAAGTGATTATCCCCGGTCTTGATCAAGAAGGAGTAAGCGGAAAAAGCGTCTTGATCGGAATGGGAGCAATTGGGATAGTTGGGCTCTCACGAGGCATGTCAATCATGATTCGACGATGGTTCAACATGATGGCTGTTGCTAGAACACAACGAACTTGGAGACAAAGTCTTACTTACCGTTACCTGTACGCACCAATGAAATTTCACTGGGAGTACCCAGCTGGAAAGCTTCTAGCTCACACCGACTCAGACGTCGAAGTCGCAACATCTATGCTGATGCCACTAGCTTTCGCCATGTCAGTAGTAGTACTTATCGTTGTTTCGTTATTCAGCTTGCTTGTAGTGCATCCTCTCTTTGCATTAGTTGCTGTTTTACTATTTCCGTCGCTCACTTGGCTGACACGCTCAATGTCAAGTGGAATATCTGGTCCAGCAGCACAGGCACAAGAAGAGGTAGGAAAACTATCTTCTATAGCACACGAAAGTTTAGAAGGAGTTTTGGTCGTCAAAACTCTTGGAAGAGAACAAGATGAAGTTGACCGCTTTGAAAAAACGGCATCAGATTTAAAAGATCAAAGAATTAAAGTCGCTCGAGTTAGGTCAAATCATGCACCAGTAATTTTTGCTCTTCCACAATTAGGAAATTTAATCCTGCTCCTGTTAGGCGGATGGCTTTACAGCCAAGATGCAATATCTCTCGGAGAGGTAGTAAGAGCGTTAGCCTTATTTTCTATTTTGGCTCTTCCCATGCAGATCTTAGGTTTCTTATTCACACAGATCCCTCAATCAGTCGTAGCGCAAGATCGTATTGATGGTGTATTAGAAACCGGCACAGAAAAGGAATTTCCTCAATCTGAAATTGAATCATCAGCTATTAAGTTCACAAACGTGTCGTTTAGTTATCCAGTTCCCGGACAAAACGATCATTTAGTACTGAATGACCTTTCAATAGATATCACTCCCGGAGAAACAGTAGCTTTAGTTGGTTCCACTGGTTCAGGTAAAAGCACATTAGTTTCACTACTTACTGGTCTCATGCCTACAACCAGCGGTGAGATTACATTAGGTGGCCACAACGTAAGTGATTTAGGACCTGAAGGCACTTCAACAGTAATTGCACCGGTGCTGCAAGAAACCTTTTTATTCGCAGACACACTCAGAGAAAATCTTACATTTGGACGCCCAATACCTGACGGAGAGATTAATCGTGTTCTCCAACTCGTAGAAGCCGACTCTTTCGTCTTTGAATTATCAACTGGTCTTGAAACGATTGTAGGAGAACGTGGGGTGACATTATCTGGCGGACAACGACAACGATTAGCTATAGCAAGAGCCCTGCTGAGTCGCCCAAAAATATTGGTACTTGACGATGCCACCTCTGCTGTTGACCCCACGATTGAAGCAGAGATTCTCAGTAACCTCCAAACAAACCCTGATCGAACTCTTATAGTCGTAGCTCACCGACTTGCCACCATTCGATTAGCTGACAGAGTTCTTTTTCTCAGCGGCGGAAAAATTGCAGCAGAAGGAACACATGACGAACTATTGTCCGTTCCTGAATACTCTGCGCTAGCACAAGCCTATGAACGGGCTGGATCATGACAGTACTTGACGGCAGCGATGTCATCGGGCCAGGGGATGAACCTGAACCGATGGCGCTTGTAGATATAGATGATGTTGGCGCTTTACAAGTTCTCCGACGCGGTGTAGCAGAATCACCAGAACTTAAAGAAGGTTTCTGGGGAACAGTTATCAGAGCCTTAGGAGTTGCGGGATCAAAACTGCTAGTCCCCGTAACTATCCAACTCATCATTGATAAAGGACTATCCGGTGATGAAGTAGACCTATCCAAAGTCGTAACTTTTGCTTCGCTATCCGCTCTCTTACTAATAGCCAGCATCTTTTTAGAACGAGCCACCTATTTTCGCCTTGGATGCATGGCAGAAAATGTTTTACGCGGATTACGTGTAAGAGTTTTTTCACATTTACACAAACTTAGTTTGGCAGAGCATACGGCTTCAAAAAAAGGAGTCTTAACCGCACGCGTGACAAGCGACGTAGAAACACTCACTCGGTTTGCCCAGTGGGGAGCAATCGCATGGGTAGTAGATAGTTTCCAAATTATTGCAGTACTCGCGCTCATGACCTACTACTCATGGGAACTCACATTGGTGACTCTTGCAGTTCATGTTCCCCTAATCCCAACTCTAAGAATCATGCAGTACCGCCAATTACGGGCATATGACGTGTTACGTACACGGGTATCAGAAACTCTTGGCTCAATCTCTGAAGCCGTGATGGGTATGACCATGATAAGAAGTTACGGCCAGCGAAAAGCTACTCGTGAACGCATCGATCAAGCTATTGATGATCAGTACAAACAACAAATGCGTGCCGCCCGCTATTTCTCTTTCATCATCCCAATGACAGACATATTTGGAGTAGTAGCAATTGCTTCCGTAGTCGGATCGGGCGTTTGGTGGGGTAGCTCATGGGATCTCACATCAGGCGAGCTAATTGCTTTCATTTTCTTAGTGAACTTACTTCTTTCTCCAATCACTCAACTCGGAGAAGTACTAGACCAAACACAAACTGCTTTAGCTGGCTGGTGGAAAATATTAAAAGTCATTGACACCCCGATAGAAATCCCTGATAAGAATTCCGGACCTGAAATACAAACTGGACCTCTCTCAGTAAAAGCAGAGGGTGTCGAATTTGCTTATCGAGAAGGAGATCGTGTTCTACACGGAATAAACGTTGAATTGCCAGCAGGATCGTCTGTCGCGATTGTGGGAGAGACTGGATCAGGTAAAACAACTTTTGCAAAACTTATCGCTCGGCTTGCAGACCCAACCGCCGGAAAACTTTTTGTTGGAGGAGTAGATCTGAAAGAAATGGCATCACAGGATCGAAGATCAGCGATACGCATGGTTCCCCAAGACGGTTTCCTCTTTGACACTACAGTTGCCGAAAATATTCGTTATGGGCGACCAGAGGCTACATACAACGAAGTAGAAGAAGCGGTTCACTCTCTAGACCTTCAACCATGGATAGAAAGCCTCCCTGACGGTATTAACACTCTTGTCGGTGAGCGAGGAGAGTCTCTTTCTGTTGGTGAACGCCAATTAGTGGCACTGGTTCGAGCCCAACTCGCTGACCCAGGGTTACTGGTTCTTGATGAAGCCACTTCGTCCGTTGATCCTGAAACAGAAACAGTTCTAGAGCATGCTCTTGAACGCTTAGCTGAAGGAAGAACCACAATTAGTGTCGCTCACCGGCTTTCCACTGCTGAAAGATCCGACCTCGTTCTAGTCTTTGATCACGGAAACCTTGTAGAACAAGGACCCCATGATGAACTAAAAGAAAATGGTGGCGTTTACAACAAACTTTATGACTCTTGGCTAGGTAACACACGAGAGAATTCTGATGGATCCAATTGATCCCCTTGAAGGAAATCAGGCCCAAGTATGGGATCAGAAAATAGAGAATCTTTCACCACCGAAAATTACTTGGCCACCGAGTGGCCATATCGTTCTCATATCGCCACATCCAGACGATGAACTACTCGCAGCCGGAGCAACTTTGGCTACGGCCTCTGACAAAAAAACACCGATAACGATTCTTGGCGTAACTAATGGAGAATTATCGCATCCCTATTTAAATGAATCCGAGCGACAAGAACTTGGAAAAAGAAGAGAACGCGAAACAATTTCTGCTTATCAAACAGCAGGAATCCAAGCAGAAAGAATCGCACTTTCAGCACCTGACGGCTTTGTGTCGCAACATATTAAAGAGATTCAAAAACAATTAGAACAAATTATTCAAAAAGATACGATTTGTATAACCCCCTGGGAAGGAGATGGTCACCCTGACCATCAAGCTTGCGCTCTGGCGGCAAAAGAAATTTGTTCCAAAAACAAAGTGCCACTGTTTGCTTCCCCAATTTGGTTATGGAATTGGGACAACCCTAAAGATCCAACCTTTCCTTTTTCAGAAGCGTTTTCTTTTCGATTTGATGCTGACATTATGCGTCGTAAGCAAGAAGGAATTAACTGTTACACCAGTCAGATTCAATCTGAAGATGGTTACCGACCAGTTTTACCGCCGACTTTTTTAGAACATTTTGAACGTCAAGTAGAAGTATTTCTTCCAGTTAGTTGAAATGATTAAAAAAATCTCCGCAGTACGAGAAAAAACAATTACGATCAAAACGGTCAAGCAAATTAGGAGAACACCGTGAGCCTTAAACCAATTCGAGTTGCAGTTACCGGAGCTGCCGGTCAAATCGGATACAGCCTTGCCTTTCGCATAGCGAGCGGCCAATTATTAGGTCCAAACCAGCCAATAATTTTACAGATGCTAGAAATCCCACCAGCAATGGGAGGATTAGAGGGCGTAGCCATGGAACTAGACGATTGTGCTTTCCCTCTACTCGACTCAATGGTTTTAAGCGATGACCCAAACACAGCTTTTGATGGTGCCGAAGTCGCATTATTAGTTGGCTCCCGTCCCCGAACAAAAGGAATGGAACGCCAAGACCTTCTCGAAGCAAATGGCGCCATTTTTACTGTGCAAGGGCAAGCATTGAACTCTCATGCTGACGACGGGCTAAAAGTGCTTGTAGTAGGTAACCCTGCGAACACAAACTGTCTTATCGCCATGAATAACGCCCCTGATATTCCTAACAATCGGTTCACCGCCATGATGCGCCTCGATCACAATAGAGCACGTTCCCAAGCAGCTACAAAATTAGGTGTGGCCTCCAAAGAAATAACTCAAATGACTATTTGGGGAAACCACTCGGCTACACAGTACCCAGACTTGGTTCATGCGCACATAAATGGTGAATCAGTTTCTTCTGTAATAAACGATCAAAATTGGATTGAGAATGACTTCATTCCCACGGTTCAACAACGCGGTGCAGCAATCATTGAAGCCCGTGGAGCATCAAGTGCAGCTTCTGCAGCGAACGCAGCAATTGACCATGTCCATGACTGGGCGCTGGGCACACCAACAAATGACTGGGTGTCCATGGGTGTCCCGTCAGACGGAAGTTACGGCGTTCCTGAAGGCTTAATATGCGGGTTTCCAACCACTTGCGTTGATGGCGAATGGTCAATTGTTTCTGATCTTCAAATAGATGATTTTTCTAGATCTCGTATTGATGCTTCAGTAGCAGAATTAGCTGAAGAAAGAGACATGGTTCAACAACTCGGACTTATTTAATCTGGACGACAAGAAGCAAATACGTCACCTAAGCCCTTAAAAACATCATGGTTGTCCACGAGAAGACGTGGATCTCCGCCAATCTCAAGTTGGCCAGCAATGATTGACTCTAAAGGATCTGTTATTCCGGTAGCGATGTCCAAAGCTGTAGATCGGTCAGTGGTAAACCAAACGTTTTCCGCTTCGTCAGTACCTGAATAAACACGAACCTCTCCATTTCCGATAGTTAGCCGCCAAGAAGGCCCGTCGGTAATTCGATAACCCAATACCAAATCTTTATTTAAGGAAACTTCTTTAAGGCCGAGATGTGTAGTTGCTGCTTCATCAAGAGCAGATATCCATTCTGGTGAGAGAAATTCAGCCATCCCCAAATCCTAGACGACGCTGACTCTCTTTAGTGATGCTTAAACATGTACGTTTAAAGGATGGAACAGATCGGTAAGGGGCAAAAAACTTTCGACTATTCGCCTATAAAGGGCATCTGGCAGCGTTTAGAAGGACCAGAAGATGTGTTGACCTATTTAGAAAATGAAAATACTGAAGGGGTTATCGCAGTTATTCGTGATGCCGGCGCCACTTTTTTGTCACCAATTTTTGAAGACCTCACTGGAGTGATCTGTACCGGCGGAACAATTCGAAGCCACATCGGGATTATTAGTAGAGAATTTCAAATACCAGGGGTTGTGGCAGCTGAATTGCTTCATGAACCAGAAGACGGTACAGAAATCGAAATAGATGGAACCGGCGAGTTCGGGATAATACGGTTACCGGGAAACTCGGAACGGTGACAAGGTGATCGAAAGAGTCAACCATCTCATAGGTGAAATTAACGGCGTCTCACGAGATTTGATGGCAGAACGAACTCATTACTCGTCTCAACTCATACCAGTTTCTGCCTATGTTGTGCTCTCCACCGTTGAAGCTTTTTTGCGTTACCCAGACATAGTGAAATCCATTGTTCAAGCAATGCCACCTGAAGAAATAGGTAAGCGAGCGCGAACCCCGGGCAGCCAAGCCAACTCAGTTTTTTTATGGGGAATCGCAAATTTTTTTCTTATCGGTAGACGGGTGATGTCTTTAGTTGACCCGTCGCTTGATTCTGTGGAACGAACCCACGACGTACTTGATTTTTGGGCGAGAACTTCGCAGGCTTATCGCGGCAACGATCACTTACATGCCGCAAACGCGAATGACACAATTCAGGTATACGACGAAGAAACATTAAAAGTCTTATTTGAAGGTGTTTCCCCGGTTGATGATGAGAGACGCCAAATTATTCGAAAAGCGAACGCGACACTTATTAATTATTTGTTTCTTTTATATTTTGATACTCGAGTTGGGCATGGAGACACCGGACCGTATCGCTTACCTGATGGAAGGTCGGTGATAGTGAGAGATTATTACCGGTTAGGGGAAAGCGATTTTTGGTGGTCCGGAGTTTCAAAAGAAATGCCGTATAAAAACCTCACCGCAGTGTTTGTGATCGGCAACGATGTTGATCTCACCATTACCGACTTTGGAACGACTGTTTCAGATCCGGAGAATTATCTTGACGGTTTAAGCGGTTTCGCACTCTTCACTACCGACTCTGGAGAGATCAGAGAACTTTCAGATGAGGAACTTGTTGAAATGGCGGGTGTGGCGAAAGCGGCTCAAAAAAAGCATTATCGCAATATTGTTAAAATGAACAGAGATGAAAAAATTGCTTGCGGGTCATACGTTTATTTCACGTTTCTTCGCCCATTTGCTGAGATCGCTGGAATAAGTGATGACATTGATTGGACGTGTCCACGGGACACCCCAGCCGATTTGTATCCGTTTATCACGTTAGATTCTGAACCACAGATCGCTGACCCAGACGCAGAATTGTTTACTTACTACGAGTGAGTAGTTCTTTTCGCTAACGCGTCAAAAACGAGAACTACAACAAAAGCTCCGACAGCCAACAAAGTAGGTGTCAGAAATTCACTGCTGGCAGGCCAGTCAAGACCAACCCCTGGTTCAGTTTCAGAACCAACCCCATTAGGCCAAGGCCAAAGAACACGAAGTGACCCGACCATCAAACCAATTAGTACAGCGAGAACAATGTTCCGGTGCCGGTTGAGTAAACGATCCAGCAAAGTAGCGAAAAGTGCTAACCCGATTACTGCTCCTACAGCAAACACTGCAGCATCTCCCCAAATACGGTCATCGATTACTTCAAGCACCGACTCATATAGGCCAAACATCAGCAGCAAAAAAGAACCAGATAAACCCGGAAGAATCATTGCGCAAATAGTTATCGCACCCGCTAAGAAAAGCACTAAAGGAGAAGGGTCGCTGATCGGTCCGCTTTGCCACCCTAAACAAAAGAAAACAATTAAACCGGTTCCTATGATCGTGGCAACTGTAGAAATGGTTTGTTGCGGAAGTAAACGCCAAGAAATAATAATTGACCCGAGAACAAGGCCAAGAAACAGTCCCGCCATTTCTTCAGGATGATTTTCAAGACCGCTTTCTAATGGTCCAACAAGAATCACTACCGCGGCTACTGCTCCGACACCTAACGGAACCAATAATTTCCAGTTAACAGATTTTAATCCTTGAGTTCCATCAGAAATTTTTCCGCGAACAAAAAAACTAACTGCTTTAGCTCCGTCACGTAAAGCTTCAATTAGCTCCTCGTAAATGCCAAACATGAGAGCCAAAGTGCCACCTGAAACGCCCGGGACAGTATTAGCGACACCCATTAGGGCCCCTTGGCTTAACCGAAGTAAATGTTTAGTTTTTTTAATCATCAGCCGGGTTTGTAAGAAATGGCTTGAGGCCATCAAGAACAATGTCGGGGCATCTCACCGGACGTCCGTCAGTGTTAGTTACCGCAATTGTTACTTCTTGAGAAGCCATTACCTCGTCACCACGTAATATTCGTTGCCCCCATCGTGAAGAAGCTCGCCGTAACTCTAAAACCTCAGTTTCAATAATAAGAGAGTCTCCTCCAACCGCTGAAGACAGGAACTTAGTTTCGATCTTTGAAACAATGAAACGAAATCCTATTTTTTCCAGATCAGGCAAACCTAGGTTTGCCTCATCGAGTAGTTCAATACGTCCAGTTTCAAATAATTGGACGTAAACCGAATGGTTTAAATGCCCGTAAGGGTCGAGTTCATAAAAACGTACTTTGACATGGTGTAGATGTGGCACACCGTTGACATTAGTCGGATTAGAAGTCAATACGGTGAAAGAGAGTTACAGAATTTATGAATCGATGATGGAAACGTGAAGGCGGTCTTGGACCATATAGAAGGGAAAGTTAAGCCTGTCCGCTTAACGCACGGTTCTTTACTTTTGCTTTCACGTAATCACGGTTCATGAACGCAATAAAGTCAAGGCTTATCTCTTTAGGGCATGCTTCGTGGCATTCTCCATGGTTTGTGCACGATCCAAAGAACTCTTCCATGACCTCAACCATTTCCTCGGTTCGGCTCCAACGTTCTGCCTGCCCTTGAGGAAGCAACGCAAGATGACCGATTTTTGCTGAAGTGAAAAGTTGTGCTGCAGAGTTCGGGCAAGCAGCAACACAAGCACCACAACCGATACATGCTGCCGCGTCAAAAGCCTGATCAGCTGCATCTTTAGGCACTGGCGTCAAATTTGCATCTGATGCAGCTCCAGTGTTGACACTGATGTAACCGCCGGCTTCAATGATTCGATCCAGAGGGGAGCGGTCAACGGCAAGATCTCGAATTACGGGAAACCCGGCAGCGCGGAAAGGTTCAACAACGATTTCGTCGCCATCCTTAAATTCACGCATATGCAGTTGACAAGTGGCAGTAGCTTTTTGCGGACCGTGTGCTCTGCCGTTAATCATCACACCGCAAGTTCCACAGATTCCTTCACGGCAATCTGATTCAAACGCAATTGGTTCCGATCCTTGTTCGTTAAGCGAATCATTAAGGAGATCCAGCATTTCTAAGAAAGAAGCATCTGTCGTTATGGCTTGATCATAGGTTTCAAAATGGCCATCATCAGATGGTCCATTTTGGCGCCAAACTTTTATTGTTACGTTTATTATTTCTGCGTTACCAGTTGACATAATTATCCTCGCCTACTTGTACGAACGCTGTGAAAGCGCAACATTCTCGAAAGTAAGTTCTTCACGGTGACGAGTTTGAGTGTTACCTGCACCGTTCCATTCCCATGCCGCTACATGAGCAAAATTCTCGTCATCTCTTTGTGCTTCACCTTCCGGAGTTTGGTATTCCTCTCGGAAGTGACCCCCGCAAGACTCGTCACGGGTCAAAGCATCACGGGCCATAAGTTCAGCGAGTTCAAAGAAGTCGTCTACCCGTCCGGCTTTCTCAAGGGACTGGTTTAACGTGTCAGCGCTACCGGGCACACGAACATTTTTTAGGAATTCCTCTCGTAGAGACGGAATATCAGATAGCGCCTGTTCTAGACCTTCTTTGTTGCGTTCCATACCAATATTGTCCCAAACTATGCGACCTAATTCTCGATGGTAGTAGTCAACTGATTTAGTTCCATTGGTTGATAGCCAACGTTGAGTATCAGCCTCCACTGACGCAACCGCTTGAGTGAAGACAGGATCCGAGGTTGGGACTGCTGGTTCGCCTAATCGGCCGGCAAGACCATCGCCAATGGTGTAAGGCAGCACGAAGTATCCGTCTGCTAACCCTTGCATAAGAGCGCTAGCTCCTAAACGGTTCGCTCCATGGTCAGAAAAGTTTGACTCTCCGATGCTGTACAGGCCAGGAACGGTGGTCATCAGATGGTAGTCAACCCATAGTCCACCCATGGTGTAATGAATAGCTGGATATATCCGCATCGGAGTTTGGTAAGGGTTTTCTCCGGTGATTCTTTGATACATGTCAAAGAGGTTTCCGTACTTAGCGGAGATCGTGTCTAAACCATCCCGTTCTATAGCGGCGGAGAAATCCAAGTAAACCCCGTTAGCTAACGGTCCTACTCCTCGCCCTTCATCAACTACAGTTTTGGCGTTTCGCGAAGCCACATCGCGTGGAACAAGGTTTCCGAAGGCAGGATATTTTCTCTCTAAATAATAATCTCTCTCGGACTCAGGAATATCTGCTGCACGGCGTGACTCGCCCTCAATGTTTGGAACCCAAATTCTCCCATCATTACGCAGCGATTCTGACATCAAAGTGAGCTTTGATTGGAAATCGTCACTCGCTGGAATACAGGTGGGATGTATCTGGGTGTAGCACGGGTTAGCGAAAAATGCTCCCTTGCGGTGAGCGCGCCAGGCAGCAGTGACGTTACACATCATCGCGTTGGTGGAAAGGAAATAAACGTTGCCATACCCGCCTGTAGCTAAAACAACCGCGTGAGCGGAATGAGGAGTGACTTCTCCACTCAACAAATCTCGAACAACGATTCCGCAGGCTTGACCATCTTTAGTCACGACATCAAGTAACTCTGATCTTGTATGAAGTTCAACTGATCCTGCCGACACTTGACGCATAAGAGCGGAATAGGCGCCAATGAGGAGCTGTTGCCCTGTTTGACCACGGGCGTAAAAGGTGCGAGAAACTTGAGCTCCACCGAAAGAACGGTTATCTAACAGCCCGCCATAGTCGCGAGCAAATGGAACTCCTTGCGCAGTGGCTTGATCAATAATATTTGCTGAAACTTCTGCCAGTCGATGCACGTTGGCTTCGCGAGACCGGAAATCTCCACCTTTTACCGTGTCATAAAACAACCGATGAACAGAATCTCCGTCATTTGTGTAGTTTTTCGCCCCATTGATTCCGCCCTGAGCTGCGATGCTATGCGCGCGACGAGGGGTGTCATGAAAAGTGAAAGCTTTAACTCGGTAACCCAACTCACCTAACGAAGCAGCGGCAGATGCTCCCGCAAGCCCTGTTCCTACGACAATGATGTCGAACTTTCTTTTATTGTTTGGGTTGACAAGGTTCATGGAAAATTTATGGTTCTCCCATTTGTCAGAAATAGAACCTTCTGGAACTTTTGAATCAAGAATGTTTTCGGCCATCTAATTAATGCCCTTCTGCTTGTTCTGCAAGGCATTCCAAAACGTTAATTTCGCTTGCTGGGCATTTCCTGTTGTCTTCATTGATTAAACCGGTTTGAGTGAAAATTGGGAATGACAAATTACCGACCAGAATGATTCCTGCTAGCCCAGTAGCCAACCCGCGTCTCAGGTGATTGTATTTTGGATTATTGACTCCAAGGCTTTGAAACATTGACCAGGCCCCGTGGAAGATATGCATGGCCAGAGCGATGTTTGCGACAATGTAGAGAATCGCGACAGGAAGACTGGCGAGCGATTCTGAAACATTATGGTATGGATCTCCCGGCACGAAGTCGTCGCCTAGCCACCATCCCCAAGTTAAATCAGCTAAATGATAGAAGAGAAATAAAGCAATTATTGGTCCAATCCAGCGCATAGTTCGGCTGGCATAACCTGCAGCAATATGGTCTCTTCCAGACTCATATTTTTTTGCTCCCCCCATCAAAGTGGCCTTGTTGCTTGATTGTCCAGAAAAGTTTCTTAGGGTAATTGCAGAGTGAAGGTGAAGCCCGAACATGGCAAGTAAGCCAAATCGAAGTAACCAGAGAATAAATCCTTTCGGAACAATTCCACCGGCCAAAGTCCTTAGAGACTCGGCGTATTCGTGCATACGTGCTGGCCCTTCATATATGTGAAGGTTTCCGATCATATGCACCAGAACAAAGCCGATTAAACCAATTCCGGTAAGGGCCATAACCCATTTGCGTCCTACTGCTGTTTGGTAAATATTCAGCGGGAAAGGCCAAGAACGCTTCTTAGAACGTAATGGAGTCACGCGGTAACGCTCGTTTGTGGTCTGGACCATAAAAAGCCTTATTTTCTAGTAGGAACTTACTTGTGACGGTATCGCCACACTGTCTTTCCTCCATCATAAGTGACTAGGGTCACGTCTTTAGAGTCAAAGCACGAGTTTATTTCGTATAAGTGTATTGGTTATACGCCGTTGCTTCTTCTGACTCAAGCTCAAGAATGAGGTTCACTGACTCAACATCACGAGGTACCGCATATTCAATCCGACCAATATGTTTAGCAGCATCTGCTTCTATATTTCCTTCCCACTTGTTGATGTGAGTTTCATCTCCAATAGTTAAACGAGAAGTCACTAATGCCTGTTGAATGGGTTCTCGACCATCGTGAATGGCAGTCACATTCGTAGCCACAATTTGCTCACTTGTAATTAAGTCAAAAAATGGATCAGCAATGATTATCGTTTGAGCGCACGCTGCAGAAACAGCGTTATATGCAGGTTTAAAATTCCCTCTTTGGTCAATCACTCCGCTTGTGGTTTCATGTCGATGATCAAACAGTGAGTCAAAGGTAAAACCTCCGCCAGGACGGTATTTGCGGCGACGAAGAATCTCAATTTGAGTTTTTAGTAAGTAGGCCTGTTGGCTTCTTGTGGTCGCAGACCAGTTTTCAAAATCGGAGAACATTTCTGGCGGGAAGACTCTAAGAAGAGTGTCAAGAGTGTTTTCATCTTCAACGTCTAATTTGGCGAAGTCAAAGATGGGCCATTGTTCAGAATTGATTTTTAGATCTTCAGGAACCGAGTAACTACCAAAAGCAGAAACAAATTTTCCAGCCCACGGTTGTTGATCTAAGTAAGCCGCGAGGTCTTGAGCTCTTCCTTGATGCCAACCAAACCATAGGTGGCTATTGGATTCTTGTGGTCTTGGCAAGCTTGGGAGTGTTCCTGAACTTGCTATTGCAGGACGTGAAGGATCTTGTCGGCGAAGAGATCGCCTTATTGATTCATCAAGTATTGAACGAGCCCATGTTGGTTTTTGTTGTTCAATTAAACTTGGAGCGCTTCGAGTCGTATCAACAGGATCAGGGCTATCGTGTCCGCACCAAACGATAATTGACGGGTGATGACCAAAATTGTCTACAAGCTCTCTGGCTTGCCGCATGCCTTGCTCCCGAACAGAACGGTGGTAACCGCCTGTTAGCGGCATGTCTTGCCATATGAGCATTCCCGCTCGGTCAGCTACATCATAAAAGGAAGGATGAGTTACGTGTCCTTTAACTCTGATGAGGTTTAGGTTGGCTTCAAGAGCCTGTTCAATACAGGAGTTAGCAGACTCGGTAGTTATCCCCGCGAGATCTTGACTAAGGGACGCAACGTTTGCTCCGCGTAAAAAGATTTTTTCACCATTGATCAGCCAATGTTGACCCTTCATCCGCACAGATCGAAATCCGATCTGTTTTTCTCGCCGGTCACTTATTTCACCGGTTTCAGTTGACAGAGTGAACTCCGCATTAATTAATGGCTGCTCTCCGAGTTCATGAGGCCACCAAAGAGCTGGACGAGGAACCCGAATTATCCATTCAACCCGATTCTCTCCGGCTGCTAAAGGTTGTCGATGACGATGATCAATACCAAGAATTTTTGTTTTAAAAATTGTGAGACACGGATGAGTTGTTTCAACAACAGCTCGCACTGCCAACGTTGCGACAGTCGGATTAGCATCAACACAAACTGCACGTAAATGACGGAAAGCAATTGGACCAGTTGCACGTAAATGCACTGGTTGCCAGATACCGCCAAGATTAAAATTTTGGTTATTAAAGCCAGTTAACGAACGTTTTTCGCTTTCTTCTTCATCTGGGGGAGAAGTTACTTCAATAGCGAGAAGATGTTCTTTCTGTTTCTTAAGCACGTCAGTTAGCTCAAGGCTGTGTGGGAAGAAATATCCTTCGGTTACTCCGATAAATGACCCATCAACCCAAACGTCTCCCTGTGAAAATATTCCATTTAAGTCAAGCCAAAAACGTTGATTTGATTTCGGGGGTTCTAACTCAAATTGAGTTCGATAGAAAAGTGGGCCGTCAGCGTCCTTAAAACCATCAACTAAACCCCAGTGGCCTGGAACTGGAATTTCCGGCCATTTACTGTCATCTAGGTCAATTAACGGAAAATCTCTTCTTAAATTGTCTTCGGCGTGATGCGCACGCCATAAACCAGAAAATTTCATTAGTTAAGACGCTAGTCGGATAATTGGGTTTAACGAAGAGTCATTACCCCGTTGTCAAAAACTACACGTTCGTTGACACGGGTTTGGAAAAGAATTGAGTCTTCATTTTTCCAGATATGAACGGAAAGTTCTTCTCCGGGCACAACCGGAGATTTGAATCGTCCTCCCATGCTGCCGAACCGGTCAGTGTCTGAGTTGCAAACTGCGTGGAGTAAAGCTCTTCCGGTAAATCCGTAGGTGCACAGACCATGCAAGATTGGTTTTTCAAATCCTGCGGCTGAAGCGAACGTCGGGTCAGAGTGCAAAGGGTTTCTATCTCCGTTTAGTCGGTAAAGAAGAGCTTGGTCCGTTCTCGTGGTGTAGGAGACAATGTCGTCGGCTGGCCGGTCAGGTAGTTCCCAAGGATTTGAAGGGCCTCGATCTCCACCCCATCCTCCTTCGCCTCCTAAGAAAAGACCTGATTTTGTAGACCACATTGGGTTTCCATCAAGATCAGTTACATCGTTCTCTAAATAGACAAGTGCAGCTTTTTCTTTGTCATAGATTTCTCCAACTCGCGCAGTAGCAATTCCTGTGCCTGACGCAGGCACGGTTTGATGCAACGTAATGTGTTGCTCAGCATGAAGAAGAAAAACAGGATTGAAATCACCGAAACCAGGGGTTTGTCCACCGCCCATTACGACAACTTGAGTGGGTAGAGATCTTTGCTCTATTTCATTGGAATTTTCAGTAGTGAAGTTCAGTTCAAAGCCTGTTGGGTCAGTGACACCGGCTCCTACTCCTAAGGAATAGAGAAGGCTGTCATCAGACGTCCAAGAGAATTCTTTTGGTTCACCTACCGAACCTGCAGCATCTGGGTTAATGGGCATAGTTTCACGCTCCTTTTGATGCCTTCACGCTAGGAGAGTGGCTGTATTTCTGGCGAATCGGGTAAAAAAACCCTAAAATAAGGAGATTTTTGTCGCACCATTTGCAATTTATTAAATAACAATGGTGTAATTACATGTATAGGCTTTGTAAGGTAAGGCTTAATACATACGCCAATCATCAATTTTGATGAAGTCAAAATCTGATGGAAGAAGGAGGCGAAAAAGTAAATGGGTATCTTTGCTAAACCAGGTTTAGACACCTCCTGGCAAGAATTTTCGAATTGTCTAGGAGTAGATCCCGATCTCTTTTTCCCGGAGCGTGGAGCGAGCACGCGTGAAGCAAAAGATGTATGTAGGGGCTGTGTGGTAAGAGAAGATTGTCTCGAATTTGCTTTACAAAATGGGGAAAAATTTGGAATTTGGGGCGGGATGAGCGAACGTGAACGTCGCCGTATTCGCCGCCAGCGTGCACTTGAACGAGCCGCTGCCGCTGCTGCTGCTGCTGAATCAGCTTAAATATTTTTTTACAACAAAGACGGATTACCTTTTCTGGTACCCACTACCGCTCAAGTACAGATAGTCTGAGATTATGAATATTGTTGGATTTCTTTCAAGTAATGAATTGATCATTGTGGCAATTGTCGCTGTTGTTCTTTTTGGGGGTAGTCAACTTCCAAAGTTGGCGCGCAATCTTGGTAGAGCTCAAAAAGAGTTACGCGACGGTATGGCTGAAGGCGCTGCTGATGCCGAAACCGAAACTGACGCTTGATCAGAATAAAAAATCAGAAACTAGTTTGAAATTCGAATTGCTTGAGGAGCCCTGTCATGACTGACACCACAGAAGATCTTGAACCACAACCACCACAAGGCGACGTAAAGGTCGTATATCTTGGACCCATCGCACCTCACTGGGAAGTGCATTCAACATTCGGTGAACGCGATTTAATTGACTCATTTCGAGATCGAATTTCATCTCGATTGCTACTCCTTCCACCCCATGATCCACAGTTTCGAAGAAATCGAGAACGAATCAATAGGGATGCAGAAAGAGAAAATGTTTTAATTAGTTGGGATCTTGGTTTCGAAGAGGCAGACGAAGATCTCGGTTAAAGATCTAGTTAATAATTTAAAAACACCCCTGGCTCAAAGCCAGGGGTGTTTTTGTTTTACACCGAGTCTGAGAGGGGAAACATCCTCGGAGGTAAGTCCTGTTTATGAGGGTTCGATATTAGGTAACCGAAATACCCCCATTTCAGAAGATAGGAGATGAAGCGCTCTAACATTTTTAAGCTGCGCTAACTGAAAGAGGCTGATGAGAGACACGCCGTGCTTTTAAGATGCGGCGGCGTTGACGTTCGGAGCATCCGCCCCATACGCCATGATCAATGCGGTTATGGAGGGCATATTCAAGACACGGTTCAGTTACGGGGCAGCTATTGCAAATATCTTTAGCAACAATGACTCCCATGCCGTCGCTAGGGAAGAAAGTGTCAGCAGGAGAATTTGCGCAAGAACTTTGTTTCATCCATGTGGTGTTCATTATTTTTCTTTCTGTATTTCGGGTTTAGTTAACTAATTGCTTATTTATGCCATATCGGACCGAAAATTGGTGTAAAGAAAACCGAAAATTTATATAAAAAGATTAAAGAATCAGTTGCATTTTTTTAAAAAAATTTATTTAATATCAGGAATGATTCTCAGTAATAATTAAGTGTCTTGTTAGGTAAGATTAAATAATGGAAGAAATGATTCGTACTTAAATTTGGTTTAGGAATCTTGTGACAAACTCTTCTCCAGCCCTCAATTCTGAAAATTCGAACGAACGTGGAATGCCTACGTTGGTTAGGGCACTTCTAGTTATAGCTCTTTTGTACTTATTCCTTACAGGAGTGGAGTTACTAGGTGGTGGGTTTAAAAGTCTTGGCAAAGATCTCGTAGATGGCCTATTCAAAGGTGTTTCAAACCCCATTGGGGGACTCTTCGTTGGGCTTTTAGCAACCGTCTTAGTTCAGTCTTCCTCAGTTTCAACTTCAGTCATAGTTGGCTTAGTAGCCAGCGGTGTTGTGAGTACTAGCGATGCAGTGCCCATGATCATGGGAGCCAACCTAGGGACAACAGTTACAAACACCTTGGCGTCATTGGGTCATGTTCGACGTGACATTGAATTCCGACGGGCGTTTGCTGCCGCTACCGTTCACGATTTTTTTAACATTCTTGCTGTAATTGTTTTCCTTCCCATCGAACTCGCAACCGGCTATCTCTCATCTTCTGCTTCGTGGCTCACTGAAAGAGTTATTGGATCATCTGGGGCTGAATTTAAAAGCCCCCTAAAAGCAGCTGTGAAACTACCTGCAACATGGGTCAAAGAATTACTTTCACATTTCGGAGCCCACGGGGATGTTAAGGGCGGCTTAATGATTGGAGTGGGCTTACTATTTATCTTCTTAGCTTTGGCGTATATCACTAAAAACATGCGATTGTTAGTTGCAGATCGTGTAGAGGTAGCCATCAATCGTGCACTAGGTGCAGGTTCAGGAGTGGTTGCCATATTAATCGGGGCAATAATTACCATTTCGGTACAGTCATCCTCTATCACTACTTCGGTGCTTGTTCCTTTGGCAGCTTCCGGGGTTCTTACGCTCGAAAATATTTATCCGGTAACTCTTGGAGCAAACGTCGGAACCACAGTAACTGCCCTCCTAGCTTCGTTAGCGACTGGAAGCCCTGCCGCAGTCACTGTAGCGCTTGTTCACACGCTATTTAATATCAGTGGGATACTCGCTTTTTACCCGCTATCAAGACTTCGAGAACTCCCTATAAAGATGGCAAACAAACTTTCTGATATAGCAGCAGAACGAAGATCGTTGGCTCTCATATATGCCTTAACCATGTTCGTAGTGATCCCATTATTGGGAGTATTGGTTTTACGGTAGAACATTTAATGAAAATATTTAAACAGAAAAGAAAGTATGATTAGAGATAGTAGGGGGAATAAAAAATGGTGATGAGTTTCTTCCGCCGGCCAGAAGAAGGCGGACTAGAGAGCATTGAATCTCAGGTACAGAGAATGGTTACTGATGCTCGGCACACATTTGATTTAGCACTTAGCGCTATAACTGGAGGACCAGTCGAAACTGTAGCTGAGGAAGTTCGGCGCACAGATCGCGGAATTAACTCAACAGAGGTTGAGATTCGTCGAGCATTGGTGGTTCATGCATCAGTTCATGGAGGCGCAGATACACCAGAGATGCTGGTATTCATGAATATGGTAAAAGATCTGGAACGCATTGGAGATTACAACAAGAACATTTTTGATCTTGCCGAAGAGGGGGTTTCTTTTGCTGATTCTTCTGATCTTGAATCTATTCTCGTTCTACGTGACGAGATATCGTCACGAATTGCACTCATGGGTGAGATATTAAACTCTCGCGACGAAGATCGAGCTCGTATCTATATCGAAAGGGGCGATGAACTTCGACGCGATTTTGACAGTCGCATAAGTAAGCTTCTCCATTCTGATGAACCTGCAGTTACCTCTGTTCCGAAAGCTTTGCTTTACCGATTCTTAAAAAGAGTCACTGCCCACTCTTCTAATGTTGTATCTGCGGTCGTCATGCCGGTTGACCAAATCGACTACTTTGATGAATCAGAGGACACACGTAACTGAGAGGTCCACAAGTGACTGAAACTAAAAGAGTATTGGTCACTAATGATGATGGAATTGATTCACAAGGACTTGCAGCATTAGCGCAGATGGCTAAAGAATCAGGATTTAGTCCAGTTGTTGCTGCACCTTCCAAAAATTGGAGTGGGGCTTCCGCTGCCCTTGGCCCTTTAACTAATCCGAATCATATACCTGTCACTTCGACAGTTCTGCCTGAAGTAGAAACAGTAGAAGCGTTCTCAGTTGACGCTCCACCCGCTTTGATCGTCATGCTTGCAATGCTTGGCGGTTTTGGAGATCCCCCGGATTTACTGATATCTGGAATCAACAAAGGACCAAATACTGGACGATCCACCATGTATTCCGCAACAGTCGCCACCGCACTTGTGTCTTCTAAATTTGACCGTCCAGGATTAGCGGTAAGCATTGGTGACGGGACAGAAGATGGCTCTGATGAGTGGGAGTGGCCAACAGCGACAATGATTGCAGCCCCACTGCTGAGTTGGTTAGCAACTGCACCACGGAAAACAGTTCTGAATTTAAATGTGCCAAATATAAAACCAGAAAAGATAAGAGGGTTATGTCAATGTGACTTAGCGCCTTTAGGCGGTGTTCATACCAGCATTGTCAACAGAGACGAAACTGGAATACATATTGACCTCTTACCGACTCAAACCGAAATACCTGCTGGGACAGATTCAGCAAAATTACGTGAAGGCTACGCAACAGTTACTCCTCTCGCTCCCACAGCGGCGGTAGAGATAGATCTTCCCATTCAGGGGTGGTCTGAAGAATATATACAACAACACCATCAATAATTAAGGCATAGTCTTAGATTGTGGACTTCGTTGATGAACCCTCCTCGGGACCTAAAGAACAAAAACCACCATCTGGTCTTTGGTTAACACCGTTCGCTCGGCTCGGACGAACCCACGCGTTTGGGACTATGTCTGATGCAATGATCGCGGTAGCTCTCGCCGGTTCAGTCTTCTTTTCAGTAGATCCAAGCGATGCCCGTTGGCGAGTCGCGCTTTATTTAGTTCTCACTATTGCTCCCTTCGCGGTCGTCACCCCACTCATCGGGCCTTTAATCGACAGGATTCGCGGAGGGCGACGCCGAATGATCCTTTTCACAATCATCGGACGCGGTGTTTTAGCGTGGCTAATGACACGACATATAAACAGTTTGCTTTTATTCCCAGAAGCTTTCGGCTTTCTTATCTTAGGGAAAAGCTATTCCGTAGCGAAAAGTGCGGTACTTCCTGAATTAGTACGATCCGACCTCGGTCTCGTAGAAAGCAACGCCAAACTCAGTGTCGTAGGTGCTTTGAGTTCAATGACAGGTGCAGCAATTGGAGGCCTAGCTTTACTCGGAGGAGATGCTTGGCCAGCATGGGCAGCCGTATTCGGATTTGGATTAACAACTTTATATGCGCTCCAGATACCAAAAATTGTTGTAGCCAAAAAACCAGCAACCGTTAACGAAATAACCGAACTTCGCAGCGAAAGCATTGTTTATACAGCTGCCACCATGGCATTCTTGCGCGCCTCGGTAGGATTTGTGACTTTTTTACTCGCCTTCGAATTTAGAGGAGGAGACGAAGGGCTTTCTATAAGCGGAATTGGTGAAGGAGTAGGAGTAGCAACAGGCCATCTACGTGACCAAAACGTTTTCGGAACCCCGGGTGCCCCCGCCTGGCATTTCGGAGTGGTCATGGCAGCCGCAGGGCTTGGAATGCTTATTGGAGCGAATCTGGCACCTCGGTTACGGAAAAGACTCCTTGAAGAACAAATAATTTTCTCCGCACTGTTACTGCTTTTTACTGGAGCGATAATCGCTGCTGTCGCTCGTGGGATTGGGGTTCTCGCCGCTGTTCTTATTTCATTTGTGACTACAGTTTCCGCCGGAACAGCCAAACTCGCCTTCGATTCATTAGTTCAACGCGACGCCCCTGATGCAAACCATGGAAGATTTTTCGCAAGATTCGAGGGAAGGTTTCAAATGAGTTGGGCCATTGGAGCCCTCGTTGCTGCTCTTGCGCCAATACCGGTTTATGGCGGTTACTCAGTACTAGCAGGACTCTCGATCGCCGCTCTTTTCTGGTATCACATCGCAACTCAAGAATCACGTAGACGAGCCACTCCTACAAAACCTGACCGACCAGATGGTCAACTTCCGATCTGGGAAAGAGAAAAAATTGATCCAGATGACTAGCAACTCACGTATCAAGAAGCTCAGTTCTAGCTAACCAAAGACGCGAGTTCTCCACCTCATTGGGTGTAGGAAGAAATCTCTTATCCTCCCATAATCGAGAAAGATCATTTGCGCCACCCCATTGGATCACTCCACTGACAAATGCAGCACCGCGGTCTACTTGTTCTTGCGTGAGGTTAAGGCCAAGAACTTTTTCAACAAATCTGTCCGACTCACTTGTTTCAACCCGTCTCCGCCGTAAAGCCTCAGTGATCATCGAATAATTTGGAACAAGTCCCGTACCGATTTCGTCCATAAAGTAGTCGACGTAGCCGATGACGACCGCAATAAGGGCTTCAAGATATGGTAATAATTCTTCCTGATCTGCTGATCTCACTGCACCTAAAATAAAACTTGGGTCAAGGTTCTCCCCAATGCTTAAAAGGTCTTCAATATTAGGTGAAACACCCATTTCGTTTAATTGCTGTTCAAGCGCAGCGGAGTCACTTTCAAAACTGCTGGCATGACGTGTCAATAGTTCACTTATGGCATCACTGACATGGGGAACCCCAAATAAGGCTTGATGAAGAGATTCATGCAGACACATCCAAAGCCGTAAACCTTCAATTGGTAAAGTCCAATCTTTCCCAAAGCCAACAATGTTTGGATCAATTAAAAGAAGATTTTCTTCAGACCGTGGAATGGGAAGATCGTAGCTGCCTAAATTTCGAGCAGCGAGCCTCCCAACCATTGTTCCGGTAGTGATACTAGACATTTGTGGTGCAAGCGCGGAAAAGATCTCAATAAATGCTTCCATTGCTCCTTCCGGCAAACCAAGCAAATCTTCACTTGGAAGATTTTCTTTAAGTATCTCTGGATCAGGCATTCCTTCTTGTAAAGAGTCAGTCATTTGAGAAAGCAACGGTTCAAGAGAACTAATACTCTTTTCTGCCCATAAAGAACGATTAAGAGGCTCAATCACGAGAGGACGTCCATGGTTAATTAAAAGACCAGTGTGATTTTCTACCTGTAGCTGCGCCACTCGCGCTAGCGGTTCGTATTCCATGCGAACAATCGGATCAACGTTTGTCTCAGGCTTACCTTCAGAGGCGATAGACATAGCCAATTGCCTCGCATAGTCACTAGGGTTAATTTTTGAAATCCCACTAAACTCACTTGACCCCATGACTTTAAAAAAATCACTCAACTGTTCAAATGGATCAGAAGGGTCTTCGCTGAACCCATCATCTGGTGTTTCATTTTTGTCCACAAAGGCATCGTAGAGCAATGAACACCCAGAAGCCTCGCGTTGTAGTCACCGGATCCACTGGGGCTGTCGGACGACAAGTATGCGTTCGCTTAGCTGAAGAGGGTTACCAAGTACTCGGGTTAGATAAACGATCAGGGATTTCCTTAAATCCAGAAGTCGTATTAGAAACAGTTGATTTAGCAGTAGCAGATCTACGCTCCCTCCTTAACGGGGTTGAAGTAGTAGTTCACCTTGCCTCAGGAGTTCAAGCCCATGACGTTGATGAAGACCCGGGGCATAACATGCTTGCTGTTGCTGAACGGCTATTAGCTGCAGCAGATGGCGCCGGAGTTTCTCACCTAGTGATTCGTTCCTCAGCAATGGTTTACGGAGCTTGGGAAGATAATCCGGTGCCTCTCACTGAAGAAGCGGAAATTCGCCCCTGCCCCGGTTTTCGATTTGCTGAACATCGAGCAGCCCTTGAACACCTTGCCCAAAAATGGGTGGAAAAAAATAAAGGACGATCTGCTTCAATTCTGCGTACAGCAGTAACCGTCGCTGAAGAACGACCAGGTGGTCTTGCCAGAGTTTTAGAATCAGCGAAAAACATTCGTACAGAAGAAGGCGACCCAATGGGTCAATTCCTTCACGCAGACGATTTAGCAGAAGCAGTGGTATGTGTAGTTAAAAACACTTTTAACGGGCCAGTGAATGTAGCACCAGATGGATGGATGTCATCCGCTCTTCTAGCAGAATTAAGCGGACCAGTTCCTCGGCTACGACTACCGGCGTTTATCGCACGCCTAGTCGCATCAATAAGATGGCAAATTGGTTTAACAGACGCCCCAGCATCCATAGTTCCCTACACCATTTATCCATGGATTATCGCTAACGACAAACTCAAAGAATTAGGGTGGGAAGCGAAACATACAAACGAAGAAGCCTACGTCGCAGGGTACGAACCAAAATTGAGCGACCAACTTACTGCCGGAAGTCGCCAACGATTAGCACTTATTGCCGCAGCAGCAGCTCTAACTCTTCTCATTTATGGAGTGGTAAGAGTGTTTCGTGGCTCACACGAAGACTAAAAATACGTGGAGGCTCTCCGAACGGGTCGTACGATGAAATACATGTCAGAAACTTTGGAAGAATCTTCATGCACCGCATCTTCAACTGAAGATGACTGGTGCGCACTGCATGAGTCAGATCTTCCAGTCGAAGAAGTTCTCAGTTGGGCTAATCAACCAAGCTGCGGAGCAGTAGTTCTCTTCACAGGAAACGCTCGAGATCATGCTCCTGAACGACCTAATGTAAGTGAACTTGCTTTTGAAACTTATGAAGAACAGGCACTCCCCAGAATGCAAGAAATTATAAATCAGGCACGCTTAAAGTGGCCAGAAGTAAAACGGTTAGCGCTCTTACATAGAACCGGAAAAGTAGAAATTGGCGAAACCGCAGTCATTGTAGTTGCCTCTTCTCCGCACCGACCAGACGCATTTGAAGCGGCGAGATTTTGCATCGATGTCCTGAAAGCAACAGTTCCAATTTGGAAATACGAAAAATGGGACGGTAACGAAAGTTGGGGTGTTGACACCCAAAATATAGTCACTATTTCTGATCTCCCGCCTAACGGAAATGTAACTAATTCTGTATGAACTCTTCTGTACTATTTCTTGCTGGCGGAGTAGCTTTTGCTTTTCTTGGTTCACTACTTGTATGGATTGTGAGCCGTCCTCGTTCGCGTCCACAAGACCCAAATGAGTTAAGAAACACTTTGAGAGATCTACACCAAAATGGTGTCAAAACAAGTCGTTCTGGGCCAATAACTCACCCAATCAACGGCTCATACCAACAGAAAAGATCTCAGTCGGAACAATCCACAGATAAACATTCCACTCCGGATAACAGGTAAACGAAATGGCACGAGACCTCGCTATTGATTTAGGAACCGCTAACACTCTGGTCTATGCACGCGGCGAAGGACTAGTTTTCGCTGAACCATCGGTTATTGCTTTAAACAAACGAAATGGTGAAGTTCTTGCCATGGGCAACGAAGCATGGAAAATGATTGGGAGAACCCCCGGGCATATTGTTGCTGAAAGACCACTTCGTAAAGGGGCAATAAAAGATTTTGATATTACTCAACGTATGGTTCGCGTTTTATTCGAAAGAGTAGGTGTCAGTAGATTTAACCGACCAAAAGTACTTATTTGCGTTCCTTCAGCAATCACAGCTGTGGAAAGAAGAGCAGTAACCGAAGCAGCTAGAAGAGCTGGAGCAACCGACGCTCAACTCATCGAACAGCCGTTAGCTGCAGCAATCGGAGCAAACCTTCCAATAAGCGAACCGGTAGGAAACATGGTGGTTGACATAGGTGGAGGAACCTCAGAATCGGCGATGCTATCGCTAGGTGGAGTGGTGGCTTTAGAAGCAGTTCGAGTTGGTTCTTTTGATATCGACACAGCGATTCAGGACTATCTCCGAAGCGAATATGGAATGGCCATTGGAGAACACACAGCCGAAGAGATAAAAATACAAATCGGATCAGCTGCTCCACTGCCGGTGGATCTCAGAGCGGAAGTAACGGGCAGAGAAATTATGACCGGATTGCCAAAGAAAGTGATTTTGACAGCATCAGAAATTCGGAAAGCAATCAACGAACCAGTCACTGCGATGATTGAATCTGCGGTTACCTGTCTGACACAAGCTCCTCCAGAATTAGGTCAAGATCTCATAGCCCAAGGGATCCATTTAGTAGGAGGTGGAGGTCTTCTTAACGGATTCGACTTACGTCTTGCTGAAGAAACCGGTGTTCCAGTCCGTCAAGTAGCAGAACCTCTTGAATGTGTAGTTTTAGGTGCCGGACAATGCATTGAAAGCTTTGAAGCCATGCGAGCAATGTTTATGGATTCGCGCCCCAGAAAAGTTGGCCGATAACACGTTACGCGAGGAGATCTTCTGCGGCTTGACGTGTCTGTAAGTCTCGATCTTTTAATTTTCTTTTTAACGCTTCTTCTACTTCAGGCCCTTCAAAAGGGGCAAGAGCTAATGTGGCTCGCCGCCGAACATTAGGTTTATCATCAAGCACCCTAAGAAGAGTAGCTAAACCATCAATATGACCAAGAGAGCCAAGGCAAGCGACTGCTGCTTCTCGGCAAAGAGAATCGTCATGGGTTAAGGCGATTTGACTTACCTTGCTAACTACTTCAGCAACGTTTTCGTAGTTATTTCCAATTTCTCCAATAACCCAACAAACCGTTTCAACAACAAATGTTGACGAATCATCTAGTAAAACTAAAATTTTACTTATGTAATCTTGGTTGTCAGAAAGGTCAATAACTAGTTCTATAGCACGTTTCCTGACCCCGTGATCGTCGTCGTTAAACGCGTTTACGATGTGTTTTCCAGCGTCAAGATTTAATTTAACAACAGTGGCTAACGCGGCTTCTCTAACCACAGCAGCTGTGTCATTTAAAAACCCGGTGATTTCGCTTTCCTCAAGTTCGCTATTTTCATATCTAGCCAAGATGGCTTGACGGCGACGTTCAGCCACCTCTTTAGAAGGAGGATCTCCTTCATGTACATGCTTTTTCAAGGTCGTCACCCGATAAATTGCTCAAGTAAAAATCCGGCTGCAAAAAATACTGCACCTAAGACAGTAGCTATAGCAATGCCTCCACCGACCACGATACAAACAATCAAAATGAGCGACCTTAGACGGTGCCACCACTGAATTTTGGCTTTTTCCCCGGTGGAAACTTTTCGAGGAGGTTGAAACCAAATTCCAGATAGTGCACCGATACCCCATTTTTGGTCTACACCTTTTTCAACATCACCATCTGGCGGTAATAGATTTCTTCGCATGGCATGGACAGAAGACCCACCTAGTCCATTAAAAGCTTCTTTATTCAAGATTGTTTTAGTGGCAGGGAAAACAAAACGAATCATGGCAGGCTTAATAGAAGTAGCACAAAACTGGATCCATAAAAATAAAATCAGAGAACAAACTCCGAAGGTAAATAAAGACATGGAAGAAGACATTAATGACAAGAATACAGGAGAGGATGTCACACTTAAAGAAACGCCACTTGGATCTACAGTTTTAGAAGAACCAAATCAAAGAAAATGGCCTCAAATTCTTTTCCTACTGGGTCTTATCTTTGTGCTTGTTATGTCATTTGTTCAATTTCCTTACTACGCCTACGCTCCGGGCTCAGTGAATGCACTAACTGAACGCGTGGTTATTTCTGGAGCAGAAGCCTTTGAGCCCGAAGGAGAAATTCTCTTCACCACCGTTTCTCAAGATTCACAAGTTAACGGATGGGAATTTTTACAAGGAACATTTGACGAGTCAATTTTGTTAATAGATGAAGATGTGATTCTTGGACAACGTGATCGCAGTGAAGTCCGGGCATTCAATCTTGAATTGATGAGGTCATCAAAAATGACTGCAGTCGCCGTAGCTCTTCAACACTTAGGATATGAACCTTATGTAGCGACCGGAGTTGGAATGGTAGAGGTGCAAGGCCCAGCGGAAGGTTTACTCACGACGAACGATGTCATTATTTCAATTGCTGCTGATGACACAGAAAATTCAATGGAATGGATAGAACTCAACACATCCGAAGACCTGATTGCTAAATTACAAACCTATTCCCCAGGCGACACTGTCGTTTTCAAGATCGAATCAGTAGAAGGAACAAATCAACGTCAAATATCTGTTGCCCTTGGATCGCGACCAGATAACCCAGACGTAGCCTTTCTCGGGATTTCAGCGCAAACAAGAATTGAAGATGCCCCAGACATGCCGTTCTCAGTTCATTTCAACACCGGAGCGGTGGGCGGTAATTCTGCGGGTCTCGCTCTTACCTTGTCTGTGCTGGATTTAGTTACCTCTGGTGAACTAACCGGAGGTTTAAAAGTTGCAACTACCGGCACTATTTCCTTAAATGGGGACGTCGGACCTATCGGTGGAATCGTACAAAAAACAATTACGGCGCGACGATCTGGCGTGGACCTTTTTATAGTTCCAACCAGTGAATATCCAGAAGCAATTAAACACGCCAAAGACCTCAACGTTGTAGGTGTAGACAACTTAGATCAAACTCTGAATGCTCTTGCTGAAGCCGGAGGTAATGCCCTCAACCTGTCTCTACCAAATAACTAAATCGGGTAGTGCAGTGGCTGCTTAAGACGGCGGTAGAATTCTAGACATGAGTCCCGAACCACCTCCACCACCTCCAGAACGGCCAGGTTCCTCAGAATCTAAAGCGCGCTCAGCGTTCGGTGGCTTTATCGGCAGAGATAACGGCAGAGGAAGAAACACCGGAAAAGGACCGAGAAGGTTTAGAACAATAGCTGTCGGCATATTTGCTTTAGTTACTTTCGGTTTAATGTTCTTCCGCGGACTTGCGAGTTTTTATACTGACTTTCTCTGGTTTGATCAACTAGGGCACGGAGATGTTTTTACCTCAGTATTCGGTGCCCAAGTAGTACTTGTCTTAATCTTCACACTCCTCTTCTTTGCTCTGCTCTTTAGCAACCTAAGAGTCGCTGACCGTATAGCACCATCCGTAAGACCAGCTGGACCAGAAGAAGACATTTTGGGACGTTTCCATGAACTCGTTGGAAACCGAACTTTACGAATACAACTGCTTCTGTCCTTACTGCTTGCTGTACTGGTAGGAATCGGAGTATCAGGGCGATGGCAAGAATGGTTACTCTTCACAAACGGTGTTGACTTTTCTACCACGGATGCACAATTCGGAAAAGACATCAGCTTTTACGTTTTCCAACTCCCTTTCCTAACCTTCGTCGTTAACTGGCTTTTCCGCAGCCTGCTCATTGTTTTTTTCATCACAGCAATCGCCCACTATGTAAATGGTGGTATCCGTCTACAGACTTCCGGTGACAGAGTAAAACCAAAAGTAAAAGCCCACCTCTCAGTTATTCTCGCTCTTCTTGCGTTAGTCAAAGCCGCTGATTACTGGTTCGCTCGATTTGAACTCACGACCTCGACTCGAGGACATGTTGACGGCGCAAGTTACACAGACGTTAAAGCACAATTACCCGCTACTAACCTCTTGATCCTGATTTCTTTGTTTGCAGTACTTCTTCTGTTCGTAAACATTCGACGTAAAGGATGGGTGCTGCCAACATTAGCTGTCGGTCTCTGGGCGTTCGTAGCGTTAGTAATGGGAAACATTTATCCAGCAGTGATACAAAATCTACGAGTTCAGCCCGCAGAATCAGAAAAAGAAGCTCTTTATATTGAACGCAATATTGATGCAACACGACAAGCTTTCGGCTTAGACCAAGTACTTGAAGTACAAATCGATGATTTCGATACAGAAATAACTGCAGTTGACCTTCTCTCAAATCCCTCCACTGTCCGCAACATACGAGTACTTGATCCCGTTGTCGTCCAAGGAACCTTCGACCGTCTGCAAGGCGAACGCGAGTTTTACCGATTTTCTGACGTTCTTGACTCTGACCGATACCAAATAGATGGAGAAACAACCCAAGTGCTTCTTGGAGCACGCGAACTCGATCTAAATGAAACACGGTCATGGGAAAGTCAACATGTCGCTTTCACCCATGGATACGGATTAGCAATGGCACCAGTAAGCCGAGTAAGAGGATCCGGAGATCCAGATTTCGTAATAGGGGATCTCCCAGTTTCAATTGATGACTCGCTGGAAATAACGCTCGATAAACCTCAAATCTATATTGGGGAAGGTCTTGGCGGATATGCCGTAATAGGGGCAAGCCGAGACGAAGTTGACTTCACAGACGAAAATCAGGAAACTCAAGATGTTCGATACGACGAAATTGATGGCCAAGGCGGAGTAGAAATAAACTCCTTCTTACGCAAAGCCGCATTTGCATTACGATTCGGCCAAATCGAACCATTAATCTCTAATTTCTTAACTGATGAATCACGAATAATTTATGTCAGAGATGTTCGAGACAGAGTCGAGAAACTAGCACCATTCCTCAAATTTGATGCCGACCCATATCCCGTGATCCTTGACGGAAGACTGGTCTACGTAGTTGACGGCTACACCACAACAGATCGCTACCCATATGCACAACGGGCACCAGTATCTGATTTAGATTCCGACAGCGGTCTACGTGACAGGTTCAACTATGTGCGTAATTCAGTTAAAGCAGTCGTTGATGCATTTGACGGAGATGTGAAATTTTATGTCGTTGATCCAGATGACCCCATCATTCAGGCATACCAATCAGCCTTTAGTGGCCTTTTTTCTCCAGCTTCAGAAATGCCACAATTACTCAATGACCACCTTCGATATCCAGAAGATATGTTCCGTGTTCAATCAGAACTCTGGGGCTCATACCACGTAGAAGAAACAGAAAACTTTTACCAACGAGCCTCTGAATGGGCAATCTCTCAAGACCCAGGCCGCAGCGGTGAAGGAGCAGCCAACTTGGCACTTGTTGACAGTCAAGGAGTGAGAATAGGCACACGAGATGTTCGCATGTCGCCATATAGAACAATCGTTAACTTATCTGACTCCGAAGAAGCAGAATTTGTCATTTTACGAGCCTTCGTGCCTCTTGATGAAGAAGACGCGCGTAAAGAACTTGCCGCCTATGTAGTAGGTCGCAGTGACGGAGAACATGCTGGAGAACTCGTGGTGTACCGTCCTCCAACTTCAAACTTTGATGGTCCGGCGCTAGCCGAAGAACGAATCCGTAACGACGAAGCAGTCGCCAGCCTCCAAACCTTGCTTAGCCAACGCGGATCAGACGTCCTATTTGGCGAACTGCTTCTTGTCCCAATAGAGAATTCAATACTTTATGTTCGCCCGCTTTACGTACAAGCAGATGGTGACTCAACTGTTCCTGAATTGGAACGTGTCATTGTAGTTGCCGGGGAAAAAGTCGTAATGGAAGATACTCTTCAAAAAGCACTTGAAGAACTTACCGGACAAAGCCTCAGTACCTTGTTCCCCGCTCAGGGATCGATAAGCACACCGATCGTCCAATCAGAAACAACACCCGAAGACACTGGCGCGGAAGAACCGCCTGAACCGATTTCCCAAGACTTAAACGCTGTTGTTCAAGAAATAGAACAACTTCAAGTTGCAGCTGCCCAGGCGTTAGCTGAAAATCCTCCAGACTGGCTGGAGTTCGGTGAAATTCAAAGTCAGATACAAGACTTACTTACTTCGTTAACCACCGCATCAGAAAATTAGTTCAGTCAGCAGGCTGCCAGCCATCGAGACGACGACCAGTGGAAGAAGAATCTTCAGCCCTAACTGGAGAATCAGCACTTAAGTCTTTGAAACTCTCATCGCTGGCTAAATCTGGTGATATGTGCGTGGCATCAATGGGTTCAAAACGGCTAGCTAAATCTGCGATTTGACCTTTTAACTCAACACTGACACGTGTAATTTCTCCAGAAAGTCGAGCAGTATGTACACGTAAATCCATGAGAGTTTCCTCATCACCTTCATCGGCTTCAGATCCGAAAGCATCAAACTTATGCTCTAAAAGGCTTATTCTTTCGTCTAAGTCCCTTAAACCATTGGCTAAATCCAACAAAATTTGATCGGCGATCGGTTCCCCTTCAGAGGATTGAATAGCAGAAGAACTCGCTCCCGTTCGGCCATCCCGCTTCTTATTTCTTTTACCTAATTTCTTCGCCATATAACGATGGTAGTACTCCAGAGATAGTGAACGGGACCAGTCCGCGATAACAGGCCAAAAGAAGATAGGTACGATAGAGATATGAACAAACCATCCAAACTACGCGGATCAAAGATTCGTTTAGTTTTATTTGTTTCACTCCTCGGATTAGTTTCATGCGCCAGTTATGACGGGCGATCAATGAAAGGGGAGAACCCAACAGACACTCTCGATGTCCTTGTCGTCATGGATGATGAATCTGAAAATCAGAAAAACACTTTCTCTAAACCCTCAACGACTCAACTAGACGACTTTTCAAACCAACCTAATGGAGAGAAAGGTGAACCGAATTTAGACCTTGATCCATTTCAAGGAATAGGAGGAGAATCAGGCATAAATTTAGAAACCCTTTCCGGCACAATTGGAGAAATCGGCTCTTATGAACTTTCCTTCCCGCAAATTTCTGACACTCCGTCTGATTTTGCTATCAACGGAGCAATACAGTCCGTGGCGGACAAAATTTATCTTAATTTCGCAGCAGAACTTTCCGAAATGCTAAACGAAGGCACCCCTATGGGATCAAGTGACCTTGTGGGTGAAGGAAGAATTATTTTCAACAACGGATATTTGCTAAGTGTTTTATTTGAAGGGTCTACCGATTGGGGAGGAGCTGCGAGTCAACAACTCTGGGCAGATTCAATAATGATTGACCTTTCAAACGGCCAAGTATTAACCTCGGAAAATTTGTTCCAACTTGAAATCACTACAGACTGGAAAGAAGTACTAGCAGAAAAATCATATGACTTACTCATGGAACGTTTAGGCTCCGAAATGGTTTGGGATGAAGGACTGCTCCCCACTGGAGAAAATTTCAATAACATACTGGTTACTCAACCAGGACTCCTCATTATTTTTGACCAGTATCAAGTCGCAGCCGGAATTGCTGGAACACCGACTGTGATCATCCCATGGGTTGAAATAGCAGCGATCATCAACCCTCAAAGCAGAATCGGGGAACTTGTAATCGCAGGCGGTTCCTTAGAAGTCAACTAAGGCCAAGTCGGACAAACTGTTCATCCGGAGCTTCAACTTCCTCCAGAGCATGATGCAACAACTCTTCATAATGATGGGCCCGTTCGGAGTCAACAAGATTTTCGGTTTCTTGTTCATCTTCATAATCAAACAAATACGATTTGTCTCCAGCCCCTCTACCAGCAAGAAGTACCGCCCGATTTGATAACTCTTGACCTGAAAGTGGCTGGCGAATAACCGGAATCTCACTACCAGGCATCCGATCCAACCAAGCACGACCATCAGGCCGTGGCAAACCAGCATTTGGGAATATATGCATCGGCATCGTTGACCAACGATTCGACCAGATACTGATATCGCCAACAGGCCCTTCTGCTCCCCGAATATATTTACCTTCGGAATCAATCACATTTACTTCAAGCCCAAAATATCCCTGAAGCATGTAATCTCTCGCGCTTTGCTCCTGTCCTTCAATAACAGACCGCAAAGAAACGCCATGAGTCCGATGCTCTACATCTAGATTAAATAAGTCCACAAGAGTTGCATGAACATCAACACTTGTAGTCAATGCTTGACGGCTGCCGGCTTTAACTCCTGGCCAATGCACCAGCATCGGGATATGACCAAGCAAGTTAAATATTGGAGACATTGGTTTACCAAAGGTTTCGTCTCGTTCACCTAAGTAATGGCCATGATCAGTAACAATAAAAAGAGCAGTGTCGTCCCACAAATTATTGCGATCCATAGCATCTAAAATTTTTCCAAACCAGTGATCAATCATGGAGAGTTTCGCACCGTAATTAGCCCGTACTTGAAATGCTTGCTCTTCAGTTAGCACCCCTTTTTCAATTGCTTTTTGCATATACGGAGGCCAAATAATGAGGTCTTCGTCGCGTTGGTCATGATATTTGTAAGCCCATGGTTCTGGAGTGTCAAATGGTTCATGAGGGTCAAATTCGTCAACGAAAAGAAAAAACCTTTCATGCTGGTTAGCGTTCCGATCTAACCAATCCGCGGTTGCTTGCATGGTACGTGGGCCAGGAAAATCTGTTTCTTTCTTAAAGTAGGTACGGGACGTGTCGTAAGGGCGGCGGAACCATCCTTCAGTTGAAGGTAACGCAGGTGTCCCCACCCAGCTAGGGTCATCGCAAAGTCGCCAAGGGTCTCCTTCATGTCCACGCATGTAATCCCACATGCCGAAATCAGTGTGATAATTTTCTCCACCGGATTCAAAAAGGTGCGGGTGATCAGATATCAGACCGGTTGCCACTCCCTTCATTTTCATCGAATGAGCAATATTTGACTCCCATAGCTCAATAGATCCCCAAGGTTTCCAAAGAAAATCCCACGCTCCACAGAGAATGTCGTGACGGGCAGGCATGCAGGGAAGCGAAGCCGAATAGTGGCGATCAAATCTCAAACCACGTGCAGCAAGCCGGTCAAGGTTCGGTGTCTCAAACTCGTCTCCTCCATAGCAACCCAGCATGCGTCGGTTAAGGCTGTCAAGGAGAACAACAATCGCGTTCCTCGGGCCAGAACCTGGTTCATATTTATCAGCGGTTGGCTGTTCAAAGAGGTAAGGATGAGCGATTTCGGTCATGTATTTATATTCTCACGTCTAAACACTTTGCTGCGTATTGGCGGTACTGTCTTAATTTATGCGAGAAGAAAGAAAAGCTGAGCGACTCCACATGCTCAGAACCACAGGCATGGACGGGGTGAGTGGGACCAGAGTCATTCTTCGAGGCTTATTTATGGCCTGCGCTGCTTGTGGAAGCCGCGGGTTGTTTCATCATTGGTGGAAAATGAGGGAATCCTGTCCAAAATGTGCTTTGGTCTTTGACCGGTCAGACGGTTACTGGATAGGAGCAGTTGCCGTTAACACAATGATGAGCGCATTTTTGCTTCTTGTCACTGTGGTTGTCTCATTTCTACTTGCTTTACCGGACCCGCAATGGCAACCCGTTCTTATCCCATCAGTAGTAGTCGGGGTTATAGCTCCAGTGTTTCTTGATCCGATTTCGCGAACTTTTTGGACATCTATGGTCGCTCTTGGTCGCCCGCCTGGAAAACGTGATGAAAATTAACGAAGCAGGATGTTAGGTTCAAACTGTGGAAGTTGACGGCTATAACACTGGACCTGAAGCTGACGAGATGAATGAATTTTTGGCTGCAGCTTATGAATCGGTTATACATGATCCGCCAGGGTGGAGAGAATATCTTAAAAGTGTTCACCGAGAAGTAGGAGCCTTTAGAGAAAAAAGCCTTAAATCGTACCTTCGGGGCAGGAAGTTCCCAGCGGATCTCAGACAAGCGGATCTTCGGTGGGTGAGGATTCACAAACTAAATCTTGCTGGAGCGGATCTTACTGGAGCGAACCTGAGTCCTTCGAACTTTGAAAAAGCGAACCTGATTGAGGCAAACCTTCTTGACGCAGTCCTTAGCGGGGTAACGCTCGCCAACGCGAACTTCACCGGAGCGAACCTTACCGAAACAGATCTTTACGGAGCGACCCTCATTGGAGCAAATTTTTCAGGAGCGAACCTTACCGGAGCACGTCTCGAATTGGCGGACCTCATGAAAGCGAACTTCGAAGGAGCGAATTTAGAAGGAGCGAATCTTAAAAGTGAATGTTTCAGAGGGGCGATTTTTGCCGGAGCGAACCTCTCAGGTGCGGACCTCAAAGGAACAGACCTCATGCAAGCAAACTTCGAAGGAGCGAACCTTGCAGGAGCGGACTTGTCTGGTGCAACATTCAGTGACGGTGTGCTTTACGCAGCGAACTTCGCCAGAGCAAACCTCTCAGAGGCGGACCTTTCAGGTGCGAAACTTTCGATTACAGGGCGATATGCATCAATCATTAGTAGACGCGACCCGCATACTAAAAAGTTTTTACGAACCAAAGTGCTCGTTAAAGGAGTGAATCTCAAAGGAGCGAACCTTGCCGGAGCGAACCTTGTCGGAGCGAATTTCACTGATGACTATGAGCCAGGTCCCGACGACCTTGAAATAAACGTTGGTGGCTTAGAAAACCTTAAAGGGACGAACTTTCAAGGAGCAGTTTGGGATGAGTCAACGATTTGGCCTGAAGGATTCACCCCACCCGAACAATAAAACATGTGTTAAGTTCAAATTGTGGAAGTTAACGGTTACAAGATTCAACTACTTAACGAAGTCAAGAGAATCGATTCTCTAGTGAGCGTTTAGTTTAGTGTCCAAGGGGATCAAGAAGAGTAGGTCTCGTGCGACGCGACCTGATCGCACTATTGGTTATGGAGCGAACCTTAAGGGCGGGAGATTTGGAGGAGCGAATCTTGAAGGATGGAGCCTCGCCGGAAAGAACTTCGCCGGAGCGGACTTTAGTGGAGCGAATCTTAATGAAGCGAATCTTGAAGGAGCGAATCTTGAAAGTGTGACCCTTCATCAAGCGACCCTTATCGGAGCGAACCTTATCGGAGCGAACCTTAAAGGAGCGAAGTTTATCCATGCGAATCTTGAAGGAGCGAATCTTGAAGGAGCGAATCTTGAAGGAGCGAAGCTTAAAGGAGCGAAACTTAGAGGAGCGAATCTTAAAGGAGCGAATCTTGAAGGAGCGAAACTCCAGGGAGTGGACCTTAGTGGGGTGGACCTTCGAGAAGCGAACCTCAGGGTTGGGCTTCCTGAAGAGTTTTGGAATGAGTTAACGGTGTGGCCTGAAGGATTCACCCCACCTGAAAAACCTTCTGATCCGTAAATAGATTTACCAACGACTCGACTTTGTTAACTCTTCAACTGGTAGGTAAATATCGAAGCGTTCTCGGACTCGTGCATCCGTTTCTGGTGAAATGTGATTCGGGAAATGGCTACTTAGTGTTTCTTTAACTACTTGTCTTGCTCGTTCGTCAACTGATGTAGCTCCTGCGTCATGCCAGTCGTCTGGGCTTAACCGGTCACCGACTTCTGGGTAAACGTATTCTGATTGCATCATGGACAAGGTTTGGTCTTGTCCGAGGAAGTGAGAAGGTCCATGCACTACTTCGTTGATGGTTTCTGCTGACAGGGTGTCTTTGTTGATTTCAATTCCGCGAAGGGTTCGGTTAATTGCACCCAACATGTCGTTATCAACAACTATGGCTTCGAATGAACAGGCGAGAAGACTGGCTAACATGCCAGCCGATTCATAAATCAGATTGGCTCCTGCTTGCGCAGCCAACGTAACTGTCACTCCTTTTTCGTGACCGGCCTGGTTGTCAGGCATTTTTGAATCAGCCATACCGGCGGCAACTCCAGAGGGGAGCCCTAACCAGTTCGCTACCTGAGCTGCTGCAGCATTTAAGATCGCTTCTTCTCCTGAACCGCCACTCATCGCCCCCGTACGAAGATCGGAGACAAACGGCCACAATCCCATAACGCAGGGATGACCAGGAGAAAGCAGATTCACGCAGGTAAGAGCTGATAAACATTCTGCTAATGCTTGCGCTAGAGACCCAGCTAATGCAGCAGGTGAAGTCGCCCCTGCCTGGCCAGCGGAAAGCAGATTGATAGGCATACCGGTTCTAACTTGAGCAACCATTGAACGAACTGCGTCTTCTGCGTAACGCAACGGCGGCACCACAAACGTATTGTTTGCAACACAGAATGGCCGTTGGGCAAAAGACCCGGGGGTGCCTCCAAGCATCTCATCAAACATTTCTACTGTTTCATAAACATGCTCGGGTTGAAAAAAGGAAGTTCCAATAGGTTTAGTCGTACCCATCATCAACGCATAGGCCGTGTTGACATCAAGATCTCGTGCTTCGATCATGTCTCGCGGTACAAGGCTTCGGACATGAAAATGAATGTGTTCACAGGTGTCCACTAACCGGGCGACATCATAAATATCTTGAAGTTTTGAATGACGGTGCGTGCGTGTTTCATGTTCATAAACCGATACCGCCGCACCAGCTGTACCGAAGAAAACTTTGTCGCCCCCTACTTCTATTGTTCGTTCGTCATCTAACCCGTACCAGGTAAAACTTTTCGCCGCGGTGCCGATGGCGTCTTCTACCACTTTCCGAGGGAAATGCAGGCGGTCGTCTTTGACGTAACCGCCGGCGGCTTCAACCACTTCAATGAATTCAGGTATCGGACTCCCCATGCCGATTTCTTCAAGTAAATAAAGAGCGGTTTCGTAAACCTGTTTACATTCGTCATCTGAAAGTGGTTTGTACGCTCCGCCGCTAAAACCAGGTCGCACGGCACGTTCTTCAGTAGGAGGCCCAGCAGCTCTAGCCGCAACTCTCGCCGCACGCCCTCCGGCTCGGCCTGCCTTTGGCTGCTGATCATTTTCAGACATATGCAGAACTCCTTACTTCTACTCTTACGCCCTTAATCTTTCATTACTTGGATCGTGAGCTGGACTATCCAACACAGTCGCGATATGACGCTCGCCGAATAGTGTTACAGCAAAATGGCTTCCAGGGGTGGCAAACGAAGGATCAACGTAGGCAAAACATAAACTTTTCCCCGTGCTGTGACTATAGGTTCCGCTCGTGGTCACTCCCATCGGAGAATCTCCTATTTGAGCGTCAACGGCGTAACACGGTTCGTTCCCTCGACAATCTGAGTCCGTGACATCAACACTGGCGTAAACCAGAACCATTTCAAGGCCATAATTATCGTCACCTGCTTGCTCTTTACGAGCGACAACGCTTTCTTTACCGACAAAATCTCGATCAAGGACAACAAAACGTTCAAGGTCAGCCTCAATAGGAGTTATTTCAGTAGTTAGTTCGCTACCAAAAGCTTTGTAACCTTTTTCAATTCTCATCACATTCATGGCGTAAGAACCAAAGTGAGTCATCTCATGTTTTAAGCCTTCAGCAACTAGTGCTTCATACAGAACAGGCATTTGGTCGATTGGATGATGTAACTCCCATCCAAGTTCTCCAACATAAGAAACACGTAACGCGATGCAAGGAACTCCAGCGACCTCAATTTCTTGCCCGGTAAGCCATTTAAAGTTTTCGTTATCAAGAGAGGCATCGGTTAATGGAGCGAGCACTTCACGAGCACGGGGACCGGTAACTGCAAGCAGCCCGTAATCGCCGGTCACATCTTTAACGCTTACATCTTCCCCGTCTTGGATGTGTTTTATCATCCAGTCGTAATCATGAGACTCTCCAGTGATCCCAGAATTCAAATAAAAACGATCATCAGCAAGACGAGTTATGGTCATCTCGCCTTCAATGCCGCCAAGTTCGGTCAAAAGATGGCAAAGACGTATACCGCCATCAGCAACGGGGAGACGATTAGCGCTGATCCGATCCAGTAAACGGCCAGCATCTGCACCAGTTACTTCAAATTTTGCAAACGCGGTTAAATCAGCGATCCCGACTCTTTCACGAACCCCGGTTACTTCGTCAGCGACATGATTAAAAGCGTTGGAACGTCGCCATGAGTAACTTTCAGGTTCACCGAAATATGCGACTCGTTCCCAACCCCAAACATCTTGCCATTGCGCTCCAAGAGCATCCAGATGGTCATATATCGGAGTTTTCCTTAACGGGCGGCCCGCGGGACGGTATTCACCAGGCATCCTGACTTGATACATCTCGTGATATTCATCAATTGATTTTTCAACGGTGTAATCCAGAGTCGCCCACGGACCAAAACGGCGCGGATCCATTTCCGCTACGTTGATTTCCGTTTGCCCATGAACCATCCATTGCGCTAAGTACTTGCCGGCTCCAGGGCCTTGAGTGATTCCAATAGAAGCACCGACACACATCCAATAGTTTTCTAACCCGGGTGCGGGCCCCATCAAGTAACCGCCGTCAGGGGTGTGAGTTATTGGCCCAGAGACAACTTGTTTAATTCCTGCGTTAGCGAATGCGGGAATGCGTTGGGCGGTGTATTCCAACCACGGCATTAACACTTCTAAGTTTGGGTCAGTGAGGTAGAAGTGGAGGTCCCAGTCGATGCCGTCAACTCCGTAGGTTTCTGCGTTTTCTCTTTCGTATGGTCCAACGAGGAGGCTGTCTATTTCATATCGGTAGTAGGCCGATGAACGCGGGTCGCGAATAACTGGCATTTCTTTAGAGGTAACTGCTTTATGTGCGGTTATTTCATCCATGCTTTCGGTGATGAGGTATTGGTGGATCATTGAAACGATGGGAACGTCGAGACCAACCATGGCGCCAAGTTGCGGACCGTAATGCCCGGCAGCGTTAACGACATGGTCGGCAACAATTTTTCCTTGTTCTCCATTTTTTTCCCAGGTGACTTCCCAACGGCGGTCGGGTAGTTGCCGCATACCGGTAACGAGAGTGTGGCGAGCGATCTCCGTGCCTAACTGTCTTGCACCGGCGGCCATTGCGTTAGTGGAGCCGGTTGGGTCAGACCATCCATCATGTGGGGTCCAAAATCCGAGGCGAATATCAGAAAGATCCTCAACTAGGGGAGCGTGTTCCGGAATTTCATTTGGGCTAATTAGATGAGATTCAATGCCGATTAACTCCAGGACTCCTTGTACGTAGCGGTACCATTCAACTTGCTCATCAGTAACAGCAAGCCGTATTGCTCCACAGCCATGCCAGCCAGTGGCAAGTCCAGTTTCTTCTTCAAGTTTGTTGTAAAGATCGACACCGTAAGCATGAACTTTGGCCATGTTTAGGCTGCCAATAAAATGAGGAACAAGTCCAGCAGCATGCCACGTAGAACCCGAAGTTAATTCCCCTTTTTCTATGAGAACAGTGTCCGTCCAGCCTTCATGCGCCAAGTGATAGAGCAGTCCGACGCCCATAGCGCCCCCACCTACAATCACACACTGTGCTTCATCCCGCATGTTTTATCTCCTTACGTAACCCTCTGAGTATAGGAACTACGAAGCGTTGAAGGAAGCCGGAAAGACAGAGAGTATATTGCCTCCCGAAGGAAACTTTATTACTATCTAGTTATGTCGAAGTATGATCCGTTGTTGCATTATTTAGTAAGAAATGATTCTCTACATTTACAGCTTTCATTTAGGGAAATTGAGAGAATTTTGGGTACTTCACTTCCGCAGTCAGCTCGCCGTCACAATGCATGGTGGTCAAATGAACAGAATGGCCGTCATGTCCAAGCGGCTTCATGGTTAGAGGCGGGGTACCGAACTGAAAATCTTGACTTTAACTCTGGAACTATTTGGTTTCGAAAGACCGGCTAACTTACTTATTTGATTTCTTAGGTTTGCTTCGCTTCAAGGGAGGGCTTAAGTCTTTTTCTGGTCCTGCCGTATAGAGATCTGCAGGTCGTCCTCCAGAGCTTTCCGATGGAGATTTCTCACCTGTCGGGGCAAGGAAATCAGCGGATTGTTGAAGTTTTCTTTGAAAGTTACCGGGATTCAGTTCAGTGTCCCAAGCCGCTTCGTAGGCGCTTCGAAACTCGCTGACGGTAAAAGAGTCTTCAAAGAAGTTTGTGGCAACATTTGTGTATTCCATTTTGGACCGCATACGTTCAATAGCATCTATCAAGATTTGTTCGTGATCGAAAGCTAACCGTAAACGGCCACTTTCAATTTCAGTTACTGGGACAACTTCGGCGTGACGGGCATCCCCACCACCTATGGGTTTATCTAGGTTGGGGACAATGGCCCAATATGCCACCGTAACTACTCTCATTCGCGGGTCTCTTTCCGGTGAGCCGTAAGTACCGAGTTGTTCAAGGTGTATTGCGTCATCGGAAATATTTGTTTCTTCTTTTAATTCACGAAGAGCTGCATCACCAAGGTCTTCATCAGGGAGAACGAAACCGCCTGGGAGAGCCCATGCGTCTCGAAAAGGGCCCTGTCCGCGCTGTATAAGCAGTATTTTTAAGGTCTTTTTGACCATCGTGAGGATTACGACGTCAACAGTCACGGCGAAAGGCGGGTAATCGTGGGGATCGTATGGTTTCTCTGTCACACCTGCATGTTAACTTGGTAATAAATAAATTTCAACTTGACAATAACTAATTTACTAGTTATACTCAATTATACAATAACCTACACAAAGGAAACATATGAAACTCATAAAAGATATTAAAGCAAGATTTGGGAGTCAACCAGTCCAAGAACTGGCTAGACGTGTTGGTGATCCCCAACTTGGTGACCCCACAGTTTCTCCTGCCAGCTACGACAGGATTCTTGCTTCCATGACTGCTTTTGCCGTTGGTGAAGCTCTTGGCGCTCCTATCGAGGGACGCTCCAGGGATTGGATAGTAAGACATTTAGGAAATGTCACAGATTTTGTTGTACCAAAGCCACAAACCGACACAGATACCCAGTTGATGCTCATCACTGCCGACAGCGTGCTTGCTGATCTTCAAGATCACCCAAGCCAGTTCGCATTACGTCTTCGCGGAGCATCCCTTAACACCCATGGTGTAGCTGTGCGTCGAGCGCAAAGAAATTTAATTGCTAATAAGCCTTGGTGGACTGCCGCTGATCCGGATTCTGCTGGAACCTCAGCAGCCGCACGATCAATAGCCTTTGGTCTGATCTGGTCAGGAAATCCAGAAAGAGCAGCCTACGAAGCTGCACTCTCTGCATCAGTCACTCACGGCCATGCAATGGGCGTAACCGGAGCCGCCGCAATGGCAGCAGCCGTTTCGTTAGCTTCAGATGGAAGAACAACATTGGATGCAATGTGGCTAGAAGCCATTGCCAAAGTATGTGAAAGTTATGCCCCTATTGAAGTGCATGGCACCACACTCTTTGATCGAATCAAAGTGTTGCCATCTCTTCTGGGTCAAACCGATAAAACCGTCTTAACCATGTTGGGTACCGGTCCACTTGCCGGAGAAGCAGTATTAGCTGCTCTTTGGTGTGCCACCCTTCAACCAAATGGTCATGAAGGAATACTTACCGCAGTAAACGCCGGTGGAGACACAGACACAATTGCCGCTATGGCTGGAGCCTGTTTAGGTGCCTGCTATGGCTTAAACGTAATTCCTGTTGATTCCAACCGAGTAGTGAATATTGGCGAGATTGAAGTTTCAGCAAAACGGATTGCCGCCGTTTCTGAAAAAACTTCAAAACAAGCCGCTGCTGATGAAGGACCGAAAGCAGCTGAAAATGTTCATGCCTCATTTCTAATTGATCGTTCGGGATCTATGAGCGGTTTAGTTGGTGATGTAATTGGCGGGTACAACCAGTTTGTTGAAAGTCAACGGAACATTCAGGTAACTGGGGAGTGCGCATTTACTGCTGTTCAGTTTGATAGCGATGAACCTTTCAAAGTCGTACACGATGGCACACCCATTGGTAGCGTGCCGGCGATGACTTCCGCTGATTATCAGCCGCGAGGCCTTACCCCATTGTTTGATGCGCTAGGAAACCTTATAAAAACTATTGAAAAGCGAATAGCTGCATCAATAGTTCCAGAAGATCAAATAGTTGTGGTGTTCACTGATGGGATGGAAAATGCGAGCAACGAGTGGACTCGAGAAGCTTTATTCAAACTGATTACGGAAAAAGAAAACGAAGGCTGGACATTTAATTTTATGGGAGCGAATCAAGACTCCTATGAAACTGGACGTGGACTCGGGTTCAAGCACGAAAATACCTCAAATTTCAGGGGCGATGGTCGTGGAACCAAAGCTGCTTTTGATGGCGTAAATAGGGCAATGAGTGAGTATCGCCTACTAACTCCTTCCCAAAAGATGTCAAGAAAAGCAAACTTTTTTAACGACATCAAAGAAGCCGAAGAGGATATGCGTAATCGATAAAACCATACCCCTACCCGGGATCCAGAGAGTTTTGTTGGTGCTCTCTGGATCCCAAAGCCGTTAGCAAATCAAGTCAAAAAGTTTGAAAACATTTTCAGAATAATTCGAAAGGTAAAAATCTATGAATGAAAAAATTAAACCTCAAGATTGGTGGAGGAAGCTTTGCCTAATCACTGATCGTCTGCACCTTTGTGGCGACTTGCCACATCCGCAGTGGGAACCAGAAGCCGCCACAAAACAACTCACTCAGTGGGTTGACGCGGGTGTCACACACATTGTTGATGTTCGAGGTGAAGCAACCGATGAAAAGTGGGTTGGCTTAATTCAACCTGACATCACATACATTCATCTTGGCACCCACGACAATGGTGGAGCTCAGGACATCACCTGGTTTGACCAGGGAGTCCAAGCAATAGTCAAAGCTTTAGAAGAAGCAGACGCACAAGTAGTTGTGCATTGCCATATGGGAATAAACCGTGCACCGTCAATGGTGTTCGCTGCTTTGCTCGAACTCGGATATGGAGTTCAGCCTGCGCTAAACGCTATTCGTCAAGCCCGCCCAATTTCAGGAATCATTTACGCCGAAGACGCGGTGCGTTGGTACGGTCATTGCAACAACTGGGGCGAATCAGAAATTTTCGTGGCTTGTGAAGAAGTACGACAATGGCATCAAGACAACCCAGTTGATGTCGGATGGGTCATTAGTCGCATCCGCAGAGCCGAAATGGAGAGAGTGTGACTTCTCTAACCCCAACACGGCCACAGACGGCCAAATCTGAGAGAAAAACAACTCTGAAGATTGCATACAACCCAAAATACACAATTGCTAAATATGGGTTCGATACAACCCGTAAAGCCCAATGGATAGCTGACGAACTACAAAATGGAGCAGTTCCGAACTCGGCACTAGTAGACCCCGTGTCTTTTGTTGACCGAGTTAAAGAACTAATTAGCGAAATACATAGCCATGACTATGTTCAAGCGTTAATGACAGGTTCTCCATCTATTTTGGCGACCAGCCAAGGTTTCTCCTGGGATAAAGGAATCTGGGAAATGGCAGTAAATTCAACTGCCGGTGTCCTTGCCGCTACCGAAATAGCTTTAAAAGAAGGTGCAGCAGGAAGTTTGTCTTCAGGTTTACATCATGCTCGCCGCGACTCTGGAGCCGGATTTTGCACCGTTAACGGTTTAGCAGTTGCTGCTACACACGCTAAAAGTCTCGTTGATGGCCGAATCGTCATCCTTGATTTCGATGCACATTGCGGGGGAGGCACACACAGTCTGATTAAAAACGATGAACAAATACTTCATTTGGATTTAAGTACGAATAGCTTCGACAGTTATGAACCAACTGGTGAAAACTGTTTAGAAATCGGCGACTATTCAGATGAAAGTTATTTAGAAGCAGCGGAAGAAATGTTGGAACGTATTCCAGGTGATACTGAACTTCTGATCTATAACGCTGGGATGGATCCTGCTCCCATGATTTCTGGCGAGACTCTTAAAGAAAGAGAACAACGCGTGGCTTCATGGGCGGCCGATCGTCAGATTCCGGCTGTTTTTGTTCTTGCCGGTGGGTACACCTGGTCAATGAGTCAAGAAGAACTCGTCGAACTTCACTTAAACACTATTGAAGCGTTTACTCAGTAACTTCTAAATGATGCTACATGTGAAGGATTTTCAGAGTTCCAGCTACTGGTATAACCTTTCAAAAGTTTAGTTAAAGAACGTTAGGTCTATAGAAATGCCACTTTGCCCGATTCATGAGATTCCGATGGACCTTAAGACAAATGGGAAAACTGGAGAAGCATTCTATGGCTGCCCAAAATTCCCAAATTGTAGACAAACAGAAAATTCCAATTTTCAACCGTCAATATCCACAAGTCAGAGCCTAGAGCTAGGACAGTTTGTTTTTGCCCGCCATTGGGGTTTTGGGAAAGTAGCATCCGTTAGTAGGAGAGAAGTAGAGGTCGAATTTTTTTCATCACCAGAGGAACCTGTAGAAACAGAATTTTTTTCAAAAAGATTAGTCAGACCTCGAGACCCTACGCACCGCATTTGTAGTTATAAAGAAGAGGATGAGTGGCGTTTAGGTAAAATCACCAGCGTCGACTTGCCAGAAGAAAAAGTAGTTGTGCATCCGTTGCAAGATGAACGAGCCCTCACTCAGGTTTCTTTGGATGATGTCTTTATTCGTTATAGAAGGGCATCAACAAATTCACGATATGTCCTACAACTGATTAAACAGAAAGTTATTCGTTCTCCTCTTTATGCGCTTTCTCGGCAGAATTTTGTTCAGAAAGTACTTGATTTTCGTTCAAAAACACGAGGGATTAGTGGTCTTTCTTCTGCCAGAGTGATGCTGCATCCTCATCAGGCTGAAATAGTCTCTCGGGTACTTCACGATCCAATTCAGAGGTATTTGCTCGCCGATGAAGTTGGGTTGGGTAAAACGATTGAGGCGGGTTCAATCGTTCGACAATTTTTGTTAGATCATCCAAGCGATAGAAAGCAAGTAGAATTTTTAGTTCCTCCACTTCTAGCAAACCAGTGGGAATCAGAACTAAAAGAAAAATTTAACTTCAAAAGTGACGAATTTGTTGTTTCTAAACAAGGAGCATGGAAGCCGAATGATTCAATCAATTTTCTAGTTGTGGATGAGGCACATCATCTGGCGGCACACGCATTTTCTTCAGATGAACAAGAACGTCAAAATTATCGATGGTTGAAGACAGCTTGCACCGATGCTGACCGTGTTTTGTTACTATCAGCTACTCCTCTTCTCCATAACGAAGATTCCTTTCTTAGTTTGTTACATCTATTAGATCCTGAGTTGTATCCCCTAGAAAATTTAGAAATATTTAAGGAAAGTGTAAGAAATCGTCAAGATTTAGCAAAAAGGTTTTTTGCTTTTAGAGAGAACTCAAGTCCTCTTACATTAAAAATAAATGCAAAGCATTTTCTTGAAATGTTTTCAAATGATGAAGATTTGGTCGCGGATTTAAAAGAGTTACTAAATTTACTTGATGCCAAAGACGGTAACAGTTCTGATTTCATACCCCTTATACAAAAGATCCGTCACCATATTGGTGAGACGTATAAACTCCATCGCCGTGTCTTAAGGACAAGACGAGGTTCTGACATTGCTAAAAATTTTCCAGTTAGAGGCCGTGTAAAACCAACCGTAATTTATGATGAAAGTCATCACGTAGGACTGATTGAGACCTGGATGAATGAGTGGGTTACCAAAATGATGCTTACTCGCGAAGGTGATCTACAAGCTCAAAAGATACTTCTCGAACTACTTAATAATTGGCAGACGGCCCCTAAGGTCTTTTCTGAATTTATAAAAAAAGAAATTATTAACAAATTTAGAGATCAAACATCAGGAGGATTTTTTCTAAATGAAGAAGAAAAGAAACTTCTTGAAAGTCTTTGTGATCTTTTAGATAGACGACAAAAAGATTGGGTATCTCATGTACTTGAGAATTTACCAGAACTCAAAGAGGAAGAAAAAGCGATTGTATTTTGCGGTGACACTAAAACCGCGTTACTTCTATCCGAAAATTTACAGAAGATTGGAAGGTTTGACTCGGCGCTTTACGTTGACAAAAGGTTTAACGAAATTGATGTCGAGAAAGAAGTTGAACGATTTAAAAATCGTTCTTCTTGCCAATATTTGATTTGTGACCATACTGCAGAAGAGGGAAGAAATTTTCAATATGCGGATGTAGCAGTTCATATAAACCTTCCATGGAACCCGAATCGTATTGAACAACGCATTGGACGTATTGATCGTTTTAGCATTGGAAAACCTGTTAAATCGTTTGTGTTTGTAGATCGTGATTCGATTTCGGAACAGTGGCTTAAATTTCTTGTTGAAGGTTACGGAGTCTTTAATGATTCGATCGCTACTTTACAGCAAGTTATAGGCAGTACCGTCAACGAACTAATTGGTGAATTATTTAAAGGTGGGATTGATGAGATTACTTACAGCATCGAAGGCCTCCGAGAGAAATTAGATACCGAACGTCAAGAAATTTCTGAAATTGAAAGTTTGGAATCAATAGAAGAAGAAAGTCGCGAAACGCGAGGGATGTTTGAACAACTTTTAAGTCTCGAAGAAAAGTCAGAAGAACTTGAAGAAGCAGTCACTAGATGGCTTACTTCAGGAAGTGATAATTCTTCTGGTATTGGGCTTGAAAGAATGTCGAGCACTGGAAAGTTTATATGGTTTGAACTTACCGATAATTTAAAAATGCCTAAAGAACAAGTTGAATACTTCTTAAAACATTACCTAGATGAGGAACCTGCTGTTTTTGATCGTGAAGCCGCTTGTAAAAATGCAAGAGGGATGCTTATGCGACCAGGAAACGACTTTTTTGATGCTGTTTTTGATTTAACCACTACAGAAGATTTAGGACAGACTTATGGGTTTATTCGTTCAAGCGATCAAGTTACGGAGCCACTACTTGTTTTACGGTTTGCTTTTACGGTTATATCAACGACGCGAGAAAAGTTTCGGGTCTACGAATTTGAAAGTAGTCAAGTAGACGCGCTTGTAAGGAAAATGGATGATTTTTTCCCACCAATGACATTTGAAATTTTATTTGATTCAGATGGAAATCCTTTATCAAAGACGGTAGAGGAGTTAGTTAAAGAAACTTATGGTGAGGTAGATGGTGATAAATCGATTCGTGAAATAAATGAGATTGAAGAGATTTGTAATCAATTTGGGCTCAGTTGGGAACCCTTATGGGAAAGTAGTTACTCGCATGCACAATCACTAGCTTTCGAATATCAAGATTTGAATCGCATTAAATTTGAAGCTCAGAAAAAAGCTGAAAACCGATTCACCACTCAAATCCAGCAGATACGTTTACGCCTCACCGATGAAACAGAGGAGCGGAGCCGACAAGTGTTTGAAAAAGAACTTGCTTTATTAGAGAAGTTTTCGGATGTGTCTAAAGAGATTATTGAAACAATTGAACCTCAACTTGAATCAATAGGGTTCACTTATTTTCAGCCGAGCCAATCATGAGCGCTGAAGCCACTGAGGTTTTTAATGAAATTAGTAAATGTTTATTTGAGTGGCCTGAAAGAGAGTTGCCAGATCCAGAAGGGATTGGTGTTCCCCATTTTCGCCGTTTAGTTCATTGTTTGGCAACGATTAAAAATGACTCAAGTAAAGTTGGGTGGGCCGATCTAGCATCACTCTTACGTCAAACTCTTCGATCTGGACATCCGATGCGACTTGAGGACGTGGATCTTATTGTCCCAAATTCTGGAGATCCTTGGCCCACGGCTGATCAATGGAAGAAAGCCGGGGTCAAAGCGGTTTCTCTAGGTAACAAACAGAAAATATCTGCAGACCCTTGGAAGCCCGATTGGCTTGAAGATGGTGAATTCGAAGTTGATTCTGAAGTAGCCAAAGCCCCGTATTGGGAAACTTGGGAAACGAAAAATCAAGTAGTTAGAGCTGATCCATTTCTTTCTCAGGTATTTAGAGAGTCAAAGTATAACGATACGTATGCTTCGGCTGCTCAAAAAGAAGCGGTGCGTAAAGTTTTAGGTTGTGAGCCTGGTGCCACGGTGATTGTTAATCTTCCAACTGGTTCAGGAAAGTCGACAATTGCGTTGGCGCCAGCATTGGCTCAAATCCCTTCCACTTCAGTTTTTGTTGTACCAACTGTCGCTCTTGCTCTTGATCAAGAACGACGTATTCGTGAAGAAACCGGGCTTAATGAATGTTTTGCTTATATAGGTGACACCTCCTTTGAAAATAAAGAAGAGATTAGAAGTTCTCTTAAGGCCGGAACTAAATCAATAGTAGTTACTTCGCCTGAATCATTGACTGGGAAGTTGTCTTCTGCTCTTTTTGAGGCCGCTCGAAAAGGTACTCTTCGATACTTTATTGTTGATGAAGCGCACCTAGTTGATCAATGGGGAACAGAATTTCGACCACAGTTTCAAGCAATGGCAGGGTTACGCAACAGACTTATTGATTTACAAAAAGAAGCAGATCAGCCGGAATTGCGAACAGTTTTAATGACAGCAACGCTTAGTGCAGTTTCAGCAGATTTACTTGTCAAAATATTTGGAAACCCTGGGCCAATAGAGATGGCTATTGCTAATCGCCTTCGCCCCGAACCGAGTTACTGGGTTTCGAAATCTCCTACTCATGAAGAGAGGGTTGAAAGAGTTGAAGAAGCACTGTTGCATTTGCCTCGCCCAGCTATTGTTTATTGCTCTAAACCAGATGATGCAAAAAAACTGTCCAAAGAATTAAATCAATTTGGTTTCAAACGGTGTCAAGTTTTTCATGGTCAAACTTCAGATGAAGACCGAGTTCAAGTACTTGAGCGTTTTAGAAGGAACGAATCTGATGTTGTGATAGCTACATCTGCGTTTGGTTTAGGTATCGATCAGTCTGACATTCGAACCATAATTCATGCTTGTATACCGGAAACGATTGATCGTTATTATCAGGAAGTCGGACGGGCTGGACGTGACGGGGCACCTTCTGTTGCTGTGATGTGCTGGTCACAGGAGCCCTCCGGAGGTTCCGACAATATGTCGGATAAAAAATTAGCGAAGCAATTAGCTCTCAACAAAGTAATTGATAAAGAAAAAGGCCTTAAATATTGGGCGGCCTTAGCAAATCGCGCTGAAAGCCTTTCTGAAAATCGTTTAAAGGTGTTTATTGATTCAAAGCCGGCGCATTTAGAAGATACAAATGAAGCAGTAGAAAAATGGCATGTTCGTACTTTAGGGCTGCTTGTCCGCTCTGGCTTGCTGGAACTTTCTTGGGATGAGGAAGACGATAAAGATGAGGAATCCAAGTCCATTGTAATTAAATTATTAGATCATTCAGTTAACGAAATTAACTGGAAAAATACTGTTGAACCAGTGAGGAAGAGAGTTTATAAAGCAAATAGCAGTAGCCATGATTTGGTGATAAAAGTAGCAACTAGGCAAGAAAAAATCTGTGATTTAATTCGATCAGCTTATCAACTCAAAGATTCAAAACTATTGCCTAAAGAGACTCGCCCAAATCAACCAGAATATGCCTGCGGTGGTTGCAGAGGGCACCGAGGAAGCACATACCAAGGAATTCTTCCAAGACCATTTCCGCTTCGACATCCTTATCCAATTGATCACAAACTAAATCCTTTACTTATTAATAATCGAAAAAATATTGGGTATGTAACCTACGACCCTAGTTGCCCCAATTTTGAACAGGATTTTGCTGAAAGTCTAAAAACCTTTGTTCAGTTCGGGATTCGACACCTTTACTGCCCATCGTCAATAACCGAAAAATCTGAAGTTGCACAACTTCTCCCATATCTATCAACATCAAATTCAAGGAATGTAGAGCGAATTTTTTTCCTTGATGAGCAATTTTCGGTAATCGAATATACGAATTTCTTCCCAACTCTTGTGGTTGTAGAAGGAGGTAAGGATCTTAAAAAAGAATGGTTTAATAGAGAATACAAAAGTGATAAACCAGTTATTTTTCTGATACCTAGGGACGCGATGTATCCGGATAGCAATAAGTTGTTTATTGATGTAGAAATGTTTAGGCCTTCTTTGGATGAAGTGGAATCTAAACTTCATGACGCGAAGGCGCGAGAGTAATGTCATTTTTAACTTCACATACGCAGGTACACCCCGGACTTCTTGTAAGTCTTGTAGAACTTCTTTTAGTAGCTGAAAAACCTTTAGAAGATGGGAGAGTTGAAAAACTTCTTGCTCCAAATAGTTTGAGTGCTTTTAACTTGACAACACCCAAAGGAGTAGTTGTACTTACGCTAGAAGCGGCAGAGTGGTTGAAACTTGTTAAGCGTTCTGAGGGTGAAGTTGAACTTACGAACCATGTAAAAAGTCTTCATATAGGAGAACTGTTTGAACATTTACCCACAATTATTGAAGAAGGATTGTTTAAGCGTGAGTGGAAAAACATATTAACTCCCGAAGGTTTAGCAGTTAATAGAGAGCGTGGTGGAGATCTTGGGATTTTACTTGCATGGTTTATGACGCAAAATTCATATGACCTAAAAAAGTTGAGTGACAGTGTGCTTGCTAACTCGTGGGTAGGACAGTTGCTTGACGAGAAAGTGCCAGGCGGAGACTTTGAACTTGTTAATGAAACAAAATTGCGTGTTTTGAGAAAGTGGGCCAAATATCTTGGTTATGGAATAGAAATTTCTCGTGGACTTGTTGTTCCTGATCCCACAAAAGCGATTCAAAGAAAATTAGATGATTTGAAACAAAAGCAAATCGAATATACCGCTTCTGAGTTTGTAAGTGAGGTTTCAAAACTTTTTCCTGTGTTGGATGGGGGAAAGATCCGTAAGTGGGTAAAAGTAGCGACGGAAAATAACGAACAAATCCATTGGGAACATAATCCCAAAAGAATCTCTCCTTCTTTAGTTTTAGCGTTGAAGCGTCTACAGAACGCTGGAAAAATTGAATTCCAAGGGTTACCCGATTCTCCTTCGCAGCAGCGCCAGTTTCTTGATGATGAAAATACTTGGATTAGTCAAGTAAGGATACTTTGATGAGTAATCAAGATTTTGTGAAGTATCAATGTTGGGAAGATTTAGAGTTTATACAGTCGGTTGATGCCGGGGCAATAGACGACCCGATTATTCAAGCTCTGCATTGTCCTTCAACAATTAGTCTTGTTGGAGAAGGTGGTAGTGAAGAGAGTTACACAGAAGAAAAAGTTATTCAACTTGTAACAGCGAAACCCACTTTAAATGAGGGGTATAGGTTGGTGCCAATTTTGGGCAACCCTGGATCGGGTAAGTCTCATCTAGTTAAGTGGATTCAGCCACATGTTGAAAAACTTGAAAATTCAGTTGTTATATATGTTCCGCGAAATGTCACTGGCTTGTCTGCGCTTGTCGATACAGTCCTGAAACAATTTGAAGAATTAGAAATAGAGGGTGTCGAGGGGTTACGTAAGCAGTTAAGGGTGGCGAGAGACAAAGTCGAAAGAGACGGCGTTAGAAACGTTTTGCTGAACAGAGCACAAGAGAATGTTGATAGTTGGGCACGTAATAAAGATTGGGGAGAGGAACTCGAAAATCAAGTTAGTGGACTTGCAGATAAACTCGGCGTATCTCCGGAGGAAATTCTTTCTAATGTCTGTCCGCTGGTGTTGCCGCTGCTTCTGAATGCTCAATTCCGAAGTCTTCTAGAAGAAGGCGTTATAGGCCGGCATGTACTCAAAATTGTTGATGAAGGAGATAGCGATGCTGAAATCCTTGTTTTTTCGGAAGAAGATTTTCCCAAGTCTGAAGAAATCGGTAATATCGGAGATCTAGCGAATAATAATTTAAAGCAGATTACCGGCACTCCAGAAATTCTTGATGCTGTCTGTGTAGTTATTACTGAAGCGATTAAGGTTAGTATTCCTCAAATTTTTGGAGCGGCCGGCGAAGTCACCTTACCAAGCCTCTTTGCAGAGGCTCGAAAGGTTTTAAAAGAAAGAGGGGAATCTCTATTTGTTCTTTTAGAGGATTTAACTTCGACGGAAGCCTTACAAAATAAACGGCAACTTTTAGAAGTATTCATAGAGCCTGCTGGCGCTGAGTTATGTCCTGTCAATTTTATTTTCGCGACAACATCTGAACATTACAACATGATTCATGAAGGCTTTCGAAACAGAGTTACAGCCAGTTGTCCTGAAATTTCTGGTCAGATTTCAATGGAAGTTGAAACTTTGGGAGAAGATTCAGGCGAGGTACTTACTAAATTCACTTCGTACTACATGGCGGCACTTAGAATAGGGGAAACCGGGTTAAAAGAAGCATACGACCCTAATAAAAGTAACCGAGAATGGGTCGGTAATAAATGCACGGATTGCCCTCATCTAGATAAGTGCCATACATCTTTCGGTTCTGTCGAAGGAGTGGGTCTATACCCATTTAACCAAGAAGTCTTGTTGTCTACCTATAAGGGTGTGCTTGAGGCAAACCCGACTTTGCTACATCAGTTCAATCCTCGAGCCTTTGTATTTAAGGTATTACTCGAAGTTTTACACGCTTTCCCAGAAGATAATTTCCCTATTAATTTGTTGGAAAAATTTACGTTAGCTCCGGATCTTCCAGGCCAAACATTAACTGCATTAGAAGATCTTGAAGAAGATCAGGGAAGAGAATCATTATTAAGGTTTTGGGGAGGGGCACCTAACAAAGTTCAAAATCTTAAAGATGGTATACATGAGGCCTTCGGTATATCGACTCTTGATGGAGCGGGAGTTGCTCGCCCTAATGTTTGTGTACATGGGATACCAAAAGCGGAAAAATGCAAGGAATGTTCGCCAGGTGACTCAGGTGACTCAGGTGACTCAGGTGACTCAGGTGACTCAGGTGGCTCAACTGGCCCAAGTGAGTCTGAACTTCAGCAAACTTTAAGCAAATGGCGAAATAAAACGATTCCAAGGCTTCCAGCATCCGACACGAATGCTTTAAACATGGAGATTGAGGAAGAGGTTATTAGAAGGATTGACTGGTATGGACTCGGCCTCCCAGTACCAGATAGTTCATCAACGAATATTCATTCATGGGTAGTTAAAGGACCAAAAGCCCTGTTTAGAAGACACTCAGTCCATATCGAAGACCAACAAGGAGTTACGCCAGCAGACACTGTCGTTGTGCGGAAACTTACTCGACAAGATCATTTCGCACTGCTATATGCTCTTGCTCAGAAAATGAAATCTCCAAAAGAATTTGAACTTAATGACTATATAAAACTTGAAGAATTTTTTGAGAACTTAGTTCAAGAGATTACAGAAAAAGCTCGTGAACGGATAGAAGCGGAATTTGGAGAAGAAAGCAAAGTAATTCAGTTGTTAAGTGAGCGACTGGCGATTGGATCTCTAATTAGTGGTGACTTCACTCTTGCAGACCCTTCAGAGATTGATCATATTTTCCTTGCAGAAATGGCGTGTTTAGAAACTAGTGACTTATCGCATCAAGAGGGTGTAACTGAAGAGTGGAAAGTACTCATTAACAATTTATTTAATAACCGTTACAAATTTCAAGAAAGGCTTTTCCATCATGGACGGACCAACCAGGGAACTTGGGGTGATGGAAGTGTCGTACGCGCAGGAAGAATTGCTTATGCGCTAAAAGGGATTTTAGAGGAATGGAAACCGTTACCTAAACTTGATGCTGGCGAGAAATTTAATGACGAATCAGATCCTCCAAATCTTAATTTTAGAGAGTTTAAAACAAATATCTTTAAGAAAGTTGATGCCATTCAAACTTCTATTTCAAGCATTCAAGATTTATTAGGTGAAGAATCAATAACTTGGAGCGACTTAAAAACATCCATTGATGAAAGTTTAAACCTAGCGGTGGCAGTGAATATTGGTGGGCAGGTTGCTACTTCTATACGCTCGTTGACGCAGAAATTTGAAGATTTTCCTACAGCAGAGGAATACCAAAATTTAGGAAGTGTTCAAAAAGGGTCAACGGTCACTGAAAAAGAACTGTTCGTTATAGGTAAATTTGAACAGTTGAAACCCGAAAAACTTTTAACGATCCTTAACGATATAAATGATCGACTTAAGTTGATTTCAAACTCTGAAAAACAAAAATTGCAAGGTGGAGGGGTTGACATATCTGAGAAACGTCAAAGTTTGATAGATGAAACTTTTCAACTTGAAACTGAATTAAGAGAAATATGACAACACTTATCAAACTTGCTAAAACAATCGATGAAGATGCTAGAAAAATTCAGCAACAGGGCTTTTTTGAAATAGGCGCCATTCAATGGGATGGATTTATTAACCAAATTGCAGCTTTGTCTCAGGAATTAAAAGGTCTGAATGAGTTTCATTTATGGTTAAAGGACCGTAATGAAGGTATGTCTGCATTACCAGGCAGTGTTTCGCAACTTATACAAACTTTGGGAAAACTTCGAGAATACTTAGGAGAAGAGAATGAAGCCGCGGAAGAACTTGCAAAGGTAAGTACGGATTTACAGGAGCGAGTTTTTCCAAAAGTTAAGGAACGAATTGAAAACTATAAATATTTTGTAGAGAAAGAATGGGAAAAATACATACAGAAAGACAGTTATCCTTCCGGAGATCTTTATGCGCCATATGAAGATCATGAGAAACATGGAGCAACAGTCGAAAACTACAACCGTTTTTTAAACAGTTACAGAGAATTTACTCGTGATTACCCTGAAGATGACGATGAACGAACACAGTTTGAAAATCTTAGAGGAGCGCTAGATAAACTTGAAGGTCAGTTACCTGAATTACCATCTGAGTTAATCCAAGACTTTGTGGAAGCAGCTTCAACGGACAGAGGTGTGTCTCTTGCTACATATTCTAAGAATATGGACGAAATTGGACAGTGGCTAAAGGACAATAACTTAACGAAAGAGTATTTGATCTGGAAGAAGAAGAAGTGACTGGAGAAGACCCAGATTTCCAAATCCTCAGTCGCCTTGAAGATAAAGAATTCAAACTTCTTTCTTGGGGTTTAGTGGATGCCGGATTTGACGAAGAAGAGTTTTTAGAACTTCTTGATGAGATAGCTGAACAGGTAGAGGACGATCGGTCGACAGAAGAGATTCGTAAATCACTCAAAGATAAAGCCCTAATAACTGAAGTTCGGTATTCAACTAAGCGTTTATGGCGCACACGAATGGCTGAGACAGTCCGTTTGCTTTTCCGGTTACGTCAACTTTTTCCAAAGCATGCTGATCAGCAAAAATGGCGAAGCGCCCCAACACTAGTTTCTGATTACCGGTTTGTAGCCAAGAAACGCCGTTTTCCAAAAAGGGATGTTCCTGCTAAAAAATTTATAGAAGAAGCGCTGGAAAATAAGTCACAAGAGTTTAAAGCACCGTTAGAGGCTCTAACTAAAACCGAGGGGGAGCCTTTAATGCTTGCCTCTTTTCAAGTCCGGTCAACCGAAAGGATCCTTAGATCTATTGGATCTTCTGAGCCGACAGCTACGTTAGTTTCCGCAGGTACGGGTTCAGGAAAGACTAAAGCTGTTTACTTACCAGCGTTGGCTCATCTTGCTTCAATTTCTGATCCGGACTCATGGACCAAGATGCTTGCACTTTACCCACGCAATGAGTTAATTAAAGATCAACTACGAGCACTGCTGCTAGAGCTTCGTTTGTTAAAAAAACATTCCGGGAAATCCCTCAGTGTTGGAGTTTGGTATGGCGACACCCCTTTCAACACTGTGGAAGATAGATTGCCAAAATCATGGAAAAAAGAAAGAGGGCAAAGAGTATGCCCGTTTTTAAAATGTCTTTCATGTGAGAGCAACCTTTATTTGTCAAACGACGGAGGTTTGGAGTGCTCTAGCAACAGTTGCTCCGATGTGGTAAAAAAAGATGAGTTGATACTCACGCGTACGCAAATGCAAGATACAGAACCTGATGTTTTACTTACAAGCGTCGAAACCCTTAATCGCCAGATTAGTAATGACTGGTCAAAACATGTATTTGGAGTAGGTCCAAAGGTAAAACACCCTCCAAGGGTTCTTCTTTTAGACGAGGTTCATGTCTATTCGGGCATACCAGGGGCTCAAGTAACACATTTACTTCGCCGATGGAGGCACGCTGTTGGTAGCCCAGTGCACACTGTCGGTTTGTCGGCGACTATCACCGATGGGGACATATTTTTTAGTCAATTAGCCAGTGTTCATCAAAATGATGTCACCGTTGTAGAACCCAAACATGATGAATATTTGAACGAAGGTAAAGAATATTTGGTTGCTTTACGAGGTAATCCAGCATCGGCTACATCACTTATGTCAACCACAATTCAAGTAATCATGCTTCTACGAAGATCTTTAGATCTACTTTCTTCAAAAATTTCCAAAGGAGCATATGGCTCCAAACTGTTTGCATTTACAGACAATTTAGATATCACAAACCGGTTTGTTCACTTTCTTCGAAATGCTGAGGGTCAAACAGACGCCGGAAAAGTTGACCCTAATCAAACCGGAGGGTCATACGCTAACTTACGCCACTTTTCTCAACCGGATCATCAAAGTCGCATAGATGACGGACAAGATTGGACGGTAAGTAGAGAGATAGGGCATCCGCTTGATGCTACGAGACCATTAAAAATAGAACGAACAAGTTCACAAGATCACGGGTTTGATAAAACAGCAGATGTTGTCATCGCAACAGCTTCGTTAGAAGTTGGTTTGGATGATGACACAGTAGGAGCTGTTGTTCAACATAAGGCTCCACGAGACGCGGCTTCGTTTCTTCAACGTAAAGGCCGCGCTGGCCGCACTCGACAGATGCGTCCGTGGACAGCTGTTGTTCTGTCTGACTACGGCCGAGACCGGATAGCTTTTCAAGCGTGGGATACCCTGTTTGATCCACAAGTTCCGTCAAAAATTTTACCTACATCAAACCGCTATATCTTACGCATCCAAGCAACTCACGTCTTACTTGATTGGCTTAGTGAGCAAATTTACTCTTCAAATATGCCAGGCACTGTATGGAGTGATCTCACAGGACCGAAGCAAGGGGGCGTAGATTTTGAAGGAAAGTCTCAAAGAAGAGCCAAGATTCTCGAGTGTTTGAAATATGTTACCGAAAACAAAGATTTACAAGATGATTTTTCAAACTATCTTAAGAAGTCTTTGCAAATAACTCACGAAGAAGCGAATCGGCTGTTATGGATGCCTCCACGCGGTGTGTTTAGTGTCGTAGTTCCCACGCTTATCCGACGCCTTGAATCTGGATGGAAACGTGCTAACTCGGATCAGAAAGACATTCACCGCTCCTCGCTTAAACCGCCGTTACCTGATTTTCTACCTAGCGCAACATTTGAAGATCTTTTACTTCCCGAGATTGAAATAGTTATTCCATCTGATAAAGAAGATACTGAAGAAGATGTTCAAGCTATGGGAGTTGAATTAGCACTAAAAGAGTTTCTTCCAGGCAAAGTGACTCATCGTTTCGCAACACAGTGGACTGGAGATCGGCTTTGGATTCCTCCTGTTTCTTTAGATAGCCCAAACGAAAATCTAGATCCTGATGATTTCTTCGTATCTGAACCACTTGGGACAATTACAGTTGATACAAATTCAATTCGTGTTCTTCGACCTCATCAAGTAAAGCCAGAAAATCCTCCTCGAGAAGTGAGGAGTTCTTCAAATGCAATGCCTATATGGAGAAGTTCATTTAACTATGAACTAGATCCGCTTACGAGAAAAATTCCTGATTACTTAGGGTTTTCTGAAAATTTCTCAGAGTTAGGGTTCTTTTTTCATCAGAATGGGAATCCATTGATGGTTGATCGATGTTCACTTGGGGCAGAAGGAAGCATCTCGATAGAAAATGAATCTAAAGCTATTCCTTTTAGAACAGAATTTGTTGACAGTGAGGGGCC
>CACPKO010000002.1 GCA_902634555.1 Actinomycetota bacterium
CCGCCACTTCGCCTCTTGCCATTTTTCAAAAACTATTAAAATCCTCTACACCAACTGGGCGAACTTTCCTTTACCCTCGAAATGGGTACGGGCAGATCGTTGCAAGTTTGACCGAAGCCGCAGTATCTGCAGGAGCGAGCATCCAACTGAACCAAGAAGTAAAAAACATATTTCTTAATGATGGCAGATGCTCAATTGAACACTCTTCTGGCGTGAATGAGGCAGAGTTCACTTGGTCAACAGCTCCCCTAACTTTGTTACCAAAGATGATCTCCCCAGCCCCATCTCAACAAATATTTGAAGCTGCGGAATCTCTCCGCATACGTGCCATGGTTCTGGTCTATCTGGTTCTTGATCAGCCGCAATTCACTACTTATGACGCTCATTACCTGCCAGGGCTTGAAACGAAGATGACTCGCCTCTCGGAACCTAAAAACTATCGAGACGGTCCAGACCCAAGAGATACAACTGTGCTTTGTGCTGAAATACCCTGCTGGCCACAAGACGAGATCTGGTCAATGACAGATGATCAGTTAGGAGAAATGGTTCTTGACGATATAGAGCGTTTGGGATTACCCAAGCCGCGACATGTTCAAACTGAAGTTCGTCGACTTCCTTCCGTCTACCCTATTTTTGAGAAATCTACGAATCAAAAACGAGCTGAACTTCTCAGTTGGGGGAACTCTCTTGAAGGTTTATCAACTTTTGGAAGACAAGGTCTCGCTGTTCCAGACAATCTTCATCACACTCTGATTATGGGGTGGGAAGCTGCCGCATCTCTAGACGATGATGGACGTCTAAACCAAACAAATTGGAGAGAATCTTTAAAGGGGTTTGAATCCCATGTGGTTGAAGACTGACAAAATGTCAGTTGATGCATCTATGTAGTGACAAGGATTCGCTGTGAGGCGAAAGCGCCTACACCGATCATTGTTCCTTTTACTTCAACGGTCGTTGTTCCATCAGGAGACACTGCGGTAACTGTTCCATTTTCACCGGGAATAAGATTTGACTCTTCAAGGAATTCCAAAAGCCCAGGTTCGAACTCAAGTTCTTCTGGAATGCGTTCAACGACGAAATTTTTTCCCGCATCAAGATCTGAAAGCACGGAAGCTCCTTCTGGAACTTGGTAATTAGTTCCGGGAATCGGATTTCCATGCGGGCATGTAGTCGGATCGTCAAGCACTCGGAGAAATGCGGCTTCAACACTCGGCGAAATAACGTGTTCCCATCTTCCTGCTTCATGATGGGCCTCTGCCCAACTGAGTCCGAGAACGTCTGTAAGGAATCTTTCAGCGAGACGGTGCCGTCTTACAACCTGATTAGCGAGCAATTTCCCATCATCGGTGAGATGTATCTGAGTTCCATGGAAGTAAACAAGATTTGCTTCTCCCATTTTCTTGATCATTTCTGATACCGCAGGCCGTGACACCTGAAGTCGTTCAACTATCCGTGCCTGGATTACGTCTATATCATCTTCTTCTAACTCGAAAATGGTTTCGCAATACTCTTCAAATGCTGGGTGATACTCGGGGCTCTCATATGCCATGTCTAGATCTTACCTTCAACAAGCGTTGAGGTAAAACAGCCACTGTTGTATGCCTATTTTAAAGGCTTTTTCCATCCCTGGCCGGCTTGCCAGACTGAAAAGCCTGCATCAACATAGGTTTTGCTGTTCAAAATGTTTCTTGTATCCACAATGATCTTTCCGGCCATCAGTTTGATTAATTCTTCCGAATCTAGATCTACGAATCTTTCCCATTCTGTCATCACTACTAAAGCATCGGAGTCTTTCACGGCTTCTTCAACTGATTGAACGATTTCTAAACCGTTGAGCGGAGTAGTTGTTACGTGAGGGTCGTATCCAACTATTTTCACTCCTGAGTTCAGAAGCAAAGAAGCTACCTTCAAGGAAGGAGATTCTCGAAGGTCATCGGTTCCTGCTTTGAATGTGAGTCCAAGCATGGCGACCTGGATCTCTTCATGTCCAATAAACGATTCAGAAATAACTGCAGCTATTTGAGCGAACCGTGTTTCGTTAGATTCGAGAACCGCATTTAAGAGAGTGGCATCAGAGCCCGCTTCAGCAGCAACCGAAATCAGAGCTCGAGTGTCTTTAGGGAAACAGGAACCTCCCCATCCTGGGCCGGGTTGAAGAAAAGCTTCTCCGATTCGTTTATCTAGTCCTAATCCTCTCAGGACGGTGCTTGCTTCTCCCCCAGTTTTTTCGCATAGTTCTGCAATATTGTTTACAAAAGTTATTCGAGATGCCAGATAAGCGTTTGACGCGTACTTAATTAGTTCGGCTGAACGGGAATCAGTGCAGACGACAGGAGCGGAAACTTTGCTATACAGTTCTGCTACTTTTTCTCTCGTAGCGAGGGTGTTTGCTCCGATAATGATTCGATCAGGGTTTTTGAAAGCTGCAACAGCTCGCCCGGCTTGGAGGAACTCAGGATTTGACGCTACCTCTACATCGCTTCGGTCTATCCATTCTTCGACTTGGACAGAAGTGCCGATCGGAACTGTTGACTTGAGGATCACTATTGATCCAGAGATGAGTGAATCGCTCATTTCTTCGGATACAGAACGAACAACGCTTAGATCTGCAGACCCGTCGTCTTGTGAGGGAGTCGGCACGCAAACAAAAACAAATTGGGCTTGAGAAACTGCTGATTTCAGATCGAAGGTGAATGCCAAATGGTTTTCTTCAATTCCTAAGTTGACTAACTCCTCTAACTCAGGTTCGAAAAAAGGAACTTTTCCTTCTTGTAGCGATTCAAGCCTTTCAAGTGAGGATTCCACCCCGATAACAGAATGTCCGAGGTTAGCGAGACTGGCGGCGGTTGTGAGCCCAACATAACCGCAACCTATGACTGCTATATGCGCCTGATCTTCGTTCGCTGCCATGGGTACAAAAGGACTGCAAACAGAATTTAGGAAGAGGGGAAACTGACGGTAACAGCACCGGAGTGCTGAAGATTGACTCGATCACCTACTTTGAAAGTAGGGACCCCCCCAGTTCGGCATCGCAACTCTCCTGCATCCTCAGAAGAAACCACATACAGCGTGTCGTGTCCAAAAAAGTCGACTCTTTTTATTACTGCTTGAGCTCCATCTACAAGAGTTACTTCTTCGGGCCGTATTAACACATCAACGGGTCCGTGAGCTTGGTGGCAAAGATTGATGCTTCCCAGTGTTGTATCAGCAGTTTCTCCTGAAGCCATGCCGCGAATAGTGTTTGCTTCTCCGACAAATCCTGCCACCCATTGATCCGCTGGATGTTTGTAAACCTCAGATGGGGCGTCTTGTTGAACAACTCGTCCTTCGTTCATGACAGCTACCTGATCTCCTAATGCAAAAGCTTCGTCCTGATCGTGAGTGACGAAAACGCTTGTAACGCTCAAAGACCGAAGTAGTTCTGAAACTTCAGCTCGGACTTCAATTCTTAAACTCGTATCTAGGCTTGAAAATGGTTCATCTAGTAAAAGCACTGAAGGTCGAGGAGCTAAAGCTCGGGCAAGAGCGACTCGTTGTTGTTGCCCTCCGGAGAGAGAGGATGGGAAACGGTCAGCTAGTTCAGGTATTCCTACCATTTCAAGTAGTTCATGAATTTCGCTTCTTGGTTTCTTTCTATCTGCTCTAGATAAACCAAAAACAGTGTTTTCTAACACGGTAAGGTGAGGGAAAAGGGCCCAATCTTGGAATACCATTCCGACGTCTCTTTGCTCGGGTGAAGTTTGAAATTTATCTGTTGCGACGGTCTCTCCGCAAAGATTTATTTCACCAGAATCTATTTTCTGTAGTCCCGCAAGGGTTCTCAGAAGAGTTGTTTTTCCGCATCCACTTGGTCCGAGGACTGCGAGGCATGAACCTTTTGGGGCTGTTACATCAACGTTTTTGAGGATGCTGGCCGGACCGATGTTCACCGAAAGGTCGCGGACATTTATTCCGATCTCGAAATCTTCCTCTGCTTTGTGTTTGTTATCGCACATACGACCTTCTTTACCTTTACAAAATTGTATAGGTAACCAAACATTTATAGTACAGAGTGCCATACAAGAAGAAAAATTTTGATCAGTGTTGAGTTGACGCTCTCTCTTAGATTTGCGTTATAAATGAGTGATGAGTAGTCATAGGCGATGGATAAGAACTTGGGCAAGAACCGTAGGTATGCCTGTAGGTATAACCGATGATGATAAACCAGAGTTTTTACCAATAACTCAAAGAAGTGTGAAGCGAGCGTTAGCTTTTAGGACCTTTTGGATAGTCATGCATGTCACGACGTGTCTTTTTATTATCGCTGCGGCTGGAAGGACTTTAGAATTTTGGTAATCAAAACTGAATAAGGGAGGATGAACATGAGCAACCCGCTCATAAACGAGCATGGAGTAGAAGTCTCCACTCGGCGCATCTTTAATACTGGTATGAGAAAAATCTCTCTAAGTCTTGTTTTCATAATTTTTTCAGCGCTTTTATTTGGGTGCGGTGACGATCCGGATCAAACGCTTTCGGACCGAATAGAAGGAGTGGAACAAACAGCTGATTCAGGTCAGGAAGCAAATACAACCATTAATTACCTTGTCGACGTGCTGTATAAAGAAGGACCCTACGGTCTTATGCAAACGGACTCTCTTAACAATCCATCTACAGGTACACCTAATTTTTATCGTTGCTACACAGAAATCATTGACTTCTACAACGAGTTCATTGACATACTGCGACTGACATCCTCAACCGAAAGTTTTGATGAAATAGGCCAAATATGGACAGAGCATCTAAATGATTTTGATCTCCCCGCTGACACAATTTTGGAAGAAATCGGAAGGTATGACCCTCGGAGTTTCTACGGAGATTCAAAGGGCTGGGCAAACAAAAGCAGGAGGTACAGCCTTGAAAGTTGTGATGATTGGTATCCAGAAGCCGCAGGCACGGTCGTTGTAGATGGGTTTTCTGCATTTGAAACATGCTCAGAGCTAAGTAATAGCAATTCGGCAAAACAAGAAAATCTATGCCTAGACGCGGGAGACAAATTTGAAGACGAAATGGTTCGATTCCTTGAACGGGCGAAATTAGCTCTTAATCACCACGTTTCAGACACGGTCCAGTAAACCGCGAGTTATCAACCACCCCTAGAGGGGATTGGCTTCGTTTCCTTTGAATGCCTAGAGTGAATTTCATGAAAGTCGACGGCATTGAGATCGAACCAGGCGCAGACCTAACAGGCATGAGGCTCGCGGGGGTTGATCTTTCGAACATGGATCTTACGGGAGCGAATCTCACAAGAGTGGACCTAAGAGATGTTTACCCTACAAATCTGCGAGGCATCAATCTCACGCGAGCGAACCTCACTGAGGCGTACTTTGAGAGTGCAATTATGAATGGCGCCGTTTTAGAAGAAGCAAACCTCTCGTGGGCAAATTTTGGATTTTCGAGTCTTGTAGGGGCAAATCTCAAAAACGCCAATCTTTTTAGAACATGGCTAGGAGGAGCGAACCTAGTAGCAGCGGAGTTAGATGGGGCAAACCTCAAGACTGTAGAAGGCCTAGAAGGTGTAGACCTAAGAGGAACATTGTGGGATGAGTTAACAATCTGGCCCGAAGGCTTCACCCCACCAGACGCATAGCCGTCTAGGGGTGGGCCTCGCTGGAGTTAATCTCACCGGAACATACATATGGGAGCCGCCCACCAAAGCAAGTCCTAAAAGAGTAATTTGGGATGAGCCAACAGTGCGGCCTGAAGGATTCACTCCATAAATTTCCCCTCAAGCCCATCCTAAATAACGAAGTTTGATACTTTTAACAAATGGAACGTTTCAAAATTTACTTAAGAGTTGCTTTCACTCTTGTAGTAGGTTGGGGTTTCTTTTACTTTGGATTTTGGGCCGTTACCGGATACTCAAAACTCTTCAGCCACACTGAACAAGAATTAACCTGGCTTGGAGAGGTTGGAAGATTTTTACTCTTTCATGCTATTGGAACAATACCTTTAGGGCTTGTAACCGTTCTAAGCATGGTAGTACTCGGTGAAAAGGGTGTTTCTGGAGTTGATCTTTGGCCAGAAAACAAATCAATAACAGAGTTTTTTGGCGTGACATTTATGATGGGGATTATCTGCTTTATTTGTGGCCTACTTCTTGGTTGGTGGGGAGGCACCCCCCCTCCACGTTGATCAATTAGACGCCAGGCAGTTGTAGTCCCTCTATTTCTCTGCAGAGAATTCTGTTAAAATGATCTTGCCGACAAGGCAAAGATCATTGAAAACACAGTTTGGCTATCCAAATGGCTATCCGCCATTAAACAAAACACAAAAAAACTGGTGGGCCGTGAGGGATTTGAACCCCCGACCCCCTGCGCGTCATGCAGGTGCTCTAGCCAACTGAGCTAACGGCCCCGAATGTCAAATGGTAGCAGGTGGCCTTTTAAGAGGACACCTGTTCACGTCGTCGTGATCCCCATTCAAGAAAAGATGCCACGATGAGAGCTCCTCCACCGACGATAATAATTGGCAACCCAACCCCTATCGAATAGCTGTATCCGCTTGTTGGCTCCATGTTTTCAACATCAAAAATTTTGATTATCGCTAGCACTACATGAATTGCACCGGCAGCGAACAAACAAAGCGTAGTTATGTGACTTTTTACTCCCGAAAGGATTACTCCTGCTGCTAATGCTGCGGCAAGTCCACTAAATAAGACGATGAGCGCATCAATTGGTTGATCCCAACCTATTTCTCGAATCACGAACTCTCCACGTAGTTCTGTCCAGGGAAGAAATGTTCCGATTATTGAGAGAATCGCTGCGAAAGAAACTAGTGCGACAATCCCCCAGCCGATTTTTGCTCTTTCTGGTCGAGGTGACTGTTCAGGTTCTGGCGGCCCTGGGATTTCATCTCCGGGGTGAACTGCTTTAATTCCCAGAGGAGGCGTGTGGGGGAATCCAGGTCCGTCTGTTTCTTCTTCAGCCGGATTCTCAGTGGAATCGCTCACAGTTTGTCCTTTCTGGTCAACTCTGTTTTGACTATATATCATGATTTAGTTTTGGAGCACCGGGCGGGATTTGAACCCGCGACTTTACGGCTTTGCAGGCCGTTCCCTTGGTCCACTCGGGCACCGATGCACATATCCCTATTAGTAATGAGACATGTTCATCGTATCGGAGTAAATGAAACGTCTCCATCACTTTCCAAATATCAATAAATAGACCTATGATCCATTTATGACAGATGAAAATTATGAACCAAGTACTTGGGGTTGGGTAGCCGACCATGTTGAACGCTACTTAGCTCCTGACGGAGAAGGCTTTGACATGCAAGGCGCTCCTTGCATCCTTCTCACCACAACCGGGCGCCGTACTGGCAAAACCCGCATTAGTCCTCTAATCAAGGTCCATGATGGCAGTAACTACCTCCTTGTGGCTTCAAAAGGCGGGGCACCCAAGAATCCGCTTTGGTACGACAACCTGATTGCCGATCCGAATATCGTTGTTCAAGATGAGTCGGAAATTCTTGAATGCACGGCACGTGTCGCTACCCCGGAAGAGAAAGCTGAGCTTTGGCCTACAGCTGTTGCGGCTTGGCCAGACTATGCCGAATACCAAAAAAACACTGATCGAGACATTCCTCTAATCATCTGTGACCCGCGTTAGTTAAACGCTGAAGCGCCTACTTTCTAGAAAAAGCGGGCGTACTCTATTTTTAGGCATCGATCCATTACGAGTTTCATTCCCGCGTCTAAAACAAGTTTCGCTGCTTGTGGACTCCACAAATCGAATTGTGTCCAAAAGACTTGTGCTCCTATATCAACAGATTCTTGTGCTACGCCAGGAACATCTTCTAATTTTCGGAATACATCTACAAGATCTGGCACTACCGGCAAATCAGACAAAGACGGGAAGCTTGGTTGCCCCAGGACCTCTGTTGTAGTTGGGTTAACAAAATAGATTTCATAATTTGTTGCATTTTCACAGAGGTATTGAGCTACCTCGTTTGAGGGACGCCCAGGGTTTGTAGACACTCCGACAATGGCCACAGACCGGACAGTGCGCAAGATTTCTTCACATTCTTCGTTTGTTGGAGGCGACCAGCCTTCAATAGTTTCTTGTTCGCTCATAAGTTTCATTCTATGAGAGAACATGTATTGATCAATTACCTAATTTTTGGATAATTACCCCCTATTTTCGTGGTTTCACTAATAAACCAAGCGGTAACTTTGCGCTATTTTAATTACCGGTCTATGCTGTGTGCATGCCACGTTCATTACTCGCCCCACCTCTTCCCTCCTCTTTTGATATCGGCAGCGAAAGATACGAACAAAACCGATCCGACACCCTTGAACAACTCGAAGTGATCGACGGCCTACTGGCAGAAGCCGAAGCCGGAGGCGGACCAGAAGCCATGGATCGTCTCCGCTCTCGCGGAAAAATGCCTATTAGAGAACGCATCGCCCACGCCTTAGACCCTGATAGCCCATTCCTGGAAATAAGCACACTCGCTGGATACAACTCTGACTATGCCGTCGGAGGAGGAATGGTTCTCGGCATCGGAGTTATCGCCGGAACAGAATGCGTAATACTCGGCAACGACCCTTCAGTATTAGCTGGAGCCCTAACCCCCTACGCCGGTAAAAAATGGATGCGAGCAATTGAAATCGCTCGAGACAACCACATGCCCTACGTCAGTTTTGTGGAATCAGCCGGAGCAGACCTACGTGTACGAACCGGCGGAGGCGAGAAAAAAACAAGAGTACAGACCGACCATTTCGCAGAATCCGGACGATTCTTTTATGAAATGATCGAGTTATCAAAATTAGGCATACCAACAGTATGTGTAACTTTTGGTTCAGCGACAGCGGGTGGCGCTTATCAACCCGGCATGTCTGACTACAACATATTCATCAAAGAACAATCTCAGGTCTTTCTCGGTGGGCCACCTTTAGTAAAAATGGCTACTGGCGAAATCGCTGACGCTGAAACCATTGGCGGCGGACAGATGCATGCTGAAAAATCCGGTTTAGCCGATTACCTCGCAGAAGACGAGATGGATGCCATACGCATGTGTAGAGAAGTGGTATCTCACCTTGATTGGAATAAAGCAGGCCCTGACCCGAGTTACACCATCGAACCTCCTGCCCATGATCCAGAGGAACTTCTCGGGTTGGTGAGCCGAGACCTTCGACAACCTTTAGATATCCGTGCAGTAATCGCTCGAACAGTTGACGGCTCAAGGTTTGAAGAATTCAAACCCCGATACGGAACCACTATGGTTTGTGGCTGGTCAACGATTCATGGCTACCCAGTGGGTGTTTTGGGCAACAATGGAGTGATTCATCCAGAAGCCGCAGAAAAAGCAGCCCATTTCATCCAACTATGCAACCGAGAAGACATCCCCATTCTTTTCTTGCAAAACATCACTGGATTCATGATTGGAAGCGAATCAGAACGAGCCGGAATCATCAAAAAAGGTTCCCAAATGATCAACGCCGTGACTAACTCGACCGTGCCACACATAACCGTCATAGTTGGATCTTCATACGGGGCCGGAACCTACGGAATGTCGGGACGAGCTTACGGCAATAGATTCACTTTTCTTTGGCCTACCGCGAAGATTGCCGTTATGGGCGGCAAGCAAATAGCGGGGGTAATGTCTGAGGTTCGTCGAGGCCAAGCAGCCCGAAAAGGTGAAGAATTCGACGAAGAAGCCGACGCAGAAATACGTGATGCCGTTGAAGCGATACAAGAAAAAGGGTCGCTTGCCTTAGTCGCCACTGGAGCGATAAGCGATGACGGAATCATTGATCCGCGAGATACACGAACCGTTGTGGGGCTCTGTCTTTCAGTGGTGAGAAATAAACCTATTGAAGGAGCCAGAAAGTATGGGGTGTTCAGATTATGAGCATTTCAACAATTCTGGTAGCGAACCGTGGTGAAATCGCAGAACGTGTTTTCGCTACCGCTAAAGATATGGGCTTACGCTGCGTCGCTGTTTATTCACAAGCAGACGCAAACTCTTCTTTTGTGAACACTGCTGATCTCGCTGTACATATTTCTGGATACCTTGACGGCGAAGCCATCATCGCTGCAGCTTTGAAAACGGAAGCAGACGCCATCCACCCTGGGTACGGATTTCTTTCAGAAAACGCAGAGTTCGCTCAAGCAGTAACTGATGCAGGGCTTATTTGGATAGGCCCTTCACCAAAAGTGATCAAATCTATGGGCGACAAAATAGAAGCCAAAAAAGCTGCTGTTGATGCCAAAGTGCCAATACTTCCCTCTTCTGATGACCCTATGGCCGGAGACGCCGTGGGATACCCCTTGCTTGTGAAAGCAGCTGCAGGCGGCGGCGGTAAAGGAATGCACGTAGTTCAATCTTCAAAGGACCTGTCTGAAGCCGTTGAATCAGCACAGCGCGAAGCCTTGAAATCTTTCGGAGATGACCGAGTCTTCATTGAACGTTACGTTCCAAGCTCTCATCACATTGAGATTCAAATACTTGGCGACAGCCACGGCAATCTCATCCATTTAGGAGAACGAGAGTGTTCAATTCAACGACGCCATCAAAAAATCATCGAAGAAGCCCCTTCGCCCACAATTGATTCTGAACTGCGGAACTCAATCGCTAAAGCAGCATTGAATCTCGCTAAAACCATCGGATACGAATCAACAGGAACAGTCGAGTTCCTTTTAGACCACGACTCTAAAGAATTCTTCTTTCTTGAAGTAAACACTCGTTTACAAGTTGAACATCCAGTTACTGAGGAAACCACCGGAATCGATTTAGTGCGTCAACAAATCCTTGTCGCTCAAGGAGAAAAGATGGAATGCACTCAGGAGAGTATCTCTTCAGACGGGCACTCTATTGAAGCGCGACTCTACGCTGAAGATCCTTCAAATAACTTTCTTCCTGCTATCGGAACTCTGTCAGCCTTTAAAGTTCCTGAGAATCCAAATATTCGCTGGGATGTAGGCGTTTCTAAAGGAACGGAAGTTGGTGTTCAATTCGACCCGATGCTGGCCAAGGTCACATCAAAAGGTTCAACCCGTAAAGAAGCAGCTCTGCGGCTCGCAAAAGCCCTTGAGGAACTTCATCTTGGCGGAATAATTACGAATCGTGAATTCCTTATTTCGACTCTGCGGCACGAAGCTTTTCTTGCCGGCGATACAACCACTGATTTCATTGAAAGGCATAGTCCCGACAACAGCAACTTTTTAACCAGCGATGAGATTTCTCGTGCGGCAGCAATTGCGGCCCTCTGGATCCAAGGAGAAAACAGGTCAGCTGCGCTAGTTCTTGATCAGACTCCTAGCGGTTGGAGGAACTCTCGTTTCCCCGACCAACAAATTTCCTTTACCTCAGGGGACGTACAGTACGACGTCGCTTATCACAGCAACAGAGACGGATCTTTTACGTTAAATGGAGTTGACCAAACTCGCGTTCATCGCCACTCTGTAAATGATATCGATGTTGAAATCGGTGACATCCGATCCACGCATCTTGTCACTAGAGCAAAAGATGAAATCTTTATTCAAATGGATCGTGGTACCGCTCATCTGTCAATCATTCCTCATTTCATACCGCCCGGAACAAATGAAGTCGCTGATGGGCTTGTCTCACCAATGCCAGGTGTCGTGCTTGACATCAGAGTGCAAGTTGGAGACGTCGTAGAAGCTGGACAAACACTTCTTGTTCTCGAAGCTATGAAAATGGAGCACCACATCAATGCTCCAGAAGAAGGGACTGTCACGGAGATACTTGTTGCTGTAGGACAACAAATTGAACAAGGTGTCGCCATGATGGTCATCGACGACGGGTCAGAGAAACAAGATGACTGAACCGATACGCATAGCGAACTGTTCAGGATTTTATGGTGATCGACTAACCGCAGCAGCAGAAATGGTCGAAGGCGGCCCCATAGATGTTCTCACCGGAGACTGGCTTGCTGAATTAACAATGTTGATCTTGGCCCGAACGCAAGCTAAACGCCCCGGCGGAGGCTACGCAAGAAGTTTCGTCTCTCAGATGGAACAAGTCATGGGAACCTGTCTTGATAAAAACATTAAAGTGGTTTCAAACGCAGGAGGGTTAGACCCCGATAGTTGCGCCGAAGCAGTTTCTGAAGTAGCAGAAAAACTGGGATTGAAACCATCCATTGCTTACGTTACTGGAGACAATCTTTTACCTCGTCTAGATGAACTACTTGAGGCAGGGATTGACCTTTCGCATTTTGAGACAGGCGAACCGTTAGGTGACGCTTCTCGATTCATCAGCGCGAATGCTTATCTCGGCTGTTGGGGAATAGTTGAAGCTTTAAATCAAGGCGCAGACATAGTCATTACTGGCCGAGTCACCGATGCTGCAGTGGTGTGTGGTCCAGCCGCATGGCATCACAAATGGAAGAAAACCAACTGGAATGAACTTGCGGGTGCCGTAGCAGCCGGCCACGTAATTGAATGCGGAACTCAAGCAACCGGCGGAAACTACTCTTTCTTCACTGAAGTACCCGGTATGACCCGAACCGGTTTCCCTTGGGCTGACATCGCTTCAGATGGTTCCTCAATCATCGGAAAGCATGACAACACCGGCGGCGAGGTCTCTGTTGGAACAGTAACTTCTCAACTCCTTTATGAAATTGGATCACCGTCATATTTAGGTCCTGATGTAACTACCCGCTTTGACACAATAAAACTTGAACAAGTTGAACCTGACCGTGTGTTAATGAGCAACACTTGCGGCGAGCCTCCTCCAGAAACTCTCAAAGTAGCGATGAATGAACTTGGCGGATATCGAAGCGACCTTTCTGTCGCTTTAACCGGTCTCGATATTGAAGAAAAAGCTGAACTTGTTGACGCTGCTTTTTGGGAAGCATGCCCTTACCAGCCTTCAGATTTTTCTGAAGTAACCACTCGCATAATACGAACCGACAAGCCTGATCCTCAAAGCAACGAAGAAGCAGTCGCTTTCTGGCGACTATCAGTGAAAGACTCCGATGAACGCAAGGTTGGGCGAGCTCTCTCAAACGCGGTGAACGAATTAGCTTTAGCGACAATCCCTGGCATGTTTGGGGTAGGTGGCCGCGGAGCTCATGTCTATGGCGTCTACCGCCCAGCAATTGTGCCCTCAGACCTAGTTCCGCAATACGTGTCAATGCTTGACGGCAACCAGACCGTAGTTGAGTCAACGATTCCAGACGATCAGGTTTCCATTGAACCGCTCGCCGCCCCTCCAGCAGATCCTCCAACCGGAGAAACTGTCACATCGCCTATTGGTCGAATCATTGGTACTAGATCAGGAGATAAAGGCGGAAATGCAAACCTTGGAGTTTTCGCTCGTGATCCACAAGCGTGGGCTTGGCTCAATAAATTCCTAACAACCGAGAAACTTCGAAGTCTTTTACCTGAAACTTCCGAAATGAAAATCGACCGATACGAACTCCCTAATATTCTTTCCTTGAATTTTGTTATTCATGGAATCCTTGAAGAGGGAGTTGCCGCATCTACTCGCCAAGACGGACAAGCAAAAAGTCTTGGAGAATGGCTTCGAGCCAGAGTTGTTGAAATACCGAAAGATCTTTTGGAGTAATTATGGATTTTGACTTTCCACCAGATGACGATCCGAGACGCCTGGAAATAAGAGATTGGATCAAAGCCAATCCTTCTCCAAGCCCGGAAGAACTCTTAGACGCAGGGTACATCGTGCCTCATTGGCCAGAGCCATATGGGATTTCTGCGGATCCCATGCATCAACTCATCATTGACGATGAACTTAGACGTGCAGGCATTCAAAGGCCAGCGAACGCTATAGGTATCGGATGGGCGGGTCCTACTATTTTGCTTGAAGGGACTGAAGAGCAAAAAGAACGCTACCTCCGACCAATTCTCACCGGTGAGGAGTACTGGTGTCAGATGTTTAGCGAACCAGATGCGGGATCCGATCTCGCTAATCTCTCCACTCGCGCTGTCCGAGATGGAGACGAATACATCATAAATGGATCAAAAATTTGGACTAGCGGTGGACACTATTCAAAGTTCGGGATACTTATAGCAAGAACCGACCCTGATGTTCCTAAACACAAAGGAATTTCTTACTTCATCTGCCCAACAGATCTTCCAGGGTTAAGCATGACCCCAATTGTTGATATGACCACGGCTCATTCATTCAACCAAGTGTTCTTCGACAACGTCCGTCTTCCAGCAGAAATGCTTGTCGGGCAAGAAGGCGACGGCTGGAGGTTGGCCAAAATGACTCTTTCTAATGAAAGGGTTTCGCTCTCTTCTGCTGGTTCCCTCTGGGGTACCGGTCCTTCAGCTAATACTTTGTTTGATCTTGTTCGAGAAAGCGGAGGAGCTCAAGATCCGTTGCTTCGTCAAGAACTTGCTGCCCTTTACTGCGAATCGGAAGTTCTTAGACTCAATCGTTTACGAACCCTCAGCGCTCGTCTCGCTGGGCGAACTCCTGGAGCGGAGGCCTCCATTCAAAAGGCAATGGCCGACGATCACGGGCAACATGTTTTAGAAATGGCAAAACGGTTAACTGGTGCCAGCGGCATGCTTGAAGGATCTGGGCCTGAAGGTGAAGTTCCTGAAATGGGGCGAAGCGGACCGACTGAAGTTCGTTCAGATTCTTCGCTCTTTCCTAATGTTGATCCTATTTGGCATTACGGATTCATCTTCTCCCCTGCTTTGACTCTTGGCGGCGGCACTTTTGCGGTACAAAGAAATATTGTTGCGGAAATGGTTCTGGGATTACCACGTGATATCAATGTAGAAAAAGGAATGACTTGGTCAGAGGCTCGACGGGCATGACTGTTAATGCTCTAGTTGAAGAAACTTCTAGCCTTCTTGTTCGACTGCGTGAAGTTCCTGCTCCTAAACCAATTATTTCGCGGCAGAGAGAAGAAGAGTTAACGCAGCGACAACGCGAAGTCTTAGATCAGTTAAGTGACCTTTTTGATGAAGGGTTCGCCGAAATAACGATGTCGGAAATTGCTTCGAAGGTTAATTGTTCGCTCAGAACTCTTTACGAAATCGCTGAAAGTAAAGATGAGCTAGTTTTAATTGTTATTGACCGCAATCTCCGCAAAGTTGGACGTAGCGCTATTGAAATAATTAACCCATGGATGGCTCCTTTAGGAGCTATACGTCTTTATCTCGAAGCTGCGACCATAGCTGTGGAGAACACCACTGAAGAGTTCGCAAGGGATCTTGAGGTAGTACCTAGCGCACAGAAACTGAGCAAAGACCATTCAGACTATTTGGTGGCTATCACTCGAAGTCTTTTAGATCTCGCTGTCGAACGTGAAGATATAGCAGATGTTGATACTGCCGCTGTTGCTCGTGTTGTGGCTGGTTTAGGTCGCGACTTTGCACATGTTGATGTTATGAAAGATCTACGCAGTTCTCCGAAAGCCGCTGCTGACGGTATGTTAGAAATCATTATGAGGGGTCTTGTTCTTACTGGCACGAAAGAATCTCCATGGATATAAGTGATATCGCTTTAGATCTACGAGATGAACAGCAGGCTCTTGACGACGTGGTGTCTGGACTTGACGACAGTTCTTGGAGTCTGGATACTCCTAGCCCCAGATGGAGTGTCGCTGACCAAATCGCTCATTTGACTTACTTTGACTACACAGCCGCCATTGCCATCTCTAACCCCGACCATTTTCAAGACCTAGTTAATGATTTAATTTCTAATGTAAGTGAAGAGTCAGATTCTGTAGATGAATTCACATTAGGCAAGTATCGGGAACTCTCCCCTGCGGAACTCTTAAAAGAGTGGAGATCTGAGAGGCAGCATCTCGCTGAAGCAGCTGAATCTCTTGAAGGCGATGCTCGTGTTGCCTGGTACGGTCCTTCAATGGGGGCACGTTCATTTCTTACTGCTCGACTGATGGAAGTTTGGGCACATGGGCAGAACATTGTAGATGCCGTCGATGGCTATCGGGCCCCTACCGAACGGTTACGCCATATCGCTCAACTAGGAGTCATCACAAGACAGTGGACCTACATTAACCGAGGGTTAGAAGCCCCAAGCGACGACGTAACGGTAAACCTCACTTCCCCTAATGGAAATTTGTGGTCATGGGGGCCCGAAAACACTGACTCTTCTGTTCAAGGGCCAGCTGAAGATTTCTGTCTAGTGGTAACACAGCGAAGACATCTTGACGACACTTCTCTTGTCGTCCAAGGAGGCTCTGCTAGAGATTGGTTAACCAAAGCACAAGCTTTCGCTGGACCAGCCACCGATGGACCTACCCCGGAGAGTCGCTAATGTCGCTCATAGAAACAGAGATGGACACAGGTGTTCTAACCGTCACCTTGAATGATCCGGAAAACCGTAACACTCTGAGTTCTGAGTTAACTTTCGAACTGGTCGAAACTCTAGATGCAGCAGATAACGATCCAGAAGTTCGAGTCATAGTGTTAACAAACGCCGGAAAAGTTTTCTGCGCAGGTGCTGACCTATCGCAGCGCTCTAAAGGGACTAAAACTTCAAAATCGGTAAACCCTCTTGACCTATTTGGCCGATTCCGGAAGTCACCTAAACCTTATATTGGGAGAATCGCCGGTCATTGCGTAGCTGGTGGCATGGGGCTTGCTGCAGCAATGGACCTATCGGTAGCGATAGAGGACGCTAAATTTGGTTTTACCGAAGTAAGAATCGGGGTAGCGCCAGCCATGATCTCTGTTTTATGTCTACCTAAGATGCGTCCCGCTGAAGCTGCGGAAGCAATGCTTCTCGGGAATCGGATGACTGGAGCTGACGCAGCACGTCTGGGGTTGGTAAATCAAGCGGTTCCGGCTGAGAAATTAGATGCCGCTGTACAAAAATATGTGAATGACCTTTTAGCCGGTGGACCGAATGCTCTTGCAGCCACGAAACAGCTGCTCGTTCAAGTTCCAGAGATGGATGTTGATTCAGCATTTGAATGGACTTCAAAACTTTCAGCTGATCTCTTCCAAGGAGATGAAGCTAAAGAGGGAATGGATGCTTTCCTCAATAAGCGTCCACCTAATTGGATCAAATGAAGTAAATGGCTAACCAGCGACAGTTTTCTGCGCATGAATCAGGTAGATCGGCTCGCTTAAAGCGAAGATCAGTCACTGTTCCTGCAATCCTTTTCTCTTTCCTCATTGGGCTCGGCCTTTACGTTCCAACAGTCCTATTAGCAGCCTTCGTTGATTTGTGCCGTAGGAAACCTTTACCAACGGTTCGCCTTCTTACTTACGGCTTATGGTGGCTTGGAATCGAATCTGGAGGCATCTTAAGAGCTGCTTTTCTTTGGCTTAGATTTACTCCACGTCAACAGCTCACTTCTGACCATTCTTTGAAAGCCCACAGCAACTTGCAATATTGGTGGACGAGCAACCTTATCCGAGGAGCTAAATCGCTTCTCGGGCTTAGATTCAAACTCGAGGGGCAAGAATCTCTTGAAGTTGGAGGCCCGCTAGTGGTCCTTGCCAGACACGGAAGTCAGGGAGATGCCTTACTGGTAGCTGCAGTTCTCGCCGAAACTGGGTTACGCCCACGCTTCATTGTCAAACGTCAACTTCTTTGGGATCCATGCCTTGATATTGTTGGGCATCGAATTCCGAACTATTTCGTAGATCGAGACACTAAGGACAATCGAGCCGAAATTGAAAATATCGGAGCTCTAGCCAGAGACTTAGAGCCCGATGAAGCAATAGTCATCTTCCCAGAAGGAACAAGATTTTCACCAAACAAATTGAAAAGGGCTATTGAAATGCTTTCTATCACAGCCCCAGAAAGAGTGGAGTCGGCTCAGCGACTCTCTTGTGTTTTGCCAGTGCGCACCCCAGGATTTTTATCTATTCTTGAAAACAACCAAGATGCAGATGTGATTCTCTTAAACCATGTCGGAGTCACTGATTTCAAGAATTTGCGTGACCTTTGGAGAAATATTCCTTTTCCAGCTCCCCTTCATTTTAATACAGAGCGATTGCCAAGATCTGAGTTGCCGCCAATATCAGAACCAAAGGCTTTGATTGAGAACATTGACCAACTATGGGAGAAGTTTGATCAATGGGTGCTGTCTAACCAGGAATAATTAACGGCGGAATTTCAAGAAAAGCACTGGAGTTTCTTTCTTATACCTCTGGTATTCAGGGTTGTCTCCCCAACGTTTATTTGCGCTTGCTTCTAGCATCGGAATTCCACTGATTTTAGAGAGAAGCAAGTAAACGAATACCGGTGAAACCAAAGTCACAAAAGTCCATCCCGAGAGAACCGGAAGAGCGATGACTGCTATACCAATCCAGAGAGTTATTTCGCCAAAATAGTTTGGGTGCCGAGAATACTTCCAAAGACCAGATCGGATGAACGTTCCTCGGTTAACTTGGTGCCCTTGGTCATTGATCTCATTACGGAATCGGCGTTTTTGTTCATCTGCAGTGATTTCGATCACAAATCCAATGATCCAAATAGACAGACCTGCTATTCCAAGAACACTGAACTTTTCTTGACCAGCTGCGGTAACTGCGGCAAGGGCTGCAGCGGAAGTCAGAAATACCCATAAACCTTGCAGAGTCCAGGTCATCAAGAACCAGAAAAAGTCATATTTCATAACATCAAAGCGAGTATCTGCTCCTACTGATTTAACGCGTGTGTACAGGAATGTTCCTAATCGAACTGCCCAGAATCCAACCATGAACGTCAGGAGCGTCGCTCTAAGATCCAGCGAAGGGATTGTGAGTGCAGCGAAAATTGTCACGGTCAAATAAGTAAGAGATCCTGTGAGGTCAAAGAAATGTTCAGAATGGTTCTTCCATGCGGGAATAAAAGCTATCCATTGGACACCGAAAGAAATAATTGCGCACCATGCAAAAATCGGCATACCGCCAAATGATTCGCTATTTGACGCCCCTGCTAAAGCGACCAGTGTCCCCACAATGACTGCTACCACTGTTGAAAGGATTGTTACTTTCCTAGCCATGTTCTTAGCCCTTCACTAATCCGAGCGCATTAAGGGCGCTTTCGAGATCGGGGGAATCAAACTGGAATCCGGATGTTTCAAGGACCTCCGGGAGGATTCTCTGGCTGGACAGAAGAAGACCATCTGCCATCTCCCCAAGAATTGTTCTCAGAGCAAATGATGGGGCCGGAAAGAACGCTGGCCTTTTAAGGGCTTTGGCGATTTGTTTCGTTAATTCTTTGTTTTGAAGAGGTTGAGGTGAAACGAGGTTAACCGGGCCTTCAATCTCACTGTCAATCATGTGTTGGAAAGCTCTAACTTCGTCTGTGAGTGTTATCCATGGCCACCATTGGTTTCCTTTGCCTAGTGGCCCCCCGAAACATAAGCGGATTGGAATCAATAATTTCTGTAAAGCTCCTCCAGATGGGGTGAAAACTATGCCTGTTCTTGCAAATGCGAGCCGTGTTTCAGATGGCACCACTGCTGCGGCTTCCCACTCTTGGCAAACCTCTGCAAGGAACCCGGTTCCTGGAGAAGATGATTCTGTCAGGATTTCATCTCCTCGGTTCCCGTAAAAACCTACGGCTGAAGAAGAAACTAGAACTTTGGGAGGTGCATCAAGACGGTGAAGAGTTTGGGTAAGCAGTCGGGTTCCTTTGACTCGGCTTTCGAGAATCTTTTTCTTTTTTTTCTGTGTCCATCTGCCTTCTATTGTTTCTCCGGCAAGATGCACTACTGCTTCTACTCCTTCAATTTCTTTAGGATCAAGAGTTCCCTCTATCGGGTCCCAGGTGACGTCACCTTCACGACGTGCCGTTCGACCTATTCGTATAACTTGATCACCGCGTCCTTCAAGTTCTGCAACTAACGCTGAGCCGATGAGTCCTGATGCTCCTGTTATCGCTACTTTCACTTTTCTCCTCATTGTCTTTTCGATGTGGTTGAATAAAACTGTATCGCCCATGAAGTAGTGGACTTCTAAGGGCGTAGGGTAATAAATTGTAGATTCTCTGAAGAGGCTAATGATGTCAATGATCACAATCTCTATAAAAATTTCTCTTCCACGAGAAGAGGTGTGGAAACAAATCGCCGATCTTGAATCGCATACCGCCTGGATGGCTGATGCTGAAACTATCACCATCACTTCCGACAAGAATCAGGGAGTAGGAACCACTTTTGATTGTGAAACAAAAGTAGGGCCTTTTCGTTTAACAGATCGTATGGAAATCACTGACTGGCAAGAGAACTTAATTATGGGTGTTGCCCATAGTGGAGTAGTAACAGGTAGAGGCCATTTCACTCTTGAAAGTACCAGTGATTCTGAAACTCTATTTTCTTGGGAAGAAACTCTTCGTTTCCCGTGGTGGATGGGTGGACCGATAGGTGCCTTATTTGCACGACCTGTGTTAAAAGCAATTTGGAAACGAAACCTGAAGCGTCTTAAAAATATTCTTGAGGAGTAAGCCTAATCACTCCTCAAAAGGGCTTAGAGTTGTTGGGATTCCTGCTGCTGCCAAGGCTTTATTCCACGACCCGAAACGGTTCGAAATGCCGCTAACTCCGGAGAATTCAGTTTCCTGCTGGGCAACAAAACCCTCATACATTGAAATCGAAAGTTGTCCTTGGTTGAGCTCCGTATAAGCGGTACGCAAAAAACCAAGTAACTCCTCATTAGAGTACCTCTTACTACTACCGAAAGCGGAAGTTGGGATTCCTGCTGCTGCCAACGCTTTATTCCACGACCCGAAACGTTGAGAACAAGTTGCTGGTGAAGCCCAATTGTCTTTTTGACTTTCTGCGAAAAGACGGTAACGATCATATGTTAAACGCTCATTGTCTATGGAATTATCAGCGATGCGAAGAAACTCAATCAGTTTCGCGTCGGTGAAATCCTTGCTTCTCCCGCCTGCTTCTTTTAACCAACTACCTGGTTCAAAAGTGGGGATATCGGCTAGTTCCAGAGCTGCTTGCCATGCGCCAAATTTTCTAATGACGCTTTGATGATGCACCCACGAAGACTGTTTTTCGTTAGGGTTTGGATTCATTTCCGCTCGAAAGCTCTCATACATGTCCATGGTGAGCTTTCCCTCATTTAGTTTTTCGTAGGCGTATTTTAGGTTTTCTAGTATTTCCTCATTCGTGACTCGGTATTGTGATCTTTTAGAGCATTTGGGAAAATCGTCAGGTGTTAGATCGTAGAGAATATTTACCCAAGATTGCGGTATGGCAAAAAACTCTGCTGTTTTGAGTGTTGATGCACTTTTTCGAAGATGATCTAATACTTCATTTGCGTTAATCCCTGTTCCATCACTGAAATCAATCTTCTTCTTCGTAAATCTCTCTTGTTTTTTATCAGCAGCAATTTCCTCTTTTCGGGCACGTTGCTTTTCTTTTCGAGCGTCGATTAATTCCGGCCAATATCTTGCGATTAGTTGGCGAACCCGTTCTCTGCTCAACTCTCTCCCCCTAAATTCTCCAACCATTTCCCCTATTTCTCGTAACGAGTACCCTTCATCAGCAAGGCGATAGAGCTCAAGGGTCTCTGTAACTTTAGATAGTTTTGTGTTTGTCATTTGGGAAATTTGTAACGGTTCATACCCTTGTGAAAGCAAATTAGGGAAGCCAGCTGGTGAAACTTTAACCCATTTCATCTCAGTAAGCTTGAGCCCACGTTCATCTAACTTATGTTGAACTTCTTGAAGTGATCTTCCACCGAAATTTGTAATTCTCATCAAACTTTTTTCACTTTGTTTGAGCAAATCTTCTTCGGTGTTAATCCCTACTCCTCTCAAACAAGTGGTCGTCCGAACAGAAAAGTTCCATTTCCCTAGATTGTTTTCCCAAAAAATACCGCCCCATTTTGAATAAGGCGTACTCGTAGTCTTCGTATTTCCAATACTCTTAGTCTTCGCATTTCCAAGTAGCTCTACATTCAATTCTTCTTCATTCATAGAAGAACCTTTTTCAGTGACCTCCCAAATAGATCTGCTTGGGTTACTCACAGCTCCGTGAAGCTTTAATTTTGTTCTAGCCCAAGCAAGGTCATATTCAAATTTTGTTCTTGAGTCGCCTGGATGTGGAGTAGGAATCTCAAGAAGCTCCTCGGATAGTTCTAAATATTGAGCCACAAATCTTTTTATCCCTTGTACATCGGCTGAGCCGTTATGTGATTTGAGAGCCAAAAGCGTCGGAAAACATAAACTATCCTGACTAGGCAATTTCTCTTCCATTTATTCATTAAAGCAGAAACCAAAAACTAATAATCAGAAAAAGTAATTAATTGACTCGCTTTTAGAAAATTTCACTAAGGAGTTTGTACTCCACTGATCAGTTATTAGGAAAATTCAGTGATTTCGACCAAGAAAACTTCGAATTTCTTCCAATTGTTCTTTCCGGAGCGCCTTATGTCGGTGATGTGACTCTGAAGCGTTGTAAATCCAATTATTGAAATCTTCCCTACGTGCGCCAATGAGGTTCTTTAAGGGAGTTTGCTGGACACGTATGGTGAAGAGAATCCATCCAGAAACATGAAGGGCCCGAAGAGTTTGGCGTTCACTACGGACGAATAATTTCTCACCGATTTCACCACTTGCAATGACTGGATCGCCTTCTGTAGATCGGTTGGGTTGATGCAGTCTGCTATCCGAGTGAATGAACCAGTTGCGACGCCAAACGGGGTCTTGACCGATCCGGTCAAAGAAGCCATCAACTTTTTTCTCCAAAAATTCCGGATAATCTTCTACCGGCCCATGAACTGCCGTCATGTTCTTACCAATTTTCTCACTTAATTTCCATAAAGATGGGAAACACAGAGATGCAGCTTCAAAAATCCAACCTCTAGATGAATGCTGGATTAAACATAGGTCCTCCTGAACTGACAAGCCTGCTCTTTCAAGTGGGTGCAGGTTGTTCTCAGGAATGAGATCTATGCCCGCTTGACTTATTAGAGAAAGTACACATTCGCTTGCTTCTTGGGTCCCTGGCTGTGTAAGAAAAACTTCTCTCTTAGGATCTTCAGAAAGTTTTGCTTTCAGGGCGAGTTCACTTTTCGTATGATCGTCGAGAAATAACCATGGACGCTCACCAATTTTACGGACACCCATTGAAACCGGTGGTCCAGTTACCCCAAGATCTATTTCTTCAAGCCAATCAACCATCTTAAGAACTTACTAGATGATCAATTCTTTCAAGTGAGTTCCTATTTCTGCGGCAAGTTTGACTGGCACGGCGTTACCTATTTGTGTGTATTTCGGGAGGTCACGTGTCCAATCCCCTTTGCTTGGATCACCGGCTCGCCGCCGACCTCCGGTTGTTCGGGGCCCAGCAAATTGGTACCAGTCTGGGAAGCCTTGGAGTCGGGCCCATTCTCGAACTGTTAGGGTTCGTGGTTGACTGAAATGAATCAGATCCTCGGTTCCTCCGGTAATGGTGATATTAGGCCCATTCTCATCCCATCGTTCCGGCAACGGCCGTTGGGCAAACTTTGCTTGATATTTCTTTTTTTCCTGAATTTTTCTCAAATTATGCAGTATCTTCTCCTGCTCTTCAGGTTTTAGATTTTCCCAATTTTTTGAAGAACTTGTGCCAGAAATCTGTTTTTCTATCTCCTCTCTTAACGTCTTCGAAGGGTTCAATTCTTTGGCGATTTTTTCTATTTGAAACACAGTAGAAACTGGAAGGGGTTGAAAGTCAGATAGTTTCTTGCCTTTGAGAACATCTATTTCGTACTCTTTGTTTTCCTTAAGTTTGTCGAAATTTTTCTTTATTTTCAATTTCTCTTTTTCACTGGCTTCAATCCATTTCTTGTGAGGTTCTACCCCCATATGGTTAATGACTTCCTGCTCAACCCTGTCAAGAATCTTGATGTATCGGATCTTTTCATTGGTGGAACTGAACTCATCACGCATCTCTTTCAACTCGTCTTTATTAAACAAAGGGGTGAAGTCATCGATGAAACGCGCCTTAAGAGTCTCACTTTCGTTCTTATATTCGATGTAGCGCCGACAACGCTGATTAGCGAGTTCTTTCTGCTCGGATCCGAGAAGAGGTTTATTCGACTTATGGAGCAGTTTGAATTTTCGGATAATTTTTGACGAATGCATAGAGTACTCATGTTCCGTTAAGGCGTCGCCTTTCTTAGCGACATCTCCTGTTCGGCTTTTCCGGCGTAAATCTTTTAAATGCTTATTATTTAAATCTGCTTCTTTGGGGTATTCGGTTGTAGAACTCACACCCAGATAATCATCATCTATGAGATCCTCAAGCACGTCTATAGGGTCTGGCGCTTCTTTTGTCGTTGGCGGATAGAACGAATCCTTCGTATTTTCCTTTACCGAAATCGGCAGTTGTCCATGGATATCTTCTCTGATGCCGATCATTATGACTCTCGGCCTGTTCTGTGGCACCCCATAATCTTTCGCTAAAAGTAGCTTCGATTGCACCACGTAGCGGAATGCCTCCTGATTCCCTGCAGGGACAGCTCTTATAGATGTGAATTCTTTTTTAACGTCTTCCCAGAATTCACCTGGCTTACCTTGAGCTGTTTTACGCGCTGAGAGAAGCCCTCGAACATTTTCAAAAATAAACGCTCTAGGAGCTAGCGCCTCAACGAATTTCGCCATGTCCTTATATAAATGGTTTGTTGGAATGGATTCTTTTTTTACGTTCAGTTCTTTGAAAGTGCTTCGATGCCCAATCCCGCTATATCCCTGACAGGGTGGACCACCGGAAATGACTCCGATATCACCAAACTCTTTGTGCAAACGTTTCCTTAGACCTTTCAATACTTTAGGATTTTGAGTTATTTCTAAAAGGTCGAAAGCATGATTCTTCTCATCTTTTAAATGAGGGAAGTTTTCCCGATTAATAAGAAAACTCTCCATAGCATGAGGATTTAATTCATTTACGAAAATAGTCTCAAATCCAGCTTGTTCAAGCCCCAGCGATAGACCTCCACACCCTGCGAAAAGGTCGATAGAGGTAGGGTTGTTAGTCATTTACACAGCTGCTTTAACTTCATTTGCACAATACTTTCTAGCATCCTCATGAGACAAAATACGTTTCTTTGAAGATGTCAATAAACGTTATTAATCACTCGAGTTTGCAAATATTTTGACAAGACAATCCCAGTTTTCTTCCGTTGTTTCTACCGTATATAGATTTACGGCAAGACAATGTTTGCCGTCCTGTGCTAGGCAAATCATTTCGCCACCTCTCCATATCTCCGGGAAGTAGGTCTTAAATTTGTAGATCCAAAAGCGTGGATCACCTAACCGTGGAGGTTGACGGTTAGTAGAGCGGTAAAGCGAGATCTTTGTTTCAGCCAAACCATGGCTACTTAAGACATACATAGGTAGCACTCTCTTATATTCTTGACCTTGTTCCTGTAAATCAAAATCATGGAATCCAGTCGATTTAAAACTTTCTACAATGGATCTATTGGCGTCAATGAGACCTTTGTCTAAGCCGCTTTCAGTTATTTGAAACTGGGATGTGCTGAGATTCGGATAAGCAGAGATCCACTGCAATACTTCACTCTCATTATCGAACAATTCTCGTTGAGATTTATGGCGTTTTTGAAACCCTGAAGACATTTTTCCTTACCGATGATCTGGGACAAGGTTTTCTGAGGGGAAGTTCAACCAAGCTTGGTTATCTTCGAGACCTTCCATTTCGGTAAAGTCATAATCTCCTAACCATTCTTTTAAGAATTGTTCCCCTGCGAGATCATTAGAATTAGCTCGTTTGAAAGAGACTTTAGATCCAATACTTATTGTTTCTGGTTCACCAGGTTTTGGTCCTTCGGTTAAGCCTTTTTGAAGATTTAATCCAGCGGCAAACCGTCTAACATCATGAACGAAATCAAGAACGATGACTTTATCTTTCCCTTCAGAAATTCTTAAACCTCTACCCAATTGCTGAATAAAGATACGTCTACTGTGAGTAACTCTTTGAAATACCACAAGGTTGACATCGGGAACATCAATCCCTTCATTCAGAACGTCAACAGCGCATAACACATCTAATCGGCCATCGGTGAAATCCCATATTCGTTTGTTGCGCTCAAAAGCGTTCAAACCTGGGCCTGAATGAATAGTTGTTGCCTTAGCGAAATCTAAAGCATTTATCTGCGTTGCAATTTTTTCAGCATGATTGATTGTCCCACAAAAGACGATGGCTTTCGGAGAAGAGCCAGATTCTTTAATTTCTTTCCAAGCTTCTCGTACATGCTCTACAACCGCATCGTCCCACTCATCTATAAATAACGTTTTGTTAATCTGCTTCGGTGAGTAGTTCCCACCTTGTTGATCAGGTAACGCCTCCCAATCAATATTGTCGGTATACATTCGGTAGTCAACTTGAGTTAGGAAACCTTGTCGCAAGCCATCGACCATGTCGACGCGAGCCACAGCATCTCCAAAGATCGGTTCGAGAGGAGCGCCGTCTGGCCTCCAATCAGTAGCGGTAAGACCTATTAGAAATGGGCCCCAATCAGTTCCGATTTCAAGCCCTTCAAAAATTTGGTTGTAAGTAGCTGTACCTGCGTGATGACATTCATCTATAAGGACAACATCAAAATTTCCTAGATCTGTACCACTTTCGATTAGCCCATGCAAAGTATCCCGTGAAGCAAAGACGAACGGAGCTTGTTTAAATAAGTAAGGGTCCCATTGCTCCTCCCCATTTACAATGATGGTTGAATCTTCTGTTCTAAGAAATGGCCAAAACGCTCGTTCAAGTTGGAGAAGAAGCTGATTTATATGAACGATAATCAGAATCCGTAGAGGTTTAGCTGCATTGTTGATGATGCGTCGTATAGCAGTAGCACCTACAAAAGTTTTTCCAAGACCTGTAGCCATTACCACTAACGCGCTTCCTGATTTATTGTCAAACCAACTTTGGACAACTCCTTGACATGCAGGCTCCTGATACGATTCACGGAGTTTGAAAAGTTCTGGGTTGTTTTCCGCGGGAGACTCATTTTTTAGATTCTTGTCAAAAGCTAAAAAAGTACTCATATCCCAGGCGAGAATGCTTTTAAAAGCATCATCTCTTAATTGGTCTCGGAGATCTTTAGTGAATCCGGACTTACTCACTATGACGCCTTTATCGGCTTTGTACTCACGCATGGCAGTTACTGTTTCTGAAAGTACTTCTGGACCTACTGGTGCGTTCCAAGCTTTGGATTGAAAAACCCACTTTTGAATAGTTCCATCAGCTGTCTTAAGGCTTGCGATAACATCGGCTCCGCGATCACCTGACCCGCCAACAACGTGAGCGTACTCCCACCCCTTTAAAGGCAACAAGCGTGCAAGTGTGCGTTCCCAGGCCTGCCAAGAACTAGCTTGCAAGGTGGTATCGGATAAGAACCTAGGCATAAGCTTTCTTTTGAAGAACCTGCAGTCCAGTTTCTGCCCGACCAATTTTATCTTCGTCCAGGTAATTTTCAGGGGTGTCAGCTAAAGCACCGCAATCCACAAGGGCGCTTTGCAAAAATCCGATATTTATCTTATGGAACATCTCCGCATTGTCTTGTCCAAGTATTTCAGCATCTGGTGTTTCATACTTTAACCAGATTTTTTCAATCCATACATCAGGAAACTCGTTAAAGAAATCAGCGAAAAATCTCTTCGGCATAAACGAGAGAAACAACCCATTCTCCACTAACTCAGTAATTGAATGTTTTTCGAGTTCACCAGACAACTGTAACTCCGTTGCAATTGCTTGTTTGTCAGAACCGGAGAGATTGTTATAGAACTCTTGCACCTCACCATTTTCGCGTAATCTGTCAGTGACATCAGAAAAGAATTGGTTCACTTCATCAATAAGATTCGCTGAGGCATCTGCGTAATCCCCAAAATACTCTTGCAGAATTTTACAAGTGATAGAAGAGAGATTAAATGCTTGATCACCTGAATGGGCAGGAGGATTTAAAAGAAGGATGAAACTAGCTACTTCATTTGCTATTAAGGTTTGAGGCTTAACTTGTAACTCTGTAAAAAGGTTGTGACCACTATCTACGAAAATTTTTATTTCAGTTAACTCTTTGAAGACGACAACCGGAAGAGTTACATCTGAATCCCATTTTGCTTTTATAGGGTTAGTTGCTTTGAAAACTTGAACGAATAGTTCTTTACTTGATTGACTACTAGTTAAAGGGATGGATAGATTCTCGAAACAAAACTCATCCCATCTTGATGAATCATTTTCTAAAGCTTCTTCCGTTAACGGGGCTGGGCTTCCTCTATTGTGGCCGCATTGGCCGCAAATCACTTCTTCAGAAGGAGTTTTATAGCTACACCAAGGACATTCCCAGTCAGCATCAGAATTGTCAACTCCCCATTGCGCTACACCGCAAAGGGGGCATGAAGCAGCACTAGGGAGGATGGGACTCTCACAACTAACACATGTTTTTGGATCAAAAATCATGGTACATTGCTCACACTGTTCTTCTTTCGGATCGTTTTGGTGATCACATTGTGGGCAACTTCTCATACCTTGCTGAGGCGGCAGACCTCCAAATTCAACGCGCTCATACCAATTGGTATCATCAAACCAACCGTCTTCTTTATTAAGGAATTTTTCATAGGCGTTTCTTTCCCATTCTCTACCAATTCTTTTGGGTTGTTTCTTCTGAGGGTCCCACGCTGCGGGATAGAGCACATCCTTGGGAGATGAGGGTTGTTGCGTGTATCTAATCCGATCGTAAGCGCTATATAGTTTCGAAATGGGAGAATCGTTGATATAACCGTCTTCCCAAGCCAAGCTGCCACCCTTCTGTCCCTGAGGTCTTAATGCTTTTCCGCGTAAAAATGTGATCGCTTTTTCGAACATTGCATCTACTTGAAATTGTTGCTTGAGGTAATCAACTCGGCACCCATCTAAATGGACTTCTCCCACGATGCGGCCATTGATATCATTCAATGGGTATTCTTTGACTTTGTTGCCATCCTCATCTGTAACCTCAAAGAAAAGACTTTTTTCATCTCTTACGATTGCTCGTCCATTGCGGATTAAGTCAATCCCATAACGGTTTGGATCGTCAAAACGTTGTATCCCAACCCAACCACGAACTTTGCTTTCAACCGTTTGAGGAGCTTGCAGATGCGTTTCAATTTCACATTTTTTCACTCCTTCTGGGATAAAGCGCCCGCATTCCACACATCGTTTAAAGCTTCCTAAAGACTCATCAAACCAAATTTGGGCAGGAACCTGTTGTTTACTTAGTGCTGATCCTGCCGCTGTAGTTCGGTTTTCTGACCACACACAATGCTCAAAGGGTTTGACAAGCTTGCTATTTGCTGAGGTTTCATAAACGCGTATATCAATATTTTCTTCCTTGATGCAGGTCGCATACCTTCTACCAAGTTGATCAAGCACTACGTTGCCAGATTTTTCGGCGATTCTGCTTGCAAATTCTGCATTCTGATGCCCTCTAGCGTATGTTCCAGAGATTTTGATGATTGTTCCTTGTTCCATCCCCTCAGGTTTGGGAACCTCACTTCCTGGAACTACATACTCTCCGCTGCGGACTAACTCTTCAAGATCAAGTACAACTTCTGAAGCAAAATTATCTGACTTACGACAACTTATAATTGTTGTTCTCGGACCGATTTTTCCACTGGCAATATTGAAACCGACTCCAAAGAGACCAAGACTTGCAAATTGTGTTTGTCCCGAAAACCCAGCAGTTATTGCATTATTGATTCCTTTGCGGTCTAAGCCAAACCCGTTGTCTCTTATTACGAATTCACCTTTTCCTGCTTTAACGTCAGTTAGCGTTGGGATAAACAATTCAATCTGCGGGTTCTCAACTGGTTCCCCCACTCTTCGCGCTAAGCCAAAAGAATCAACTGAGTTGTCAATCAACTCTGACAGGGCATCAATCCAGGAAAGACTCGCCATCGCCAAAATCCCTAAAATTTGAGGATGCGGAGTAATGTTTAAATCAAATGAATTAGTTTTCTCATTTTCTGCCATACGAGACCTCTCCTCTATAGGACTTTTTTAAATTATCATGAATGCATCGCTTCTAAAAATCTTGAACTAACTCAGCATCGTGGTATGGATTTGTTCAATGAACGCTAAGGACTCATCAACGTTTTGAACGGGGGCGAGAAGCACGAGTCTATCTACTCCCATCTCGCCATATGTTTCTAACATTTCTACACCTGGTCTCATGAGTGGAGTCACCGTGATTTCTATTTCTCCAAGTCCTTCAGATCGTTCATGCTGTCCCTCTAGTTCTCTGATTCCGGCAATATTTTTGGCGGTACCTTCGGGATCTAACATGAATCCGTACCATCCTTGACAGTGCGTGACAGTTCGCCTCCAAGCAGGTTTGGAGTGGCCTCCCATAACTACTGGAGGACCTAATGGGCTAACAGGTCGAGGATTTGCTTTCACTCCACTAAATGAAACATATTTGCCATCGTAGTTAGGTTCGTTGTCATGCCAGATTGAACGCATAGCTTCTATGTACTCGATAGACCGTGGTCCTCTGTCTTCCATTGGAATACCTAGTGCTTCAAATTCTGGGGCTAGATATCCGACACCAACTCCGAAAATTAATCGGCCGTTAGATACTGCGTCGACGCTCGCTAATTCTTTCGCTAAGACAAGTGGGTTGCGCTGCGGGAGGATGATGATTCCTGTTCCTAAATTTATTTCGGTTGTGATGGACGACAGATAAGCGAGTGCAACTGCGGGATCAAGGAGAGGTACCTCTGCAGGTAGAGGAGAAGGAGGAACTTGCGGGTCAGGTAAGACGACGTGTTCTGCTGTCCAGAGAGATTCAAATCCGGCTTCTTCGGCCGCTGTTGCTACTCGACCCATGTCGTCTGGATTCGCCAGATGTCCACCATTGATTGAATACAGTCCTATTTTCATTGGAGCGGACGACGAGATTTGAACTCGCGACATTCACCTTGGCAAGGTGATGCTCTACCAACTGAGCTACGTCCGCGTGCGTCGTCACTTTATCCGACTTAACAACGAATTTACCCTCTTAGCGCTCTCTTTGACTAAACCAATCCAATGTTTTGTTGGAGTCTTGAAATTTTCCTCAATGTAGTATTCTCTGCTTATTCGTAAATAGGCATTGGAGTTACGTATGTTTTTCGCTGACGGTTTGAATTGCAGCATCTTCGATAGAGAAGTTTTCCAAGAAGTTATAGACGGAGGCCTCAGCTGCATAACAGTTAGTTTGGGATTCTGGGAGGACGCTCTTGAATCAATGGATGCTTTAGGGCGTTTTCGTGATGTTGTCCGAGAAAATGAAGATTTAGTTGCTATCGCCCATAACGAAGAAGACATAAATAAAATCGTTGCCTCGGAACGTTGCGCCCTGATTGTCGGCTATCAAAACACCACTGCGTTAAATGGAAACATACGTTTTGTTGAACTCTTTGCGGATATGGGAGTCCGAGTTCTGCAGCTGACGTACAACAACCAAAATGAATATGGCGGTAGTTGTTATGAACCTGCTGATAGTGGAATAAGTCGTGCTGGAGTAGAGCTTGTTTCAGAACTTAATCGCTGTGGCATTTTGATTGATCTTTCACACGTTGGACAGAGAACAGGTTTAGATGTGATTGAAGCTTCCGAGAAGCCAGTTGCTGTTACCCATGCAAACCCGGATGGATTTGTTCCTCATGTTCGAAATAAGTCTGATGATCTAATTAAAGCTCTTGCCGAAAAAGGCGGCGTGATTGGTTTAGCTACCTATCCCAACATTTGTGATGGTTTTGCTGAAACTCCTGAAAAGTGGTCAGAACTTGTTGCATACACCGTTGATCTCGTTGGGATCAATCATGTTGGAATCGGGACTGATCACAGCCGAAACATAGAAATGTCTCATTTGGAATGGATGCGTCAGGGCCGCTGGTCAAGAGTCACGAATTACGGTGCTGGTTCTGCTTCTCGACCGGGGAAAATTGCAGAGCCTGATTGGTTAACAACCATGCGTGGATTTGGATTGATTGCTGATGCTTTACACGCTCGGGGGATGACAGAAGAAGAAGTCGCTTCGATAATGGGCGGAAACTGGTTAAGACTTTATAGCGAAGTGTTTAACTAATCATTCGGTCGAAGGTCAACTTTAAGAGTCAAAATTCCATCTTCAAGAGTTCCTTCTGAGTCTCCGATAATGGCGAAATCTTGGAAGTCGTTCTGGGCTTGCTCTAAGAACATTTTCCTCTCGTCTCCTCCTATTGGGGGTAAATTCCGGTTGCGAACTGCAGCGGCTCTTTCTCGAAATCTTTGAAGCATTGCTTCTATGTCAAGTTCGTCAGACATCTTTTGAAGGCTCCTTATCCTCAAGTTCATCTACTGATTTTTCATCTAACAATTTAGCTAAAAGTTCATTAGATGACTGTGAAGATTCCTCGTCAGGGATGTTGAAATGAAAGGAATATTTTGATTTACGAGATTTGTGTGAAGCTCCATCGATTTCTCCTCTATCAATAGCGGCTTGAAGGCGGCGGCTGGGTCGGGTATGCCAATAGAATCCAATCGTTGCGACAAGAACAACGCCAGCAATGATTCGAAGTGTAAGAACAATATTGTCTACACGGTCATTAGTGGTTCCGTCAGCTGCTGATGTGTCGGCGTCTATCGTCGTAACTTCAGCAAATGCAGACCCTGAGTAAAGGAATGTCAAAGTAACCAGGATTGCTATTACAGCAAAAAAATTCTTGCCCTTTATATCTTTCACTGTTCCACCCAGTCTCTCTTTGGTCTAGGTTAGTCGGAGTAACCCCTTATCGCTGATGTAAGGGGCACCACCATGTTGTTCTTCCACCCACTTTTGAGCGTCTTAAAGGTTCATGGTCTAATGGGCAAATTCCTCCTGGGTTCCTATGTTCAAAGAAATCTCCCGTGTGTGAACCTCCTCGTTTATCTAACTGATTAAGTACTTGACGGATTATTTTCTTTAAAACTTTGATTTCTTCATCTTCTAATGAGTCTGACGGTCGTCTAGGGTCAAGTTGGCTACGCCAACAAATTTCGTCAACGAGAAGATTTCCCAATCCTGCTATACGCGACTGATCTAAAAGTCTTGCCTTTAAAGCTGTAGAAGAATGCGACAAAACCTGACGCAAGTCATTGATATCTATCGTCCATGCATCGGGACCCAGTTTGTCTTCTTCCGGATCTAGCTCGACTCCTCCAAGTCGACGAGGGTCGTCCATAACTAAGTCTCCTCCACCTTTAAAGCGGAGAATGAAACGATGCCATGATGGGTTGATGCGACGACTCCCCCATTCCAATTGTTTTACGGCCGCTTGACCATCTACAAAAAGTCTTCCAGTCATCCCAAACCTTAAACCTAGAGTTGGCCCGCCGGAATCTAGGAGCAGAAGTTTCCCTATTCGTCGTGTTCTTGTGAAACGCCGGTTAACTAGGCTCTCTTTAAAGTCTTCCGAAGTCGCCCCACCTTTTAGATACCAGTTGTCTGGGGTTAAGACTTCAGTGATAACACGTCCAACAACGTGTTCGGCCACTCTGCGGTACGCCTCTATTTCTAATATTTCAGGCATACATCATTTTATTTGAACACCATAGATATGAGCGGATTACTAAATAGACGTGTCTTCCAAAAATTTTGCTATGTGGTTGGAAACATCTTCAGTTGCTAGAAGAAATCCGTCATGCCCATTACCGTTTTCTACTATCTGGTGGGTGCATTCCCCGCCAATAGCTTTAACCGCCTCGAAAATCTCCACTTGAAGATTCGGTGGGTACAAATAATCTGAAGTGATACTTAACGTCAATACAGGTACTCGGGCTAAGCGTGATACAGCCTCATTCACACTGCCTCGATCTCGCGCAACATCATGCAAGTCCATTGCCCTGTTGAGGACTAAGTAACTGTTCGCATCAAATCTCCGAACCAACTTTTCTCCTTGGTAATCCAAATATGATTCAACTTGATATTGGTCCCAGAGGCCATAAATGCTTCTTGGATCAACTACTTCTCTCCCAAACCGCTCAGCAAAAGAGTTGGGACTTCGGTAATGTATTTGAGCGATTGATCGAGCAGTAGCAAGACCTAGGTGAGGCCCGTTTCCTACTTCAGCGTCGTAGTAGTCGCCGCCCTTAAAAAGTGGGTCCAGCACTAACGCATTTCTACCAACGGCGCTCCACCCTATTTGCCATGGTGATGCAGCTAAGGCGGTGGCTAGTGGCGCTAACGCTTTGACTCGATCTGGGTACATGATTCCCCATTCAAGCACTTGCATTCCGCCCATTGATCCGCCTACTACTAGACGCCATTGTTCTATGCCTAAGTGATCGGCGACGGCAGCTTGTGCCCGAACCATATCTCGAGTGGTGATCACGGGGAAAGCAGATCCGTAAGGTTTCTTAGAGGCAGGGTTAATTGATGCCGGTCCTGTGGAACCTTGACAACCACCGAGGACATTAATGCAGACTATGAAATGTTCTTTCGGGTCAAGTCCGCTGCCCTCACCAATAACCCCATTCCACCATCCGGGAGTTGGGTGAGCTTCTCCATGCTCCCCGAAAGCATGAGAGTCTCCTGTTAACGCATGACACACCAAGATCGCATTGTCTGCTGCAGGAGAAAGCTGGCCCCAGGTTTCGTAGGCCATCGTCACTTCTTCAAGAACACCGCCGCCTTCAAGTGCGAAACTTCTGTCTGGATGAACTTTCGCGAACTCACGGTTTCCTTCAGGATCCCCTTCTTGCCATGCCCCAGTTACAGGCAGATTTTCCGTAAGGGGACGCGGATATACATATGGTTGAGCCGGATCTTGCCCGTATTGTGTTAAGTCTTCAGATTCAGTCATATTGGTGGGGAGATCCACCGGAACCCGGCGACCGGAGGTCGACTTTGTCGACACCGGACACTTTGTTGCCCTTTCGGACCACATCCTCTTCCTTTCGGATGAGCGGGCACCTTGGGTGTCCTCCCAGGTTGCCGGATCTAGTTTTAACCAGACCACTCGTAATGCCTCTATAAAGTGTAGACGGAAAGAACCGTCAGACGGTCATTCGTTTTGTTTATTCTTCCTGCGAAACGCCGGATGGCGTCTCCACCACCAAGAAATAAGTTCGTCATCTCTTGTTCCATATGCCTGATTTATTGTTGCACCAAATGAAAGCCAGAGCTCTTCAAGACCCTTATCATTTGAAGAATGGATTGTTTGTGCTATTCCAATTGCTTCTCCCCAAGCCTTTTTATCTGAGGGAAGCGGCAACTCTGATAATTGTTTTGATGAAAGAGTGATTCGGCTAACTGAACGTGCAGCGCCTACAGCCTGGCGTGCTGCTAACACACTTATAACCGGAGCTGAAAGTGCTGTGGCGAGAGCCCATAAATCCTCTTCATATGGCTGCACAATAAGTAACGGAGTTAAAGGAATCCAATCGCCTTTCTCATCCACTACTACTTCAATGACTCGAGTTTGAGTTGAAATAAAAAGTTTTGGGTTTTGACGGACCAGCATCCACTCACTTACAGATCTATCGAATTCAGCAACTTTCTCAAGATCAACTACAGGCCGTTGCCATTTTCTTCCATCAAATTGAACTAACTTTTTTCCCCATAAGCAATCAAACGGATCAACCATGGCTGTTGTAATCAAAGGATTAACAACCGTTTCTTCTTTTTGCTCACTGACACCAGGCACCAAACCATAAAAATGCTGTCGAAAACCTGATGTAACCGAAGCTTTGTGTCCTAAAGTTCCTGAGCTAACAATTTTTACATCTGGTAATCCAATGAGATCTGCTACTAATTCTCCCCAATTACTTGGATCTGATGGGTATTCTCCCGAAGTGGCTTCTTCTATTTCTCGACCAACATACCTCAGCACTTCTTTCTTATCGGAGGTCACATTTTTAACAATTGGTGCGCAAACTTCAGTACGCCCTACAAATACCGTGGATTGGTCTACCCAAAGCCCCTCAAGTGAAGCTTCCGTGAGAATCTTTTCTCTTATTTCTAAAGCATCTCTTGCGGCGATTAAAGACAAGGGCTGGATGAGCGCCATTTGACCTTCTGGTTCAAGAAGATCCAAACCTAATGCCAGAAACAGCCATGCTTCATTTGTGTAAGCCTTGACTAAATTTCCGTATTGAGAACGAAGATCTTCTCGACGCTTTGTTGTTCTCACAGTCGTTGTGTGCATTTGACTCAAGAACGGCGGATTGCCAATAATGGATCCGAAATGCTTTGGCCAATTTTCAGGCCTTTCAATTAAGGGATCTGCGATAACGACTCCTGTAATTTCTTCGGGATCCACTCCCGCCCAATGCGCGAGTTCCCAGCGGCAAACAGCAACCGCCCATTGGTCTATATCCGCACCAAATATTTGATTTCTTACTATGTCTTTTGGGTTACCACCGAGTACTGCAAGTTGTTTTGCTGCAGAAAGTAAAAAAATTCCTCCACCACATGATGGATCTACAACTGGCCCCTTACGCACCACGGTTTCGGCGAACTTTTTGGCGACATCTATCGGCGTGTAGAAGGCCCCCGCTGTTTTTCTCGTCCTTGAAGTTAAAAGTTTTTCATATGTTTCTGCTAACAACAGATGTTTTTCAAATGTGAAGGAATAATTTCCTGTCTTTACTTCTTCACCATCTATGTTTAGAAAACGTGGGCCACCTTTTGATTCAGCTACTACGGCAAGGGCTTCAGGTAAATGTGGAGGAAAAGGACTCATCAGAGTCTTTCATGTCCTAAGCGGCATCAACGGTAGGGTCCCAAGCTGCTAAATCATTTAAACGAGAGTCATTAGAGAAAACTTCTACTATGGGATGTTTCATTCCAAGTCTTCGCATTAATTTACGAACTTCCATTTCTTCATTCCATAAAACCAGACTTACAACTACACCTGATTCTCCTGCTCGTGCTGTTCTTCCTGAACGATGCACATAAGTTTTTGCATCTGAGGGAGGGTCATAGTGAATTACTACATCAACATCATCTATGTGTATTCCCCGTGCTGCGACATCAGTAGCTACTAAAGCCTGAACTTTACCTTTCGCAAAATCTGCTAAAGATTTTTCTCTTTGAGATTGACGTAAATCTCCGTGAATAGGTGCAGCTTTAACTCCGTTTTCTTGGAGCTTGTTTGCCAATTTATCAGCCCCCCACTTTGTGCGAGAAAACAGAATGGTTCGATGAGACGCTTTAATAATTGTTGCTGCGACTTTTATTCGATCCATTTCATGAACGGTGAGAAACCGATGCTGCATTTCTTTCACTGTTATTTCTTTATGAGCAACTTCATGCATGACTGGGTCTTTTTGATATCGGCTAATGAGACTTGCTGTCATTCCATCTAGAGTCGCAGAAAATAAGAGGGTCTGATGGTCACGTTCAACTCCTCGTAGTATCCACTCAACCTGAGGCATGAACCCCATATCGGCCATGCGGTCTGCTTCGTCTACTATCACCACTTCTAAATCTGCAACCGTTATTTCTTCTTTTTCGATCAAATCAATCATTCGGCCTGGTGTAGCTACAACTAATTCAACTCCTTTCTCGAGCAGGGCAATCTGCTTTTCAATAGGAGCTCCTCCATAAATGGCTTCGACTTTCATATTTCGAACTGCTGCGAGCGGTTTGAGTTCTTTGCATACTTGAGTCGCAAGTTCTCTGGTAGGAACCAGAGCTAATGCTGTAGGCCTGCCTGGTTGAGCTTTGCTAATTTTCTGCACGCAGGGAATTCCAAAAGCTAAAGTCTTTCCAGAGCCGGTTTTCGCTTTCCCGCATACATCTCGTCCACTTAAACTGTCTTCAATTGATAACGCTTGGATCTCAAAAGGTTCGGTGATTCCACGTTTTGTTAAAACTTCTACGATGTCAGGCTCTACTCCAAGAGCTGCAAATTGATTGGTGGAAGACATGACTACCTGTTCTCGGTTTCGATACCGGATTGAATGCTCTTATTCTTGAGCACCGCCTTTTGATTAACATAAATTCAAGAGGCTTCTTCATCTTACCTTCTTGTTCCCAATAGGTAAGGACTTGTTCCTTATGTAGCTACACGCCCGTTAGCAACTTTAACTCCTTCACCCCTAAGGAGAGATGATTGTTCAGCTTCGCTTCCTGGAACTAATCTTCCAGTTGATGTAACTACTCGCCACCATGGATACCCTCGGTGACTTTTTAGGAACCGTCCTACGGCTCGATGAGCAGATGGAAACCCGGCCTCTGCCGCTACTTCTCCGTAAGTAACTACTTCTCCGTGGCGAAGATCATCAAGCACTCTGGCTACTGACTCTTCGAAAGGAGTCACTGCTACCTTCCTAAAGATTCGTCTCGGGACGTTAGTTGAACTAATTCGAAGGGCTCTGCAAACCCGGTAATAGAGTGTTCTCCTATTTTTCGCACCGCGGTATTGACCATAAGGGCCATAGCCATAGAAGCTGGGGCAAGCACCTGATGGGGTCCTGCCATATCACATAGTCGAGATGCGAGAATGACCGCTCTGCCGACATGATCATCGCCGTCAATAAGTAGGACTGGCCCAGTAGCAATCCCCGCCCTCATTGGTAACGGGGATTGGGACAAATCAATTAAGCCTTCCATTTCGATAACTGCTTCTACAGTTTGTTCTGGTTCAACTCCGACCAGCATGGCTCCGTCCCCAAGCCATTTTGCTATCCGTACTCCTTTTTGTGCTGCCACGAGACGCACACTGTTGCGAAATCCATTTATTATCTCCATGCCGGCTGCATCTCCGTGCTCGTCTGCATACGCTGTGAAACCGGATAAATCTATGAATGCGAAAGTTCGATCAATTCGTCGAAATGTTTTCTCATGAAAAGACATGACTAGATCTTGTCACGAATTGGCTTGAGACCCTTAATCCACACTATTCCTCCGGCGATTATTGCAAGAGCACTAATCCAGATATTTACTCGCAATCCGAAAATTAGGGAAGCTTGATCTATCCGTAAGGCTTCAATCCAAAGTCTTCCTATTCCATATCCAAAAATCCAGAGACCTATGAGATGCCCTGGTTTTAAATAGTTCTTTCGATCTACAGCTACCAGCATCAAAACTAGAGCAATGTTCCAGAGGCTTTCGTAAAGAAATGTTGGGTGAAAGGTACTGATTTCAGAATATTTCTCTGGTCGATGCGTTGATTCAATTTCTAATCCCCACGGCAGGTCAGTGGGGCGTCCAAATAATTCTTGATTAAACCAATTCCCCCATCGGCCTATTGCTTGGGCAAGAGGGAGAGACGGAATCATTGCATCTAGTACTTTAGGGACTGAAATATCATTTCGCCGTGCGTACATTACGCCAACGATCACTCCGGCGGCGAGGCCTCCAGGGATGCCAAGGCCACCTTCCCAAATTTTTATCGCATCTTCCCATCGCCCCTGATAACTTCGCCAATCAGTTGCCACGTGATAGATGCGTGACCCTATAAGGCCTGCTGGTACCGCCCAAATAGCAATATTTGAAATATCTTCTGGATCTTCTCCATACTGTTTCCAACGTTTTTGGCTGAACCAAACAGCGGCTAAAACTCCCAGAGCAATCATTAAGCCATAGGCGCGCAGTTCAACAATTCCTAAATCTAAATATGACTTGCTAGGACTCGGTATAGAACCGAGAGATGTCCACATTAGACAGAAAAGCCTTCAGCCTGCATGGCATATAAATCTGAACTTCCTGCCGTAACCGCATTTAATTGAGATCCAGCAATTGGCAACAACTGCTCTGCATAAAAGCGAGCAGTAACGATTTTGCTGTTCAAATATTCAGCATCGAATTTGTCGCTGCCGTTCTTGACCTGCTCTTCCGCGAAAACTGCTTGGCGGGCCAAGAGCCAGCCTCCGACCAATTGGCCGAGCATTTTCAAATAAGGGGTGGCCCCTGCCATGACATCATTAGGGTTTTCTGCTCCGCGGACAAAAATCCAATCTGTTGCTTCTTCAGTTGCTACTAATGCCTCTTCAAGATTTTTCTTTATAGAAACAAATTCTTCGCTTGACCCATCAAGCCCTTGACTAAATTGTTGTATCTCGTTGAGAAGTTCTTTTACTACCGCCCCGTTCTTCATTGGAATCTTTCTCCCAACAAGATCGATGGCTTGAATCCCATTTGTCCCTTCATAAATTGGGGAAATACGGGCATCACGGAAATGTTGAGCGGCACCAGTCTCTTCGATGTATCCATACCCTCCATGAACCTGGATACCTAGCGATGTCATTTCACAACCCACGTCAGTACACCACCCTTTTGAAATTGGAGTAAGTAGCTCGGCACGATCAGATGCGTCTTGCGCAGCATCAACATCAGCGTGTCGATTGGCTATATCCAAGTAAGCAGCATTCAAATAAAGAACTCCTCGCATGGCATCTGTATATGCGCGCATTGTTAAAAGCATCCGGCGCACATCAGCATGATCAATTATTAACGACTGCTCTCCAGCTGGTGACCCTACAGCTCGACCTTGACGGCGATCCTGAGCATAATCAGAAGCTAATTGCAAGGCTCGTTCTGCAACAGCAAGCCCTTCCACTCCAACACCAAGACGAGCATTGTTCATCATTTTGAACATACAACGCATTCCTTGATGTTCTTCACCAAGCAAATAACCAACAGCACCTTCTCCAGATTCCCCATACGACAATACGCATGTAGGACTCGCATGGAGTCCTAATTTGTGTTCAACAGATAAGCACTTATAGTCATTTCGATCACCCAAACTTCCATCTTCATTGACGATGTATTTAGGGACGATGAAAAGAGAAATCCCCTTTGTCCCCGGAGGGCTATCAGGTGTACGGGCCAAAACAAGTTGGATAATGTTTTCTGCTAATTCATGCTCTCCATAAGTAATAAATATTTTGGTGCCAAAAATACGCCATGACCCATCTTCTTGAGGAATAGCTTTACTCGTAAGCGCTCCTACATCTGAACCTGCTTGAGGTTCAGTCAGATTCATCGTTCCTGACCATTGACTTGCCACCATTTTCGGCAAATAAGTTTCTTTCAACTCTTCGGTGCCGAAACTATGAATGGCATCTATTGCTCCCACAGTAAGCATGGGCCCCATAGACCATGATCTACTTGCAGCGCCTATCATCTCTGTCATTACGGTTTGGATAGCTCCTGGAAAACCACCGCCTCCATAGTCAGGGTCTTGAGAGATTGAACTCCAGCCCGCTTCAACAAACTGATCCCATGCTGACTGAAACTCCTCAGGCATAGTTACTACACCATCTTCAACTGAACATCCTTCTTGATCACCAACTCGATCAACTGGACCTATCACTTCTGCTACAAAGCGACCTAACTCATCTAACATGCCGTCTATCATCTCCGGATCTACATGTTCATAACCTGGCAAGTCACAAATAGATGAAATATTAGTAATTGCATCTAACGTCAAACGGATGTCATCCAATGGGGTTCTGTAATCACTCATACGTAAAAGGGTATCTCGTTAAGACCACTAACTTGACTCAGATAGGTCTTTAACAAGGTAGATTCAATTCTGTATATATTTACCTTTATTCAAGTGACACAAGGACAAGATATGGGACTTTTAGACCTTTTATATGATCCCGATATTTCTTTGCGCTCACCCGAGAAAGTGATGGATCCAGCTACTCTCGGATCTGCTCGTCTCACCCGTCTTAGTTTCAGCCGTTCAATGATTCGTCGCGCTGCTTTGAAGAACTGGAAATTGAAAAGAACATTAATTGATCTTGATGAATCCGGGCGAGGCCAAATTATTTACCGCATTGACGCGGAAGGTCATATCTTTCATTTTGTCGCTTTTACCAACACTATTGATGAATCGCTTCATACCGATCGAGTCATAGCTGATGCATGGGAAATTACTGCAGCGCTCATTGAAGGCGAACTAGATCAAGAGTCTCTTGATTTTTTGACTATGGAAGTTCCAAAACAAGAAGAAGGCAGACTGGATTCAAGAGTCCTCGTCCTTACTCGCGGCAACCGGAGCGTCCGCTTCTACGAATATCTTGTAGATCAGCTCGCTTCAGGAAGCCAGCCAGAACCTTCTCTAGTCGGGGATGCGGGATACATCATGAGAAGTACCGCTTTTTACGGAAACGGAAAGTTTGGTATGAGATCATTTTTAGGTTATGAATCAAATCATCCTCTTTTCGCTCCTTATCGAGCACAATTTCTTGCCGCATGGCTTTTCAGAGAAACAAGTTACGACTCTGTGGAATATTGCGCCCAAATTAGAAACCCAGAGAAAGCCGTTTCTTTTGATAAGGAATGGAATCATTTTTTCGGTTTAGGAAACTCAACTGGCCTAGGACTAGTTCCTTGGGCAATGAAGCACCCAGAAGAAGTTAACGCTTGGGTAGGTGTTCGTGAACTAGCTTTAGCGAACGTTAGAAAGTTACATGACTCTCCAGAACGCAGGAGACTCTTAGAGAAATGGATTGACCAGGCACACAAACATTTTTCTTCATTCAGCGGAGAAGACCGCTGGCCATGGAAGGGCCCTGACTCGTTATCTGAAGCAATACTTGATATCCATCACGCTTTCTCGTCCATGACTGACGAAGACCGCCCTTTTGATGCTCTTTACTTATGGGCAGAAAATCAAGGACCAGAAGTTAACGAACTAGTGGTTTCTTTATTGCTGGAATTAGACGAAACACCCGATGAAGTTATAGATGAATTCTTGAGAGTTGACACTTCAGTGGCGTCAGATCCCTCAATGACCGTTGAAGATTTAAAAAAGAAATTCACTGAGAATTATTCTTGGCTGGAACAACTAGATCTAGAGAGTTCCGCTGCTGACCATTATTGGTGGGTTTACTCCGATCATGCCGAGGAACCACGTCGCGCTGATCGGTCGATTCTTGACCCTGAACACCGAGATGTCCCTATAGATATAGCTCTCCGGCTAAACCACTTAAAGAAAGATCTTGACGCAGCGGACAAAACTACAAAAGTGGGCATTTTCCTTCAAGACTTTCCAAATCATGGAATAGCAATAAATCGATTAATGAAGGATTCCGGACCTTACGGCGAACCGCGAGAAAATGTTTGCGACCTAAATCACCTCCCGCTGAACCTACAAAGATTTCAGTTAGCCATGTATGGAATGGATAATTTCAAAGCCCAGTCAACAGATTGGCTGAGGGTGACTTTATTTCAAGGAGCGCCAAGGATCGCTGAGTTGAATGCCGATACATCTGATGATTGGGTCTGGCCGCAACAACCTAAACGTGAACAAGAGAAAGTTCTTCATGACTAGTAAAGAGATTTCTGTTGCTCCCCGTGAGATACATGACCTTATTCAAAGAGCAAGCCGTGTTAAAGGCTGCGAAGCAAGTGTGGCCGAACGTATTGCATCAAAAATTACTTTCTGTGAAATTAACTACGGCGGAGGCATAAATAGTTGGCTGCAACTAGTGGCTGACGACGAAAACTGCCTCACTGAAACTTTTAAATCCGTTCAAGTTCTTGATTCAATCCCCTCCAAAGACTCTCTAGATTTCTCTTGGAATCCTTCTATCCCTTTTGCTTTTATCGCTCAGTCGCTGAACGCCCTACAGTCCTATGGGTTTACTTGGGAATGTAATCCCGAAGCGCCTACCGGAGACGTGCAAATTGAATGTGTGTGTTTGAACAAACTAGATTCCGAAAAAATCGCTTCAAACAACAAGATGAATAAAGCATTTTCTGAAGGTCTTCAGGTAGACAAAGACGATTGGGAGAATTTAGTCGGTATTTCTTCAAGGTTTCTTCTTTCAGAAAAAATCCTTGACGACGCTGATTCTGCCGTTTATGAATGAGTAACTATGACACTTATATCTCTCGATGAAATAGAAGAAACCACAAGAAAAGCATTAATTAAACATGGTGCTTCTGAGAAGATCGCTCCACTGGTAGCGCATGCTGTGAGAGTTGCAGAAGGAAACGGAAACCGAATCTGTGGACTTTATTACGTGGAGAGTTACTGTCTCCAGTTGACGAGTGGTCGTGTTGACGGTGTGATTGAACCAACAATTCATGTTGACCGTCCCGGGACGGTGAGAGTTGACGGCCATTTTGGATTTGCCCAATCAGCGTTCGCAGCCGGATTCGATACTGCACTCCAAGCCGCTCGTAACAACGGCATTTGTTCCTACTCAATTGAGCATTCTCAAACCTGCACTTCATTAGGTTATTTCACCGAACAATTCGCTCAAGCAGGAATGCTTGCAATCGGAGCCACAAATGCTTCCGCTGTTGTCGCTCCCCCAGGTGGAACCACTCCTGTTCTAGGGACAAATCCAGTAGCTATGGCTGTTCCCGATGGTCACGGAGGTGTTGCTTTCCAATTTGATTTCAGTACCAGTGCTATAGCTATGGGAAAGATTACGATGGCTGCTGCAGCAGGTGAATCCATTCCTCTAGGTTGGGCAGTTGACGCTAGTGGCGAACCAACAACTGACCCTAAAGCTGCTTTACAAGGATCAATGTTGTCTGCTGGCGGTTACAAAGGATATGGCTTTGGACTTATGGCAGAACTTTTAGCTGGAGCCCTGACGGGTTCACGGCTAAGTGTTGAAGTTCCACCTTTAAAAGCCCCAGAAGGCCCCCCACACGATCTAGGACAGTTCTATATCGTTATTGACCCTGACGCCTATGACAAAAATTTCCTTCAAAAATTAGAACAACTAGCAGAAGTTATTGAAAGCCAACCTGGAGCTCGTTTACCTGGAAGGAATCGTTCAATTCCAAACCAAGTAGAAGTTGACCCAAAACTATGGGAAGCAATCATACAACTCACGTAATAAGAGAAATTAGACATCATTCTTAATAAAACTCTAAGATGAAAAAATGAGTTTTTGCACAGACTGTGGTAAAGAAAACAACACAGATGACAAATTCTGTTATTCATGCGGAAAATCATTAGAGCAGCACCCAACTTCAACTAATCCCTCTAGTGAGCGTGCAACTTTCTCGGGAGCAGGTGCATATTCTTCAATTACCCAAGTAGACCCATATGGACGCAAGTCCGGTCCATATTCTTTAGAAAATTTAACTAAAGCAATATATGTTTTTTTAGCGCTCCAATTAATTACGAGTTTGGGTGCAATGATTACTGCCTTTTCTTTCGGAAGCAAAATCAGTAATTACGGCTATGACTCATGGAGACAGGCGATGAGGGCTGAGGAAACCGTTCTGAATTGGGAACTTGCAAGTTTTATATTTTTACTTATCACCGGAATTTTATTTATTACCTTTATATGGCGTTCAACAAAAAATCTTATTACTGCCGGCCTAGCCACGAAACGCGGTGCAGGATGGTCTATCGGCGGATGGTTCATCCCCATTGGATTTTTATGGATCCCCTATCAAACAGTAAAAGAACTTATTGAGTTACAACCAAATATTGATGACCCTTGGGGCCCTGAAGAAATGGCTGGACGCGAGATAGCCAGAAATACAAAATGGTGGTTGATCATTTGGATTTCTGGGTTTATTACTGAGCTTCTAGGTCGAATTAGTGTTTCAATTTGGGAGACTGCCAACAATATTGACGATTTGAGCGCACATTATACTTTCCAAGGAATTGTCGGACTAATTTGGATCTTGTTGATAGGTGGTTATTTCTTTATAACTCAAACAATTTATGAAAGACAAAAAGGCTTTAAAAGTAGAATCTCTAGTTAAACGGTATTTGTGCTGCATGAGCGGTAACACGAATTCCATCCGGTCCACTGTCTCCAGCCAGCCAGTGGCGGCGACACCGAAGTTCATAGGCCACTTGATGATTCTCTGGATCATCAACAACTAATAACTGGCCGTCATAGACCTGTACACCATCTACAAGACGAGCATTATGTGTCGCGCGAGATCCACACCAGCATCTAGCCTCTACCTGCACTTCTACTGATTCATCAGCAAGCTCTAAAAGACGTCGTGTCCCATCAAATAGAAGCCCTTGGAAAGAAGTCAAAAGCCCAAATGCATAAACGTCAGTATCTAACTCATCCACCACACGGGCTAGTTGATCTATCTGTTCAGTCTGATAAAACTGAGCTTCATCGCAAATAATGTAATCCAGGGAACCGTGACGTTCTTTCATTGCTAGTGCTAAATCATGAAGATCTAACCTTGGCCCTACTTCAACAGCATCAGCAGAAACTCCGAGCGCGCTGGAAACTTTCCCATCTGCCCTATCTAACTGACTACACAGAATTCCTCTCAACCCCCGGGAAGTCAAGTTGTGATGTATCTGTAAAGCAAGAGTGCTTTTGCCTGATCCCATAGTTCCGAAAGAAAAACGTAATAACGCCATTATGAACACCCGCTCGTAGCGCCACAATCAGTACACACATAGCAAGACCCGGCTCTTTGCATAGATACACCGCACTGCATACACAATGGAGCGTCAACAGACGAACCCATCGCTAGTTGAGCTGCAAACTGAGATGCTGAAGGAACACTCGGTGGATCGGGTGGAACATCTGACCCTTGCCGCGTATCGGTTGTTGCTTCAATGACTCCCGGAAGAGTGGGTTCCGTCCGTTCACTAACGGTAAGAATATTCAATTCTGCTCGTTCTTCGTTACTGAGATATTCAACCGCAAGTCGTCTAAACAAATAATCAATCAGACTTGAAGCAATTCGCAGCTCTGGATCGTCTGTCATTCCCGCCGGTTCAAACCGCATTCCAATGAAAGCCTCTACATAGGCACGCAGAGGAACCCCGTATTGAAGCCCATGACTTAGCGAAATAGCAAATGCATCCATGATCCCTGCCATGGTTGACCCCTGCTTAGATACTCGAAGAAAAACTTCACCTGGTGTTCCATCTTCAAATTCACCAACAGTGACCCATCCTTTGCAATCGGCTACACGAAACTCAAACGTTCGAGATGCACGACTACGTGGAAGCTTTCTCCTTACCGGCTCCCCAAGCGAAACCCCAACTTTCTCTAACGCCTCAAGAGGATTAGCAGACTTAGAATCGTCCTTCCCTGTAGAAAGAGGTTGCCCTAACTTGCAGTTGTCTCGATAGATCGCTACCGCTTTTAGCCCCAGTTTCCAAGACTCCATGTATAACTCTTCTACATCATCTACGGACACATCTTCCGGCATATTGCAGGTCTTCGAGATCGCTCCTGATAAAAATGGTTGCACCGCCCCCATCATGCGAACATGACCGAGGTGATGAATACTGTTATCTCCCATAGAGGTCGCAAACACAGGGTAGTGATCCTCATCTAAACCAGGGCTTCCAATAACTGTTTGATTTTCGTTGATGTATTCAACAATTGCTTCTGACTCTTCAGAAGAATGGCCAAAATTCCTAAGGGCTCGGGGAATGGTTTGATTAACGATTGACATCGTTCCACCACCAACAAGACGTTTCATTTTCACGAGACTGAAGTCCGGCTCTATACCAGTAGTGTCACAATCCATTAATAAACCGATAGTGCCAGTAGGTGCTAAAACTGTCGCTTGGCTATTCCTTACTCCCACTCGTTGCGCCAATCCGCAAGCTTCATACCAAGCTTCACGTCCAGCTTCACCAATTTCGTTCGCTGATGAAGTATCAAGCAATTCTGCCGCTTCCCGATGTTGATCTAAAACTCTAAGCATGGGTTCGCGGTTAGTTTCAAATCCTTCAAATGGTCCGAGACGGTCAGCGAGACGGGTTGACGTTCTGTACGCGTGTCCGGTCATAAGTGACGTTAAAGCAGCAGAGATTTCTCGCCCTTCATCACTGTCATAGGGAAGGCCTATTGCCATTAGTAAGGCCCCAAGGTTTGCATACCCCATACCGAGTTGACGGAATGCTCGAGTTGTTTCGCCAATGGCTTCAGTTGGGTAGTCGGCGTTTGAAACAAGGATGTCTTGAGCTGTGAAGATGATTTCTATTGCATGGCAGAAGCCTTCTACATCAAAGGCATCAATTCCAGATTCATCTTTTGAGTCAAGGAAAGTCAACAAGTTGAGGCTGGCAAGATTGCATGCGGAGTTATCTAGGTGTACATACTCACTGCAAGGATTACTCGCGGTAATGGGGCCAGTATTTGAAGCGGTGTGCCAGTGATTGATCGTGGTATCAAACTGCAATCCTGGGTCAGCACATTCCCAAGCGGCTTGAGACATTTGTTGAAAAAGGTCACGCGCCTTTACCGTCTTCAGGACAGATCCATCTGTCCTTGCGGTCAAATCCCAATCAGCATCTGCGACCACTGCTTCCATAAACTCATCAGTCACTCTTACAGAGTTATTAGCATTTTGGAATTGAACAGAATGAATGTCAGCACCATTTAAGCTCATATCGAATCCAGCATTTTCAAGTGCCTTCATCTTTTTTTCTTCTAATGCCTTGCACCAAATAAACTCTTCTACATCTGGATGATCTGCATCAAGAATCACCATTTTTGCTGCTCGTCTAGTTTTTCCCCCGCTTTTTATTGTTCCTGCTGAAGCATCTGCGCCTCTCATGAAACTCACAGGGCCACTAGCGTCTCCTCCACCTTTCAACTTTTCTAGTGAAGAACGAATCCGGCTGAGGTTAACTCCTGAGCCAGACCCTCCTTTAAATATGGTTCCCTCTTCTACATACCAATTAAGTATTGAACTCATCTCATCTTCTACGGAAAGAATGAAGCATGCTGAAGCTTGCTGAGGAACTCCTTGAACTCCAATGTTAAACCAGACTGGAGAATTGAAAGCTGCTCGTTGGTGAATAATAAGGAATTTCAATTCGTCGGAAAAAGCATCGGCTTCTGTTTGATCTTCAAAATATCCCTGATCCATACCCCACGCTGTGATTGTGTCAGCAACTCGGTCTGCGACTTGTTTGAGAGAGAATTCTCTTTCTTCTGTATTAAGAGTTCCTCTAAAATATTTCTGAGCCAAAATATTGGTCGCATTTACTGACCATGATGCTGGGACTTCTATGTCGGTTTGCTCGAATGCTACTGATCCGTCTCGGTGATCAATCAGGCGCGCATCTCGACGTTCCCAATTAGTAGTTTCGTATGGAGATTCTCCCTCTTGGGTGAAGTATCTTCTAAATCCTAGAACTCCACGGTTTGTTCTTAGTTCCATTTTTTAGTCTTCCTTTTCTGATGAGAACTGTTCTATTTTCTGTTGAAGATTGCTCTTTATGTGTCGTGGGTTTTTCATCTTAAATCTTTCAAGTCTTCTTTTGTGGGAGCCAAAAAAATGAATCACAATCAGCGACGAAAGACCCAGGTCAAAGACCGTACGTAAGGCTCCGTTTGGGGCCCTGTTCCGAGCCTTAACGCCAACAAACCAAATTTGATATCTCAACGCGTCATGCCGGAATCTTCCGTCACTGATTGTGAGACTCACTTTACGAGAACTTTCTTGTGGATCGAAATAGGAAAATGTTGTGGAAATCGTAAGGAGTTCTCCACAGGCATTAAGCCTGTACGGTTTGAGTAATGAAACGTATATTTCCATCTGAAATGAATCTGGATCCCATTGACTTTTATGACCAGATCAGGACTCCCCATATTGATCGGCCTTGGCTTCTGCTCAACATGATCACTTCTATTGATGGTTCTACACATATCTCGGGAACCTCTGGTGGCCTAGGAGGACCGGCGGACCAGAAAGTCTTGGGCACCTTGCGTTCATTTGCTGACGTAATTCTGGTAGGAAGCGGCACTGTACATGCTGAAAATTACAGAACTCCTCATGCTCCTGGTGGCGAATCTGGAAAACGGCGAATTGAGCGTGAACAGGACCAACTTCCACGACTAGCAGTAGTTTCTGGATCAGGGAATCTAGACCCAGAAATCCCGATGTTTGATCAAGACGAGTTAGAAGGCGCAAAGCCTTTGATTTACACATCAAAAAATGGGAACAAAAATTTACCAGAGAATTTTGGAGAAAAAGCAGAAATAGTGACACTGGGCGCGGGGCCAGTGGACCTGTCTTTTGTCTTAACAGATTTATTTGACCGCGGAGCAAAGGTAGTGCTTGCAGAAGGAGGACCTTCACTGAATCATCAACTAGTTGAAGCGAAGTTAGTTGACGAGCTTTGTTTAACAATTTCACCTCTTTTGGTAGGAGGAGAAAGTTCTGGCATCATCAATGGCCCTCTTTTTTCGTATCCTCATCAATTTCAATTAAATGGCTTAGCAACAGAAGACAAGTTTTTGTTCTGTCGGTATCTCTCTAAATAGGACTCAACTATTTAATTTGAATCTTCTCAATCTGGATTTTCTAAGTCCGACTGACATACTGTATTTTTTCTATTTCCATGGAATGTCTTCGGTCTCTGCTGCGTAGACACTAATTTCACTCGTTACTCCTAAACTTGGCGATTCGGACCTATCTATTATGTCGCTAAGGAATTCTCCGCCTAAGAAGGAAACAATGAAAACAGTTACAGCAAGAAGAGCTGAAACACCGATTCTGCGTCGTCGATAGACCTGAGCTGGAACTAACAGAGAAGCTGTAGCTGGATTAGTTTGTGAAACTGAAATATGTGTTGCTGCCGTCATAGCTACATCCTTTCTTATAGGTGTGACATTTCTTGCTGCGCATAAAAATGCGAGACAAATTTCTCTGAAAACCAAAAAGTTTGAAAGAAATGCTTGACATGAAACATTTGTTCGGCAAACATATGTACGGGGAACAGGTGTTCGTTCATACAGTACATAATACCGAACATACGTTCGATTACAACATTTATTTAATTTTTGGTGGCAAATATGGAAAAAAACCTCACAAACAGACAACAACAGATTCTTGATTTCATCGATTTAACGATTAGAGATCGGGGTTACCCTCCTTCAGTTCGTGAAATTGGCGAAGCTGTTGGTCTAACTTCTCCTTCTACTGTTCATTCCCACATGTCCACGCTTCAAGACAAGGGATACATTGAGCGAGATCCATCAATACCTCGTGGGATAAAGGTTCGACGCGATCCAGCGACCGGCCTTACTGGAGAACGAGGAGAGGTGCGGTACATACCTTTAGTAGGCCAAATCGCAGCTGGTGGACCCATACTCGCTCAAGAAAATAGTGAAGAATCTCTACCGCTCCCTACTGCCCTTACAGGTAATGGCGAACTTTTTATGGTGACGGTAAAAGGTGACTCAATGATTGAAGCGGGGATTTTTGATGGAGATTATGTTGTTGTACAGTCTCAGGCTGACGCTAATCCTGGAGATTTGGTCGTAGCGACTCTCACAAACGAGTTTGATTATGAAGCCACTGTGAAATACTTTCGGCAAGAAGATAGTGAAATTGTCTTAACTCCCGCCAATCCTTCTTTTTCTGAAATGCGCTATCCCGCTACAGATGTGATCGTCCAAGGACGTGTGGTGACAGTGCTTAGGAAAATTTAAGTTCGTATTCCTCGCGCTCTAAAATCCAAATACCATGAGGTTCATCCGGGTAATGGGATAAATTTCGAGTTTCATTTAATACGAAACCCAATCTTTTAGCCACTGCTTGTGATCGATAATTGTCCGTCAATATCGTGCTGAATAGTTGCTCCTGTCCAAGTTCTTGAAATCCGTACCTGACTGCTTCTTCACCTGCTTCAGTCGCATATCCAAAACCCCAGTAGTCCGGATGAAGAGTCCACCCAACTTCTACCCCCGGCCAGTCGTGACGTTCAGGATTATGCAACCCTGCTCGCCCTACAAAATTTCCTGTACTTTTCTCATCAAGAGCCCATAATCCTGTACCACGCAACTCCCACTGACCGGTAAAAGCAGCAAGACCAAACCATGCTTCAGCTCTCCCCGCCTCTTTCGAAATCCTCAAAGATTTTCTAACCTCTGGACTGTCCATCATGGATAAATAGTCTTCAAAATCTGCGTCAGTAAAAGGTCGAAGAATCAATCTTTCCGTCTCAAGAGTTGGGCAAACCGTCACAGTTGTTTCGCCTTCATGAAAGCAAGTCTGATAGTGCTTTAAACGTTTCTTCTATAGGTCCCCTGTTCACATTTTCGTTTTCTGTGTGCGCAAGAGTCGGATCACCGGGTCCAAAATTTACGGCAGGAATTCCACGTTCGGCGAAAAAAGCTACGTCAGTCCAACCAAGTTTCGCTTTGACCGTGAGCTCATTGCTCTCAATCAACGAAGAGATGAGTGGATGGTCTAAACCTGGTGCTGCTGCCGGCGCATGATCAACTAACGTTATTAGATCCCCTTCCTTTAGGTACGGGGCTAAAAACTCCTTAACATGACTCTCTGCCTCATCGCCATTTCGGTCAGGCGCATACCGGTGATTAATCAACAAAACTGCTTCATCTGGCACAACATTTCCTGCTATACCTCCGGAAACGTTTACGACTTGAAGAGCTTCACGATATTTACAACCATTAATTTCTGGCTCTCTATGTTCATATTGGCCGATAGCGGAAAGGAGAGGGCCGGTGCGGTGAATAGCGTTTACTCCCATCCAAGGTCTTGCTGTATGAGCCCTTGCTCCTCTTAGTCGCACTTCAAAACGCATCGTGCCTTGGCAACCTGCTTCAATCATTGCGTTCGTCGGTTCACCAAGTACTGCGGCGTCGGCTTTAAGTAACTCGTTTGCTTCTGCAAAGAGGTGACGTAAGCCATTACGGTCACTTGCTACTTCTTCGCAGACGTAGAAAACCCAAGTGATGTCTATTTTTGGATCGCTGACGGTTCGAGCCAGTTCCAGCATGACTGCAATCCCACTTTTCATATCAGCACTTCCAAGCCCCCACAAAGTATCTCCATCTATGCGTGACCCCTGGGTTCCTGGAACTGTGTCGGTATGTCCCGCGAGAAGTATCCGTTGAGCGTGCCCCAAGTTGGTACGCGCAACAAGATTGTCTCCTATTCGTTCAACTTGAAGTCCCGAGATCTGACGTAATTCTGATTCGATATAGTCAGCTATCGCCTTCTCGTCTGAACTAACTGAAGGAATATCTACTAATTCTGCAGTAAGAGATAATAAGTCTGACATAAAAGCTTTAAGTAGTAACGCCGTGGGTTCGTAGAACTTCATTTAATGCTGACTTATCGTGGCGTTCGCCTTCTGATAAATGCTTCACAATAAGCACACACGGTAAGCCGAACTCCCCTCCAGGGAATTCTCTTGGCCGGGAAGCTTGTACTGCTACGCACCATGATGGTATTTCTCCTCGGCTAACTTCTTCTCCAGTTTCAGCGTCTATCACAGGAATGGAAGCTGTTAGAACTGCTCCAGCTCCAAGTACCACTCCATCACCTACGCGTGCTCCTTCAGCAACAATGCATCTACTACCTATCAAGCATTCGTCTCCTACGACAACGGGGGTGGCATTTGGAGGTTCAAGCACACCTCCGATACCTACGCCTCCAGAAAGATGAACGTTTCGCCCAATTTGAGCACATGATCCTACAGTGGCCCATGTATCTACCATGGTGTTCTCTCCCACCCAAGCACCTATATTGACGAAGCTTGGCATCATGATTACACCGGGAGCCAAGTAACTTCCCCAACGAGCTAAAGCTCCAGGAACTACCCGAACTCCGCTATTTTGATAATTCTTTTTAAGGGGAATCTTGTCAGCAAATTCAAACGGCTTTGCTTCAATTGTGCTCATTTGTGATTGCTTGAATAAAAGAAGGATGGCGAGCTTTAACCACTCATTCACAATGACTCCATCTGAACTTGGTTCAGCGACTCGAACCTTTCCTTGATCAAGCAACTCGATCGCTTCGTTGATAACCGCATTGGCATCAGCATCTTCTGGGTTTAAAGTTTCTCTCTGGTCCCAGAGTTCTTCAATCTGGTTTTGAATATCTGACATATTGTGAGACTACCTTCCTGACGTCCCGAGAGTGAACACAATTATTTTCATAAGCCTTCTACTCTCTTCTCTAATAACGAGAGGTTCTCTTCTGAGACTATGGCAGCCAAACGTACATAGCCGACACCTCTGGGCCCATAAGTCTCGCCGGGCACTGAAATAACTCCAAGTTTGTCTGCTAGAAGAAAAGCAAGCTCAGAAGAGTTTCTTTCTGCGGATGGGACCCAAAGATAAAAAGAACCTCCTGGCATGCTCGCTTCAATGCCCATATGGTCGAGAATTCCTATAAGACGTTCAAGACGTTTTTTGTATCTTTCTCTTTGGATTTCAACATGTTTTTGATCTCGTAATGCAGCAATACCTGCTACTTGTGCATGCCCGGAAACCATGAGGCCTTGGTGCCTTCTTATTTCTCGGCAATACGAAACTATTTCTGGGTCGCCTGCATAGAAACCGAACCTTAATCCTGCCAAGTTTGAACGCTTAGAAAGAGAATGTACGGCTACCACTCCTTCATTTCCATATTGGAGAACAGATTGAGCTGGGCCGTCCCAAGTGAATTCAACATAGCACTCATCGCTAAAGATAGGGACACCATGTTTGCGCCCCCAGTTGACTACTGTCTCTAAATCGTCAAGGCCTCCAGCTGGGTTTCCGGGTGTATTTATCCAAAGCATCAGAGCTCTTTTTGCATCTTCTGGATCAATACTTGAAACGTCTATCTTCCAGTCATCGCCCATAGAGACTGGGACAGCTCGGCAACCTGCTAAATCTGCGCCCATAGCATAAGACGGATATGCGATCTCTGGATACAAAACCGTGTCTCGCAGAGGATCACGAAGACTTAAAATCTTTGGCGTTCCAGCGATAAATTCTTTAGTTCCTATGCAAATTCCGTAATCAGAAGGGTCGATTGTTGTATTTAGTTGCTTCTCTGACCATTCACTAATTACTTCTCCCATGATTACCTGACGTCCTCCAAAATCAGGGTAAGGGCGCGCTAAATCATGGTCTTTCAAGGATTGAATGATTATTTCTGGTACAGGATCTATCGGGTTTCCAACAGAGAGATCTACAGCTCCACCAGGCAAAGATGCGGCTCTTTCTCGTAACTCTCCTATTCGGCTCAACACAGGCATCGGAGGTGGGATAAAACTTTCTTGAACAGCCATTTATCTATCCTCTCATGAATTCTTCTAAACGACCCACTGAAGATTTCTCTAAGCGGGCAAAGACTTTCCATCCTTTTTCTTCTGGAATTTCTTCTAACACTTGCCCTTCACGATGAGCCTTGGCTAACACGTCTCCTCTGTCATATGGGATGAATAACTCAATGATCTGGGATAATTCTCTTAGATGATCCCCAATCATCTTCAACAAGTCTTCGAGCCCCTCTCCAGTCGCTGCTGATACAGCTACAGCGTCTTGTTCTTGTCTTACTAGTCGTTGAGCTGCGGATTCATCTAGATCTGCCTTATTGAATGCATAGATTTGCGTTATTCCATCTGCTCCAATTTCCCTCAAAACTGAATGCACGGCTTCAATACTTCCTTTGGGATCCGGATCTGATGAATCAACAACATGTATTAACAGATCAGCATCAATCACTACATCAAGGGTGGAGGTAAAAGCTTCAACTAGTTGATGAGGTAATTTGCGAACAAAACCAACGGTGTCAGTCAAATAGACTTTCTCTCCTCCAGGTAATTGAAGCCGTCGCGTGGTTGCATCAAGAGTAGCGAATAGTCGATCCTCAACTAATACCCCTGCGTTGGTAAGAGAATTAAGCAATGTTGATTTTCCTGCGTTGGTGTACCCGACAATAGCTACGGCATGATTGTTTGTACGTTTCCGTGATTTTGATTGAGTGGCACGGTTTTTCTTTAACTGTTTCAGGTTAGATTCCAACTTGCTTATCCGGCGCATAAGACGACGCCGGTCAACTTCAAGTTGGGTCTCTCCTGGTCCTCGTGTACCTATTCCTCCACCCTGTTGAGAGAAGGCATGACCGGATCGGCGGAGACGCGGTAGAAGATACCGGAGTTGCGCAAGTTCAACCTGTGTCTTTCCTTCTGGGCTTGAAGCATTCTGTGCAAAAATATCCAATATCACCGCCGTCCGATCTAGAGCACTACGTTTGAGAATCTTTTCAAGATTGCCCTGCTGGGCGGGAGTTAATTCGTTATCAAATACAACAGTGTCAGCATCTAAAGAGTCTGAGACTTGACGTATTTCTTCTGCTTTACCTCGCCCTACATACGTAGTTCGATCTGGAACTTGGCGATTTTGTACTATTTGAGCGACAGGGTCTGCACCTGCTGTATCTACTAAGAGTGCAAGTTCTTGCAAAGATGCTTCTGTTTCTTCGCCTTCTACTTTTTCTAACGTTACTGCAGCTAAAACAATTCGTTCTCGGAACGATCGGTCAATTAAACCTTTAGCTGTTCCGCCGTATTCACCAAAGGCACCTCTATGAGATTCATCGGCTTGAGATTGAAATTCCTGATCTGATTCTTCAATCATTCAGACCTCAAATTCTCCTTCATAGATGGTTTCACACATATAGGTTGGTCTCTCCCCCAGTGACACCGAGGCTCTGCCTCCAGGCATTCCCACTTGCACTTCATCATTAACCATGCCCCACTGATGTGCCGCCCAAGCAGATGCTACTGCACCTGAGCCACAAGCTTCTGTTAGTCCAACTCCTCGTTCCCAGTGACGCACTTGAATCTCTTGATCATCTGAAATTGCAACTAAGTGAATGTTGCAACCAATGGGCATGAAGAATGATTCTAATTTCGGCCCAACTTCACCCAAATCAATGCTTTCTACATCTTCAACTTCAATGACTAAATGTGGGTTACCGACATCAACCGATGCAACCCGATCGTGTTGCACTCCTCCAAGATCTATCTTCAGATCGTTAAAAGCTGGTCCTTTATTTGGAGCATTAAGCGACGCTTCGACAAATGCAGAATTATTTGAACTTTGCTTAATCCAAATTTGATGTTCTGTTGTTGCTGTCTTTACAGTCATGATTTTTTTTGTCATATCATTTCGATGGATTGCATGTCCGAAACAAGCTAAACCATTTCCACTTACTTCTGCCTCGCTTCCGTCCGAATTGAAGAGAGTGAAGAAAGCATCTCCTGACGTTGAGGGAGTGCCGAAAATGAGTCCATCAGCACCAATAGAATTCTTCCGGTCACAAAGATCACGGGCCATACCGAAAGGGTCGTTTGGTAGATCCTCTACAAAAGCAATGAGGAAGTCATTTCCGAGTCCTTGATAGCGGCTTATATGCATATATTCCATTTTGGCCTATAGATGGTGTGTTAGTGCGACTAATTAATTTTTGTTTGCTTTATCAAATATTTCTAATAATTCTACGAGGACTTCGGAAGGGTCTTCTGTAACTTCTAACCATTTGATGCGCGGATCTCGACGAAACCAGCGCTCTTGCCGTCGCGCAAACCTTCTTGTGGCAATAACCGCTTTTTCAGTTGCTTCTTCAAGGGAGCATTCTCCACGGAGATGTGAATGGAACTCTTTATATCCTAAAGCAGGAGCAGCGGTGCGAGAGATACCTTTAGCCATAACAGTTTCTACTTCTTCTAGAAACCCATTGGCGATTTGTTGTTCATAACGCTCAGAAATACGTTTATCTATGGTTTCGCGCGAAAGCTGAAGTCCGATCTGAGTAAATGGAGTGGGTGGATATGAGTCCATACCAGGCCCAAATTGAGAAAAAGGTTTTCCTGAACCAAGAGTTACCTCTAACGCCCTCACTACTCTTCTCCTATTTGTAGACTCCATCTTCTTTGCAGCATCTGGATCTAGATTCTCTAACTGTTTGTAAAGTTTTGCTGTGTCAAACTCAGATTCAATTTCTCTTTTAACTTCTGGGAATTGTCCTGGAATAGACAAGTTGTCCACGACTGCTCTCACATGAAGTCCTGTCCCTCCGACCAAAAGCGCTTTTTGTTTTCTTCTTTCAATTTCCTTCAGAGAATTATTTGCAGCTTCTTGAAATTGTGAAACCGAAAATTCTTCAGTCGGTTCAACAATATTTATTAGATGATGTTGAACTTCTCTTTGTTCTTCATCCGAAGGTGTGGCAGTCCCTATATTCATCCCCTGATAGATCGCCATTGAGTCCATTGAAAGAATTTCAAGATTTGGCCTTTTCTTAGCCACTTCTATGGATAGCGAAGATTTTCCAGAAGCAGTAGTCCCTATAAGCACCAAATGGCCGTTGGGGGTAACCATGAACTATCCCGAAGCTACCGGAATGCGACGGCGAGACTTTGGTTGAGCCGTGATTTGCACTAACTCTGCCAACAAGTAATAACCGCCTGCCTCAGTTATTTCTACATCTGCGTAAGCTCCTGCGTTAAGTCCTTTTGCTGACTCCACATGCACTATTTTATTCTGACGAGTTCTACCTGTGACTTGATTCGGTTCACGTTTTGATGGCCCTTCAATGACTATTGATTCAATACGCCCGACTCGAGCTTGATGCTCTAAAGCCGACGAGCGAGTAATAACTCTACGTAGTCGTTCGTAACGGTCAACAGAAACTTCATGATCAACATACTTATCAACCATCTCTGCCGCTTCGGTGCCGGGTCTGGGGGAAAAAATGAATGTATAAGCCGAGTCAAATCCGACCTCTGCCACAAGTTCAAGTGTTTGCACAAAATCTTCTTCTGTTTCCCCTGGGAAACCAACGATAATGTCAGTAGTAACGGCAAGGTCTGTAATTTGATTTCGTGCTTCGGTGAGCCGTTGTAAATAGCGTTCGGCTGTATACCCGCGATGCATGCTGGCGAGTATCCGATCGCTTCCTGACTGCAATGGCAAATGTAAATGCTCACAAACTTCATCAACACCAGCCATAGCTTCAATTGTTTCGGGGCGTAAGTCTTTTGGATGAGGGCTGGTAAACCTAACCCTCTCTATTCCATCTACTTTCCCGACAGCACGAAGTAAATCAGCGAACAAGGGTCGGGGGCGTCGACTTTCATCTAAAGCCCAAATCTTTCCAGCGGTAACTTGATCAGTCGAACTGCTTTCTTGTTGACGCAATTTCATAGTTAAATCGCGTCCATAAGAATTTACATTTTGACCCAGCAAAGTAATTTCTGTCACTCCCTCAGAGGCGAGACTTTCAATTTCTTCAATTAACTGACCAAATGGGCGACTAATTTCAGGTCCTCTTACTGATGGAACTATGCAAAAGGCGCAAGAATTATCACAACCAATCTGTAATGTAACCAGAGCACTATGATCTTCTTCTCGACGTGTCGGCAAAGCGGAGGGGAAGAGTTCAGATTCTTCCTGCACTACTTCTTCTAAAACCTCTATAACAGGCCCATTTAGACGAGCTTCAGCAAGTAGATCAACAGCCCGATGAACATTGTAGGTACCGAACACTACGTCAACATGTCCAGCTTTTTGCTGGATGATTTCACGATCTTTTTGTGCTAAACATCCAGCCACTGCGATCTGCATATTTGGGCGTTCTTCCTTAAGAGTTTTTAAGTTCCCCAAGGCGCCATAAAGCTTATTGTCGGCGTTCTCTCGAATACAGCAGGTATTAAGAACAATAACGTCAGCTTCTTCTTCCGTATCAGCAAGCGTCAAGCCATCTGCTTCTAAAAGGCCTGCTATACGTTCGCTATCATGCTCATTCATTTGGCAGCCATAAGTGCGGACTGTGTATGTACGAGGAGATAAAGATTCTGAGTTTTCGCTCATTCTTTTAGGTTACGCAGGTATAACTCAGATCACGAACCTAGCCAAGAGTAGTAACGCAGTTTAGATTTAAGTTCACTCATCAAGACTTATCGGCAAATCATCAACTTCTGAAAATTCATCTACTACTGCTACTTCTTCTTCTTCAGATTCCGGAGCTACTTCACGCCAAACTCTGTCTGTAATCTCCATCATCACTTCAGGGTTGTCAAAGAGAAACTTCTTTGCATTCTCTCGACCTTGACCTAATTGCTCGCCTTCATAGGTGTACCAAGCGCCTGATTTCTTAACAATGTCAAGATCTACGCCAAGGTCAATAACCGAGCCTTCACGGCTGATTCCTTGCCCATACATAATGTCAAATTCTGCTTGACGAAATGGTGGAGCCACTTTATTTTTCACTACTTTGACTCTCGTCCTATTTCCCACTATGTCTAAACCATCTTTTAAAGCTTCTATACGACGGATATCAAGACGTACTGAAGAATAGAACTTGAGTGCTCTACCTCCTGGAGTGGTTTCTGGAGATCCAAACATCACACCAATTTTTTCTCGTAACTGATTTATGAAAATACATATCGTCTGAGAACGGTTTAAATTCGATGCAAGTTTTCTTAAAGCTTGAGACATTAAACGTGCCTGAAGTCCAACATGCGAATCTCCCATGTCTCCTTCTATTTCAGCTTTTGGAGTCAAAGCAGCAACCGAATCTATGACTATCACGTCGAGGGCTCCCGAGCGGACAAGCATGTCCGCTATTTCAAGAGCTTGTTCCCCAGTATCAGGCTGGGATATCAATAATTCATCAACATCCACTCCAATTGCTCTTGCATAAGTTGGGTCCATGGCATGTTCTGCGTCAATATAAGCGCATACTCCGCCATTTCGTTGCGCCTCTGCGACAACGTGGGTAGCTAAGGTCGTCTTACCTGAACCTTCAGGACCATAAATTTCAACAACTCTTCCTCGCGGAAGTCCACCTACACCTAATGCTAAGTCAAGAGCTAGAGCCCCAGTTGGTACTGTTTCAATAGCCATTGAAGACTTATCGCCCATCTTCATAACGGCACCGGCGCCAAATTGTTTTTCAATCTGTCCAAGCGCAACGTCTAGCGCTTTTCCTCTTTCAGATGAATCAGCGCCTATTTCAGGAACTGTCTTACTTGGTTTATTGCTTTTCTTCGTCATGGGAACTCCGTTCTTATTTGATTCCTAATATTTGTTACATCAAGAATCTAGAAAATGGGTGTGACATTTCTTTTCTTAATAACAATATTGTAATTGCGAACATGTGTTCGGTACAAGTATTTTCGCAAAATTTTTTAAAATCCATATTTTCCACTACATTAAAAGAGTGGAAAACACTGAAAATCCAGTCGAAAGTAAAGAATCCCTGCGTGAACGATTAACTGACCAACAGTATAAATGCACGCAAGAAGCAGATACAGAGGCGCCGTTTACCGGTATCTACTGGGATGAGACTCGGGACGGAACCTACAGATGCATCGTGTGTGATGAACCATTGTTTAGCAGTGAAAGCAAGTTTGACTCCGGATGTGGTTGGCCAAGTTTTGACGCCCCGATTCAAGATGGGATTATCACTTTCCGCTCTGACCAGAGTTTTGGAATGCTTCGCACCGAAACTCTTTGCACAAACTGCGGAGCTCATCTCGGACACATATTCCCAGACGGCCCCACCCCTACTGGTGATCGTTATTGCATCAATTCGGCATGCATTAATCTTGAGACCGAAGATAACTAGTTTTTTTCTGCTCGCTTAATAAGCCTTCGCCGCAAAATATCCAAGGCCGTTATCACCGTCAGTTGGCGTGCCATTGTTCGGTCATACGGAAACCGGACCTCAACTGCTTCCACTTCCCCATCAACACTGGTTCCAATCCAAACTAATCCTGGTCGATTACCTTCTTGTGGTTCAGGTCCTGCCACTCCAGTTACTGCTACTGAAACATCAGCCCCTAACACCTCGCATACTCCTTTAGCCATGGACAACACTGCTTGTTCACTAACCACAGGCCCGTCTGGAACATTTAGGACTTCATGCTTAACGGCATTAGCGTAAGACACTACAGAACCTAAGAAAGCTTGGCTGGAACCAGGAATATCAGTTAGCCGAGAAGCAATAAGGCCCCCGGTCATTGATTCTGCGGTAGCCAATGTGAGGCCTTGAGTAACCAGTTCCTTTAAAACAACTGTTTCCATATTTTCTTCGTCTATACCAAATACGAGTGGCCCTATAATTGAACGCACTCGTGTCTCTTCGTCATTTAAGAGTGCTTCAACTTCAGTTTCTGTCGGAGCTTTGGCTGTAATTCTCACCTTGAGTCCTTCCATCCCGCTTGCTAAGAAAGCAAGAGTTACCCCGGAAGTGCCATCCAGTCTTTCGATTTCTTCAGCAAGCATTTCAGCTAGCCCCGATTCCGACTGTCCCCACGTACGAAGAACACGAGATCTTATTGCTGCCACCTCACCGGAACGAGAAACCAAGTCAGGAATTACAGTTCCCTCAATCATCTGCCTCATCTCCAGAGGCACGCCTGGCACGGCGTAAATAACCTTTTCACCTACCGGACAAACCAAGCCAGGGGCTGTTCCGGGCATCTCTTTCATCGCTGTCGCCCCTCTAGGTAAATCCGCTTGACGTAAATTGTTTTCAGGCATTGCTCTTCCGCGCCCTAAGAATTTAGCTGTGATAATTTCTACCAACTCAGGGCTTTGGACCATTTCTACATTCATGACTTCAGCAATAATGTCGCGAGTGATGTCATCTTGTGTGGGGCCCAAGCCACCAGTGACGATGACGGCATCAGCCCTATTTAAGGATTCTTCAAGAGCGAGTCGTATCCGTTGCGGATTGTCCCCCACTGCGGTGTGGCGCAAGCAATCTATCCCAGCAAGTGCAAGCTGCTCTCCTATCCAAGCTGAGTTTGTATCAACAATTTGACCAAGTAAAAGTTCTGTTCCTACTGCGACCACTTCACATCTCATCTAAACGTTTCCTTACTCTCCCGTGGTGCTCGTAGCTTTAGCACCATCAAGCAAATATTGAGCCCCGGTTTGAAGCGTGAAAAGAACTGATATCCAGAGAACCACATGTATCAATACATCAACTTCTTCTAAGGGAGGAAACACTGCTAAAAGTAGTGCCGCTCCTTGAATGGTGGTCTTCCATTTTGCAGATTTTCTAGCCGGAACCGATAAACCTTTTTGAGCAAACCATAGGCGATAAAAAGTTATTGCTGTCTCCCTTACAGCCAACAACACCACAGGGAGCAACCAATACCTACCAACAATCACTAGAGATATAGCGGCGCCTATTACAACGACTTTGTCTGCCAAAGGGTCTAAGAAAGCGCCCCACTTACTAACTGTTCCTCGCCGTCTGGCCAAAGTTCCATCAAAATAATCTGTAGAAGCCAGTAGAAGCCCTAGCAAGAAAGCTGACCAAGACACCCCGTTACGTTCATCGGAAGAGAGTATGCATGCAAAGAGAATTGGTGACAAAACAAGTCGTGACAGCGTCACCAAATTGGCGGGGCTAACAACTGTTCCAAAATGTTTAAAAATTCTCATGAGTCTCCAGATCAGGTCCTGTAGCACCACTTACGGTAACACTAGCCAGTTCTCCCACCGGAAGATCTTCGGGGACATTCACTACTCCATCTATTTCTGGAGCTTCTCTCCAACTTCTACCTATTCCAGCTTCATCTACAAGAACTTCAATGTTCTGACCAATTAACTTGTCTCTATGTTTTGCAGTTATTTGATCTTGGATTTCTGTTAATTCCGACAATCGCTCTGTGACGATTGAAGATTCCACTAACCCTTCAAGTGTTTCGGCATAAGTTCCTTCTTCAGGAGAGTACGGAAAGAACCCACACCAATCAATTTGCGATATTTCTAGAAAATTTAATAAAGCCTCATGGTCTTCTTCTGTTTCTCCAGGGTATCCGACAATGAAATTTGAACGGAATACCGCATCTGGCTCTCTTTCCCTAATTGCTGATATCTGATCGCTGAATCGCTTTCCATCTCCCCATCTCCTCATTCGACGCAAAAGCGAACGAGACACATGCTGAAGAGACAAATCGAAATAAGGCACATTTGTACTCAATATCGCTTCTATTAGATCGTCGTTTAGATCTGAGGGGTATAAGTAGAGGAGTCTTACTCTCTCTACCATTTCATTTAACTGCCTAATTAAAGGAACTATGTTTTTTTCTCCCTGTCCTTGGTCTCTGCCAAATGATGCTAGGTCTTGAGCTACAAGAACGATTTCACGGGCTTCTAGTTCATTGATTTCTTCTAATATTGAATCAATAGTTCTGCTTCGTTGAGGCCCTCGAAATGCTGGGATTGCACAGAATCCGCAAGAACGATCACACCCTTCAGCAATCTTCACATAGGCCCATGGGCGGTCTGATTTTGGTCGAGGGAGATTTAAAAGATCAAACGTTGGTAGTTCTACATTTTTGGTATTGGATCGGGCATTTAGTGTGACGGGTACGCCGAACCCAGACACCTGATCTGCTTCCGGCAGAGCTTCGGAGAGTTCCCCGCCATAACGTTCCGCCATGCACCCTGTCACTACTAGGCGCGCCCCATCTTGTTTTAGTCCTGCTACTTCTAAAACTGTGTCTATAGACTCTTGTCGCGCTTCCTCAATGAACGCACAGGTATTTACAATAATTAAATCTGCATCTTGTGGCCGTTCGGTTGAAGTCATCCCATCTTTTGTCAATAAACCGACAAGTTTGTCTGAGTCCACTTCATTTTTTGGGCAACCTAAAGTCACTAAGTGGTAGGTCGAATCATCCATAATTTTCCTTAATTGTGGATTGTTTGCAGATATCAGTAACTAGGTTAGCGGCCCTTGTCGGGCTGTTGTTTTGATTCTAGAGGCCTTGTTCTTGCAGATTGTTTAGATCTTCAGCGGTTATAAGAACTTCTCGAGCCTTGGAACCCGTTGATGGACCAACAATTCCAGATTCTTCAAGAAGGTCCATCAGTCTCCCAGCACGGGCAAACCCTACTCGAAGTTTTCGTTGCAGCATTGAGGTTGAGCCCAGTTGACTCTCTACAACTAGCTGACGGGCTTGCTCATAGAGTTCATCGTCGCTACCAGCAGCAGGGCTTGGGTCTGCTGTGATCGAGTCTGTTATCTCTCCGCCGATAGGAGATATAGAGGAAGTTGATTTTTTTTGTTCCGCAGTAACATCTTCATTTTCCACTCCTCCTATTTCGCCTTGGGCCTCCACTTGCTTGACCCAAGTAGTAACGATTTGTCGCACTTCTTCTTCGTCCACCCAAGCGCCTTGTATACGCTGTGGAGTGCTTGAGCTAGGACCCAGGAGCAGCATGTCCCCTTTTCCTACTAGTCGCTCTGCACCGGGTTGATCAAGAATCACTCTGCTGTCTGCCAAACTTGAAACAGCGAAAGCAAGACGAGCTGGAATATTTGCTTTTATCACTCCCGTGATCACATTCACTGAAGGGCGCTGCGTGGCAACCACTAGGTGAATACCTACAGCACGAGCCATTTGGGCTAGTCGACAAATTGAGTCCTCTACATCTCTGGCTGCAACCATCATCAGGTCCGCAAGCTCATCAACAACTACGAGAATGAAAGGAAGATGCTTGTAATGCAGGGGCTCCTCATTCTCGTCCATCACTCCTAACGGTGCTTGCAAATCTCCTCTGGCATGTGCGGCGTTATACCCAGTAATGTCTCGGAATCCGCAGCTTGAAAGAAGGTCGTAACGTCGTTCCATTTCTTTGACGGCCCAGTTCAAAGCATTTGCGGCCTTTCTTGGGTCTGTGACTGGTGCGGTCAGAAGATGTGGAACACCTTCATATTGACCCATTTCCACTCTCTTTGGGTCTATAAGAATGAGTTTGGCTTGTTCTGGCGTTGTACGCATCAGCACGGAGGAAACTAACGAATTAATACACGAGGATTTCCC
>CACPKO010000003.1 GCA_902634555.1 Actinomycetota bacterium
CTGCGATCAAATACGCCATTGCGCATTCACATGTTTCTGCAGCCGTAACCCAGTCTTGATCACTAACGCAGCGAACGCCGTAGCCTTCAATGACAAATTTTTCCCGCTGCGCTTCTAAGTGACTCAGAGTATCTTTCTTATCAAGTGCTCCAGATAAAACTGGATAATACCAATCCATCGCCCAGCGTTCTTTTGGAGCAAATGCGCCCTCCGGTTTAGTTCGGATCGAATGAGCAAGATGCGCTAAAGAAAGCTCCCAATCGGGACGGTCATGCCCGAGTTCTTCACCAATAGCGATTGCGCATCTCAGACTATGGCAGATACTTGAAGAGCCCGTTAGTAACGCATACGACCAAGGCGTTCCATCCTCATGACGGGCCCACAATATAGGCCCGTTAGAAGTTTGTAAACGAAGAACAAATTCGATGGCTTGATCAACTGAAGACCACATCCGTTCAAGAAATCCTCGGTCTCTCGTCATTAGCCAATGGTGCCAAACTCCGGTAGCTATATAAGCAACAACGTTGGCATCAAATTTCGTATCTTCAATTCCGTCAGATAAATAGTATTGATGCCAGCCTCCAGCCCCAGTCCCACTTTCATGTTGTGTATTTAACAGCCATTCATAAGCAGATTCTGCTTGGTCTAGATAGCCGGTACATGCGAGAGCCATTGCTGCCTCTACATGATTCCATGGATCACAGTGACCACCGGGAAACCAAGGAATCATTCCATTTGGAAGTTGCCATTCAGCGATCGTTGAAGCCGTCAGTTTTAAATCTTCAGCAGTAATTACTCCTGGAACTTCAGGCAGTGGCATGGCTATTCTCCGGATCAGGTTTTGCAGCGTAAACAATTTTACTTTTACCTAAAAGAGGATTCAAAAGCGATTCAGTCCATCGAGTCAACTTAGGAGCTTTTACAATATCCCAAGTCAGTAATCTGTGGTACGCCTTAACGAGTCGGTTTTCTTCAATTGCTTTGTTTGGGCCTATAGCGCACCTCAACCACCAATACGGACTATGCAGAGCATGCGCTTTATGGCTACCAAGTGGAAACAGTCCAGCGGATGATATTTTCTCCTCTAACTCTGTACGCCCATAAATACGAACATGGCCACCCACAGCATTAGGTGCGTGATAATCCTCTGAAAGCGCCCAACACACTCTTTCGGGGAATTTGGATGGAATCGTTATTGCTAAAGTGCCTCCAGGTCGGAGAACACGAGCTAACTCTCCTAGCACTTCCTGATCTTGTTCAATATGTTCCATAACTTCAGACGCAATAATTCGATCAAAGGACTCATCAGCAAAGGGCAGTTGAGTAGCATTTCCGTTCGCAGTCTCTAACATGATTCCTTCATCTATTTCACCGTCTTCCCACATGACAGCAGCGACGCTTCGAACCTGAACTAACTCTTCATAGCCAAGATCACATGCCACCACGTTGGCTCCTCGACGCAAAGCCTCGTAAGCATGTCGTCCAAATCCGCAACCCAGATCAAGAACTTTTTCGTTTGGTTGCAGGCATAAACGCTCATAGCGGACAGTAAGCATGAATTAGTTACCTTTGCCCTAGAAGCTCGTGATACTGCTCAACGGTTCGAAGCGCAGTATGGCGCCAACTCCAGTGATCAATCACGCGTTGACGTCCCTGCATGCCGACACGTTTTCGAGCTTCGGGGTTATCAAGGGCATCGCGGATCATGACAGCAAGAGCTTCACTATCGCCAGGTGGGACTTGGAAACAGGTTTCATTATGGGTTCCTGTTACCTCCGGAAGAGCCCCTCCTGTCGTCGTAACTAAAGGAATCCCACAAGACATAGCCTCAATAGCAGGTAGAGAAAAACCTTCATATAGAGAAGGGACGATTGCTAACTCAGATTCGCTGTATAACTCAACAATACGTTCGTCAGGTACTCCATGTACCCAAGAAACACAGTCCGTTAAACCCAACTCTTTAAAAACATCTGAACTAGCGCTATCTTCTTTTTGGCGACCAATAATTACCAGTTCGATATGTCGTTCTGTGCGTAATTTCGCTATTGCTTCAAGAAGATACTTCAGTCCTTTCATCGCTACATCAGCACTAGCAGTAGTGATAATTTTTCCTGGAATTCTTTCCACATTCTCCATAGGTAAGAACAAATCAGGGTCAACGCCAACTGGCACGACATGCACACGTTCAGGATCAACTTTATGGTCGGCCACTATGTCGGTTTTAGAAGATTCTGAAACAGTCATTACCCGTTCCATTCTTTTTGCCACTTGTGTCTGCATCTTTGTGAACGCATACCAACGACGTTTTCCGATTCTTTCAATCAACCCTCGGGCATGCTCAATTTCGAGACGGCGATCTACAGTGATTGGGTGGTGGATAGTTGAGAGAACAGGAAGATTTAAACGATTTTGCATAAGAAGTAAACCCCAACCTAGGCACTGGTTGTCATGCACTAAATCAAAGTCGTTTCTCCGTTTAGCAAGATGACTCCAGGCACGCATACTAAAAGCCATTGGCTCGGAAAAATTACCAGTATTGAAAGAAAAGGATTCTAAGAAATCCCATTTCGTCTTTAACTCCCAAATTCTTGCCTTCCTCATTGGAAAATGGTCGTTGTAAAGATCAAGACTTTTCAAAGGGGTCAACGGAACGGTTTCGTCAAGAACCGGGTAAGGCTGTCCGGCAAATACTTCAACATGATGACCTAAACCTGTAAGAGCTTTAGTTAGATGTCGAGTGTAGACACCTTGACCGCCACAATGAGGTTTACCGCGATAAGCCAAAAAAGCAATACGCAGTGGATCGTCAACACCCATTGAAGACTTTTCGTTATTACCCATTTATTAATTGTGGCGGCACTTTTTGATGATTACTCGCTGGTAACTTGTACCTTTTGTCACATGAGAGCTTTAATACAGCGAGTTGAACACGCAAAAGTGACGGTAGAAGAGGAAATTATTGGTTCTATCGGCTCAGGATTATGCGTATTCGTCGGGGTTACCCACACAGATGGAGTGGAAGAATCAAGAAGAATTGCAAAGAAAATTACCAAATTAAGAATTTTTGATGACTCGGAAGGTGTGATGAATCTTTCGCTACTTGATACAAAATCAGAGGTACTAGTTGTCAGCCAGTTCACACTTTATGGCAATACTTCTCGTGGTAATCGGCCATCATGGATTGCTGCCGCTCAACCAGAACAGGCTGAACCACTTATTGAAGAAATCATCAAATCTTTATGCGAAGAAGGCTTCAAAGTTGCAACAGGAAAGTTCAGAGCCTACATGAAGGTTGAATTAGTCAACGACGGGCCATCCACAGTGATGATCGAGGTTTAAGCCGGTTCTGGTTCTTCTTCAGGTTCTTTGTGCCCTATAAGAATTAAAAGAAATGACAAAATAATCATTGGCCAAATCCCTACTTGAGTAGCCCATGTGAGCCCACTGCGTCTTTCAACAGTTGCGTGTAGGACAGTCTGCTCTGAGATCGATGTTCGCTGAATGACTTTGCCATTTGGATTGATCACTGCGCTGAAACCTGTAGGGGCTGCTTGTAGAACCCATCGACCGGTCTCAAGCGCTCGAAGACGACTAGAAGCCACTTGTTGGGTTTGAACAACTGTCAACCAATAACTTGCTCCATTTGTCGGATTAATAAGAATCTCCCCACCATTTTTAATAGCATCCCTAACTCTGTGTTCAAAGAAAATTTCCCATGAGATAGATATACCAAGATTCCCAACAGGGGTTTTTAAAACAGCAGGGCCATTTCCCGCTCGAACATCACGTGCCGGAAGGAGATCAGCGGCAAAAACTTCAATAAGAGAACGCAGAGGAACAAATTCGCCAAAAGGAACAATTCGTACTTTGTCGTAGCGATCAATGACCATACCGTTTGAGTCAATAGCCGTGGAATAATTCAAATTCGCTTTTGGGTCTGAATCGTCTTGGAGGAACCACCCAGGAATAAGAACAGCGTTAAGACGCTTCGCTTCCATAGAAAGAGTTTCAGCGGCTTGATCGGAATAGAGGCGATTCGGAAGAGGAGAATTTGTAGGTGGATCTGGATTGACTACATTCTCCGGCCATAGAACTAAATCAACACCTTTTTCAACTAGTTGATTTGCTTCTATTTGATTTGAAAACACCGTAGAGGCTCCGGAAGGAGTGGCACGTGTACGTTGGGGGCCGCCTCCCTGAACAATTGCTACTTTCATCTCATCAACAAATTGCCCTTCTGGAGCCAGTGCAGCCAGCACCCCAGAGAGAACAAGCGCAAAAGAAGCAACTCCTATTGTGAGGGCAGACCATTTGTTTGCTCGACGCCCATCAAAAAGCGCACTTAATGCAACACCGATTGCTACGACTAAAGCAACGAGAAGAAGTGGCCCTGCAACTCGAACAACTGGAGTTAACGGCCCTGCTGCCTGACCTTGTGCCAAAGTAGCCAAAGGGATGCCGCCAAAAGGCCAAGACCATCGACCAAATTCCGCCAAGGTAACCGCCCCAACTAGAGCTAACCGGCGACCATTATTAGCCGGCACAACTAAAGAAGCAACTCCCATAAATGACGCGTGCACAAGAGCATTTATTACCCAGCCCGCAGGAGTCAGATCAACCATCCAAATAGTGCCAATTAGTGCCCACACTAATCCCACTAAGAAACCTCGACGGAGTCGTCGAAGCGCCGCTTGTCCGCTTAATAACCGGTCCAATACCGCGATCCCAATAAAAGCAGCAGGCCACCAACCCCAAGGCGGAACTGACGCGACAATTAAAACTCCAGATAAAAAACACCAGAACATAGGCTTCAATCTCATCAGATTTACCTGTAAAGAAATTCCGAAAGTTGTTGTGCTGCCTCTTTGCCAGAGCGTATACAAGCAGGAATACCAACTCCATGACGAATAGCTCCAGCAAAGAATACTCCCGGCGCAGAATTACTCAATTCATCGTCAAGAGCATTCATCTGATCGGCGTGCCCTACCGGAAATTGCGGCAAAGAATTTGGCCACCTTGTCACTCTTACATCAACTGGTACGGACTCAATTCCTAAAGTGCTGTTTAAGTCAAGACGCAGTTCGCTGACGAGTTCATCATCAGTCATGGTTACGTGTCGGTCGTCATCAATACGGCCAGTAGAAACACGAAGAATTTCTAATTCTGGATGGCGAAGATGAGCCCATTTGCTTCCCGAATAAGAACAAGCAGTCATAAAAAGCTGTGAAGATCGAGGTACTAAAAATCCGCTTTGTGAAGAGTCTGCTTCAAAGTCTGTTCTTGAATACCCAAAAGTCACAAGAGTTACTGAAGCAAATTCTATTGCATTAAATACTTGCGCTGGACCAGGAAGCGTTTTCTCTAAAATATTTGAAGAAGCATAAGCAGGTGTAGCGATAACCACTCCATCTACACTTTCATGCCCTCTCTCTGTTTCAATTACCCACTTGTTACCCAAACGTGAAATATTCAAAACGGGGCTCACCATGTTAAAAGAGTTTCCGAGGGATTTAGTCAAGACATCAACAAGCCTGCTCATACCCTCAGGGTGAGCATGAAAAACTGGCGCAGTTGGATCGGCATTTTTTGCTAAATCTTTTAGTCGACTCAACATCCCATCAGGATGACGAGCAGCTTCAAGGAGTTGTGGTGCCATCACGGCACAACTCATCTCATCTGCACGACCAGCATTGATGCCACCTATAAGTGGATCAACAAGGCGTTCTAGAACTTCTGACCCAACACAGGATCGAATTACTTGCCCAACACTCGCATCACTGTTAGGTAAATCAAGACTTGGGACCCCGTTGCTGTTAAGACGAGATAGCGCATCAGGCGTCAAAAGGCCGTCACCTATAGATTCTATTTCCAAGGGCACGCCGAGGACGTTAGGAGATGGTATCTGCTGGAGTTTGCCATCGATCCAAAGCGAAGCTGTTCGAGCTGAAGGAGAAACTAATTCTGCTTCCAAGCCAAGATCACGACAGAGTTCAACTGCCCATGGCACACGAACAAGAAAAGAATCAGCTCCCTCGTCAACTGAAACTCCAGCGAAAGGCGAAGTGGCTAACTTTCCGCCAGTTTCGCTCTCAGATTCAAAAATCAGTATCTGCGTTTCTGGAGAATTTTTTTGAAGATAATAAGCAGAGGAAAGCCCGGCTATACCTGCACCGATAATTGCAACCTTCTGATGAGTCATTTCATTTCGGCCGAATTCAGCGGGTATGAATGAACCTGTTCAACAATTCTTTCAAGAACTTGTGGATTAGTTTCGGGTAAAACTCCATGACCCAGATTAAAAATATGTCCTGGATGGCCAGCATTTTTGTCAAGAATATTTCGGACTTCTGTTGCGATCACATTCTCTGAAGCGAAACAAATAGCAGGGTCAAGGTTTCCTTGAAGGGCTACTTCTAAGCCGAGCCGATCACGCGCCGCATCTAGTGGAGTTCTCCAATCCACGCCCATTACTGATGAACCTGCTGATGCCATTAAGTGAAGAATTTCTCCCGTACCTACACCGAAATGAATAGTTGGAACATGCTCATTTTGTACAGCAGAAAATATTTCCTTGCTGTATGGCAAAACAAAGCGTTCATACGCAGAGGGGCTAAGGGCTCCAGCCCAACTATCAAATAATTGAATAGCAGAAACTCCAGCAGAGATTTGTGAACGCAGGGAAGAGATGACTATTTCAACGAGGCGACTCATCAAAGAGTCCCATAACTCTGGGTCGTTCATCATCAATGCCTTGGTTTTGGTGTAAGTCCTAGATGGTGCTCCTTCGATCAAGTAAGAAGCCAAAGTAAAAGGAGCTCCTGCAAATCCGATCAGAGGAACATTTAGTTCTCCTACTAGCAGTCGGATTGTTTCTAAGACATACGGGGTGTCGCTATCTGGGTCTAGAGGACGTAATCGTTTTAGATCTTCAGCTGAACGGAAAGGGTTTTCAACTACGGGACCGATCCCTGGTTGAATTTCTACTCCAAATCCAAGAGCATGAAGAGGAACTACTATGTCTGAATACAAAATAGCGGCATCTGTGTTGTACCTATGAACAGGCTGCAAAGTGATTTCTGTTGATAGTTCAGCGTTCTTAATAGCATCCAAAATGCTTCCCTCCCCACGAATTTTTCTGTATTCCGGAAGGGATCTTCCTGCTTGACGCATAAACCACACTGGTGTGTGGTGGTGCGGCTCAGAACGGCAAGCCGCCAAAAAGGGGGAGTCATGCAAAGAGTTCATGATCGGAGCGACTTCTCTAGAGCTTTACGAGAATTCAAAGTGTGCGGATGAGAAAGATGAGCCAGGGTAGAGGTTTTAGCCATCTGGCAGATCTCTTCTGAGTTGTCGGTAGACATGTTGTCTTCTCCGCGAATGCCTAGATCTTCTGCTGTTGGTTGAAAGACTAAGACGGAAGAACCGAATGATCGAATCCTTTCCACCTCCCGTCGTAATGTACGGCTGTGCCACGCTCGACCGATTGGTCCACCCGGCCATGAAGATTCGCTTGGAGTGGCGGTCATCGCAGAAGATATCACAACAACATCAAGCCCTAATGGGGCGGCCAAATCGGCATTGGTGGAAGAATGAATGCCTCCATCTACGTATCTTGCCCCTCCAAGATCTACAGGTCGAAAATATCCTGGGATAGCAGAAGAAGCTTGAACCGCAGTTCCAATGTCACATTGGATGTCGTCTCGACCAAAGACTGCCCTTTTGCCTGTCTGCAAATTGACACTACATATCCAAGTTGATAGTTCTGGCCAAGGTTCAGGGTGAGACTCGTTTATGCGCTTAGCAAGTGAAGAACCATCTGCTTGTCCTTCAGGAAGCATCCCCGCTAAAGATACAACAGGGCGAGGCCTCCCACGTCCAAGGACTCCTTGAAGTATTAGATAGGGATTTGCTGGCTTAAATGATTCATGGGGTGGAGGATTTTTGGGAAGATTGAGTGGAGTGGTTACCCGGTTTCGAATAGCTTGCCCTTCTGAAGTCAATTCTTGACCAGAGTAATAGGCTGCGTGGTCAGACGCAGATAGGCCAGCGCGAATACCTACTGCAGTGCTTGCACCTGCAGAAGTTCCGACGATCAGGTCTGCTGTTCTTGGATCCCAGCCAGTGGCTTCAAAAAGTCCTGCAAGAACCCCGGCATGGTAAGCCGCTCCTGACGTTCCCCCTGCGCTTAAAACAAGTCCAACAGTAATCATGATTCCTATCGTCGCAGATTAAAGAAAGAATCCGACACTTTAGAGCAGATTGATGAAGATATTTCCTCCGCTAGAATAAATCTTTGGCCAAATATGGGGAAATTGCTTGTAATTAAGAGCAAATTCTCTCTAACAACCATGAATTGATTATGTCCATACTTTTGGAGGGTGTTTATGCATCCTGAGATTGCAGCAGAGCAGGCCTATATAGACGAGGCGTACGCTTGCCTTGAATCTGCACGCCTTCGCGCTCTGGATCTCACCGGCATGGTTGAAGTAGGACGTGGGGGAACTAACCAAGCTCGCTTTGAGCGAGAAGCGATATGGGATTCAGTAGCAGGGCGATTAGAAGAATTAGACCTTGGTGAAGCAGCACTTGTCTTTGGGCGAATCGACCAAGAAGAAGATCTTGGAAGTAATCGATATTACATAGGTCGGGTAGGTGTATGGAATGAAACTCAAGACCCAGTAGTTGTTGATTGGCGAGCCCCAGTTGCCGAGGCTTTTTATCGTGCCACTGGACCAGATCCAATGGGCCTTGAACGCCGCCGCCATTTTGTTAGCCGCCGCCGAGAACTGCTTGCGATTGAAGACGAATTATTCGGAGACATTGAACGATTTCGTGATGGAAGTCAGAAACTTCGCGGTGAAGGTGCTTTAATCGCAGCTTTAGAAACAGAGCGGACAGGTCGCCTCGGTGACATTGTTGGAACGATACAAGCAGAACAGGATGCGATCATTCGAGCTCCACTTGCGGGAGTGTTGGCTGTACAAGGAGGACCAGGAACAGGTAAAACAGTCGTTGCTCTTCATCGTGCGGCATATCTTCTTTACACACACCGGTTCCCTCTTGAAGGACAAGGAGTCTTAGTGGTAGGGCCAAACCGGCTCTTTCTCGCTTATATAGAGCAAGTCCTGCCCTCATTAGGAGAAGCCGGTGTCGAGATGGCTTCTCTTGCTGATCTTATTGATCGTACATGGGTGGATGATCGCCGAGATTCAGAAGAAATAGCAAGATTGAAAGGCGATTTAAGGATGGTTCGTTTTATTGCTCGAGCGATACGAACCAGACAGCGGCCGTTAAGAGAAGATTTAAGAATAGGTCATGGTCTCCAGTGGCTGCATTTAACTGTTGAAAAAAGTGTTGAAATAGTTACAGAAGCTCGTCGAAGGTTCCGGACCCACAATGGCGGGAGAAAATTCGTCGAAACTGAATTTTTTCAAGCATTGGCATTAAGCGGACGAGAATCTCTTGATCCTGAGGGCCTAGCTGAACGACTACGCGGAGACCTTAAAGTTCGTGAAGCGCTTGAATGGATGTGGCCAGTATTGACCCCAGCACAACTACTAAATGATTGTTTAGGCTCACATGCATTGATACGTGCTGCGGATCCAGAGTTAGCTGATTCAGAAGTAGATGCTCTTTATCGCCCCCGTTTAAAACGTGCAGAAGATGTTCGATGGACTGCGTCTGATGCCGCTCTACTAGATGAAGCACGCGCGGCTCTAGGCGCACGACCAGGTCGGCGCGACGTAGAAGCTGTCCGAACCTATGGGCACATAGTTGTTGATGAAATCCAAGATTTATCACCGATGGATTTGAGAATGCTTGAAAGAAGGTCATTGAATGGATCGATGACTGTAGTAGGAGACATCGCTCAGGCAACAGGAGCGTGGGCTCACAATGGTTGGGAAAGCATCCTTGAACATCTGCCTGATCGACGCCCAGTGAACCAATACGAACTCACTGTCGGATATCGCATTCCAGCCCCACTCATGGATGTAGCAACAAAAGTTCTAGTTCAAGTAGCACCAGATCTCACTCCTCCACGTTCCGTGAGAAGCGAAGGTGACGCACCACGTTTTATTGCAACAAAACTTGCTGATCCACAAATTGGTTTAGTTCAAGTGGTGAAAGAAGAATTACAAGCAGTTGGTACTGGAAACCTTGCGGTTATCGCAGCAATGTCCCAAGTAGAGGAAATCGAAGAACTACTTATAGCAAATCAAGTAGATTTTGGTCGTCCTACTCGCACCGGCTTAGATTCTTCAATAACAGTCGTTCCAGTAGGGTTAGTAAAAGGCTTAGAAGTAGACGCAGCAGTAGTGGTTGAACCAGAACGCATCGTAGGTGAACAGGAACAAGGGCTACGAGCACTTTATGTAGCTCTTACTCGTGCAACGAAAAGAGTGGCAGTTGTTCACTCTGAGGCGTTACCAGACGTGTTTCTTTAAAAGAACAAGAGTTCCTCTAATTATGGGAGATGGCGTCCAATACATTAAGTCTCGAAGCCCTATAAGCCGGAAGGATCGCGGCAATAATTCCAAAGACTGCTGAAATTGCGAGGTATTGAATGACGGATTTCATCGGTATTGAAAGTTCGCTGACAATTGATGTGTCAATGGCAGCAGTTGCAGCAATGCCGAAGAGTATTCCGATGCCAACTCCAAGAATTCCTCCAAATAGGGCAATTATGACTGCTTCCCATCGGACCATTCTCCGCACTTGGCGTTTTGTCATCCCTATGGCCCGAAGTAAGCCGAGTTCACGGGTTTGCTCATAAACCGAAAGGGCAAGAGTGTTTGTAATACCAAGAACAGCAATCAGTAGCGAGAGGCCAAGGAAAACAGTGATAACGGATAGTATTTGGTCCAGTTGTGCTTCTGCTGATTCTCTAAATTCTCTTTGGTCTTCAACAGAGAGCTGCGGGTAATCTTGGGTAAAGTTAACGATCTCCGCTCTGGCTTCTAATGGGTCGGCTTGTGAGTTGTAGCGAACGCTCAAAAAAGAGTCTTGTGCTTGCGGTAAATATTTATCAAAAGTTAGATTATCTACGACCCAGTTACCAAGTAAAGCAGCGTTATTATAAATGCCAGCGATGGTTAAATTAGCTTCTCGATTCCCCCCAAAATTCACTATCACGCTATCTCCGATTGATAAATCGTTTGTTTCCGCTGGGTCAGCGTGAATTAAAAGAACCCCATCAGAATTTTCAGGTATTGGTGAATCTATATTTCCTTCAAGAAGGTCAATGTCCATATGTCGAGAAAGAGTTGTTAGTTCAGTGCTTATTACATCTTTGAAATCATCATCAACAGCCATGCCTGAGAAGGCAAATCGGTAGTTGATCACGGAGTCAATTAGTTCTGGTTTTTCTCCTGCAAGTAGGTTCAAATCATTAACAAGATCAGAAGAAAAACCAGTTGGTGGACCAAAGCCTCCGTCAGAACTTACAAATAGATCTGCGGAGATACTGGTCTCCAGTGTTTTACCCACAGTTGATTTGAGAGAATCGCTTACTACTGCAGCCATACTCACGAGAGCTAACCCGATTGTTAAAGCGGCAGCGGTAGCAGCGGTTCGGCGTGGCCGACGACTGGCGTTCTCTTTCGCAAGCCTTCCGGCAACCTTAAATATTTTTTGTATCGGGCTTCCGAGGAGATGGGCAATTGGACGAGTAGCAACAGGGCTAAGAAGGTAGACGCCCCCGAAGGTGGCTAAAGCGCCAGTAGACAGTATGAGCAGTTGAGGTGCAGTGCTTAAGGCATCGTTAAAGATGCTGACAAGCAACATGGCTACTCCTACGACAACAATGGTGATTCCACCAATAAGACGCCTACGCAGGTTTGCCGCTGTGAGAGTTGGTTGATCCCTAAGTGCAGCTACTGGGGGAATAGATCGAACTCGATTAGCGGGCCCAATTGAGGATAGAACCGTAGCTCCGACGCCAATGAGTGCAGCGACAATAATCGTTCTAGATCGGATAGGTAAGGCTCCAGACAAGTTGCCAAATCCGAGAGACTCAAGTAATTCTCGTCCCCCAATTGCTAATGCGTAACCGGCAGTTAGTCCTAATGCACTTGCAAATACCCCAATTAGAACTGCTTCTAAAATCACAGATTGAGCTACTTGACGTGAAGTTGCTCCTAAAGCTCTTAAGAGGGCAAGTTCCCTTACACGTTGCCCCAACACTATTGAGAAAGTGTTGTTGATAATGAAGGCACTAACTACGACAGCGATTATTGCGAAAGCCAGCAAAACGTTAGATAGAACATCAACAACAGCGGAGAAATCATCTTCGTTCTCTTTAGTGATGGTTGCTGCATCAACTACTTCAATCTCTATATCAGTGTAAGACGTCAGAGCAACTTGCAATTCCTCAGGAAATGAAGAAAAGAGACTAGTGAATTCATCAGTAAAACCTTCTAGCAAAGACTGCAGAGAGGATTGGACTGTCGGAATATCGGCTCCTTCGTCAACCTCAATTAATATTTCATCAAAAGTTCCGATCTCTCCAAAATCTCCAAGAGGTATGTTTCTGTTTAGGAATGTTTGCGCTGTCTCAGTTTCAAAAGCAGACATTGTCGCCCCGGTAGCTTTGTTCTCATCGGGAGAACGCCAGTTAACGGTGCCGACTAGTTCGAAGGTTCTGTTTCCAAGAGGTCCACTAATTTGGTAAGTATTTCCAACGGCAAAATCGTTATCAGAAGCAGTATCGGTATCAAGAACAAATTCTCCAATTACTGATTCATCTTCAATAGGGCCAGTCCATTTTGGAGGACGCCCTTCAGCAATAAAGAGTTGTGTTAATTCCCCTGTGTCGTAATAGTTGACACCGAATTGAGGAGCACCGACTGTTGTTACTGCTTTTAATTGACCCTCATCATCTATGGTGATCGGCTGAACGTTGAATGCAAAGATAGAGGGAGCGACAGCTTTGACTCCTGGCACATCAGCGTTAACTATTTCAAGAACTTGCTCTGGTATCGGCACACGTATTGATCTGTCAGCACCCTGTGGAACTGCTGCTCTTACGACAAGATCTTGGTCACTTCCAATGTCAGCAGATAATTCGTCAAATGAATCACGTAGTCGATCGGTAAGAAAAAACGAAGTTGAAAGAAAAGCAACACCGAGTACCACTGCAAAAGTGGTTAATGCATACCGCAACTTTCTGCGGCTGATGTTACGGAGGGTCAGGCGAAACATTAGGCGTCAAGACGCTTAAGAGTGTCAAAAATCTCTTCAGAAGAAGGTGATCGAAGTTCATCTACAATTTTTCCATCAGCAAGGAAAAGAACGCGGTCAGCGCGACTAGCTGCTGCAGCATCGTGAGTTACCATTACTAAGGTTTGATTCAGGTCGTCCACTGCGGCTCGTAGAAAATCAAGCACTTCGTTGCCGGTGATTGAGTCTAGGTTTCCTGTTGGTTCGTCGGCAAAAACAATAGATGGTTGTGAGACGAGAGCTCTAGCTACCGCCACTCGTTGTTGCTGCCCGCCAGATAGTTGATCTGGTCGGTGGTCAAGACGATTACCGAGTCCTACAGATTCAATTACACGATCCATCCAGGAAGAGTCTGCTTTTTGCCCTGCAAGATCAAGAGGAAGAGTCAGGTTTTCTCTAGCGTTAAGGGTGGGGAGCAGGTTAAATGATTGGAAGATAAATCCGATTTTGTCTCGGCGTAGCAAAGTAAGTTCTCGATCAGAGAGATCAGTTAGTGAGACATCGTTAAGAAAAGTTTGTCCGCTAGTAAGAGTGTCAAGCCCTGCTACGCAATGCATTAAGGTTGACTTTCCAGATCCCGAAGGTCCCATAATGGCAGTAAATTCTCCTTCTTGGAATTCAACATTTACTCCATCAAGAGCTTTTACTTCAGTGTCGCCTTCTCCGTAGATTTTGGTTCCATTGAGGACGCGTGCGGCTGCATTTGAAGAAGTGTTCATACAGATATGTTAGGAGCCTCAGAAGCAGATTAGTAAATTATTTAGGAATATGGAAAAAAAATTTCAAGTTCAAATTCGATCTATTGAGAAAAAAGATCTTAAGACTGTTTTAGAAATGAATAATTCTGCTGTGCCTGCGGTAAATGAGTTAAATGCGGAAGATCTTGAGTGGTATAGCGAAGTTGCAAAAGCTTTTTTTGTAGCTGAACTTGAAGGGAAGTTGGTTGGTTTTCTTGTTGGACTTGATGGGCCGGGGCTACCGTATGAAAGCGAAAACTATAAATGGTTTTCAGAACGGTATGAGAGTTTTCTGTATGTCGACCGAGTTGTGGTAGACCCTACAGTTTTTAGTCAAGGGTTAGGGCAGAATTTTTACCGTGAATTTGTTGAACAATCGGTTGGTTACCAGTTCTTGTGCGCTGAAGTAAATCTTCACCCCCGAAATGATCGCTCACTACGATTTCATGAGAAATTTGGGTTCACTCCGGTAGGTGAGCAAGACACAGATGGCGGGAAAAAAACAGTTCAGATGCTTGAGTACGAATTCTCTTGAATTTCAACCAGGAATGATTCGAGTACTAGCTGGCTGATGCCCAGGTGAACCACAGGACCAGCAGAGTTCCTCAAGGTGACCGCGCCAAGTAACTTCACAGAGAGTACATGTCAGACTTACCCATCCAAGAGGTTCAGTTGACGCTGAAATGCTCTGATCAAGGGGAGTAGATTGCTGAAAAAATGGTTGAAGGGCCATGCGCGGCACCCTAATCAAGGTTTGAAGCGGAATGGGTGATACTCCTAAGGTTTCGCTTCTCGTATTGCCCTCTAGCCTTTGTTATGAACATGAAATACGGTTTTATAGGAAATTAAGATTTATCGCCGAGGAGGCAAAGTGACAGAAGAAAATCAAGACATTCCAGCTGTAGATGGATCTAGTCCAAGGCGTACAGAATTTTCTGGACCACCTCCCATGGTGATAGATGTAGAAAAAAATTACACAGCTGAAATGGTGACTTCAATGGGAACCATGGTTATTCATTTGAATCCGGCATTAGCGCCTAAAACAGTCAATAATTTTGTTTTTCTTGCTCGCTGGCATTATTACGACGGCATCATATTTCATCGAGTTATAAATGGTTTTGTTGTTCAAGGGGGAGACCCTCAAGGCACCGGAATGGGTGGCCCTGGATACAAATTTGAAGATGAATTACCTGCACCAGGACGTTATGAACTTGGATCATTAGCGATGGCAAACGCAGGACCAAATACTAACGGAAGCCAATTCTTCATTATCACTGGACCGAGTGGTCAAGGTTTACCCCCTCAATATGCATTATTTGGGCAAGTAGTTAAAGGCCTAGAGGTAGCGGATGCAATGCAACAAGTCCCTACAAATCATAATGATCGACCATTAGATGACATAGTTATTGAGTCAGTGATAGTTACAGAACAAACGGAGGCATAAATATGTCAGCATCAAATTTTGGTATTAAACAAGTAGGGATTGTTGGTGGCGGCCAAATGGGCGGCGGAGTTGCTGAGGTTATGGCTAAAGCAGGCCTTCAAACCGTTGTACGAGAAATAAACGCAGAGTTAGCTGAAAAAAGTCAAGCCGGTATTGAAAAATCATTAAATCGGGCTTTAGAGCGCGGCAAATTAGATGAAGAAGCTCACGCAGCAGTTCTATCCAACCTTTCCTTTACCACCGAACTTGGAGATCTGGCATCTAGTGACCTTGTTGTTGAAGCAGTAGTTGAATCGTATGAACTCAAAGCACAGATTTTTTCTGAACTTGATGAAATAGTGACCTCGACAGAAGCAGTTTTGGCAACTAACACATCTTCAATCCCAATTATTGATATCGCAATGAATACAAAGCGACCAGAGCAGGTAGTTGGTCTACATTTCTTTAACCCAGCACCCGTAATGAAGTTGGTTGAAGTTATACCATCTGTGCGAACTGCGGAGTCAGTAATTGCAAACATCACTGGATTTACTACAGAAGTAATAGACAAAACTGTGGTGGCTGCTAAAGATCGTGCAGGCTTTGTTGTAAATATGCTTCTAGTCCCTTATTTATTGGCTGCGATGAAAATGTATGAAGCTGGACACGCAACAGCAGAAGATATAGATGCAGGAATGAAACTTGGAGCTGCTCACCCTATGGGGCCATTGGAACTAAGCGACATGATTGGGCTTGACACGATGCTTCTTGTCGGAGAGACATTATTTGAAGAGTATGGAGACGCTTTTTATCTGCCTCCTCCGTTGTTGAAGCGAATGGTGGGAGCAGGTCAACTTGGTAGAAAATCAGGTCAAGGTTTCTACTCGTATTAGAGATAAGTGTCAGGGGCTATGACACCTACTACGCAAACAAAATGTTCACCAATTGGTTTAGTGGTTAACCCGCGCTCTGGAACCGATGTAAGAAGAGCTATAGCAGCGGCGGGCAGCGTCACGGTAGCTGATAAAGCCAACATTGTCAGAAGAGTGGTTTTAGGAGCACGTGAAGTTGGAGCTACCCGATTTGTAGTACACGGCGATCCTCATCGAATAGTCAGTAGAGCAACGGAAACGATTCGTGGGTTGGAATTAGATTGGGTTAAAGAACCACTGACATTTTCTGAAACGGACACATCTAACGCTGTTCGCTACATGCGTCAGCAGGGATGTTCTGTCGTAGTTGTATTAGGTGGTGATGGAACAAATCGGGTAGCAGCACTTGAATGGCCAGACATCCCGGTGATACCGATCTCAACTGGAACCAACAATGCCTTCCCAGTTTTTGTTGAAGCGACTGTGGCTGGCGCTGCCGCAGGGCACCTCGCGTTAGGAGCGGTTTCTTTAAATGAAGTAGCGCAAAGATCTAAGGTTGTTCGACTAGAAGTAAAAGATCAAAACGGGGTACAAGAAGAACCCGACCTAGCTTTAGTAGATGCAGTTGCTGCCCGAGACCGTTATGTGGGTTCACTTGAATTGTTTGATCCGGAAACTCTTTGCTTAGCGGTATTAACCCAAGCAGACCCCTCTTCTGTCGGATTTTCTGGTGTCGGAGGACTAATAGAAGAAGTCACTTCAGCAGACGATGACGCTTTTCTTATCCGTTTTGAACCCCCTACGGACAGTAATCGTATAATCCGAGGCCCTACAGCCCCCGGGCATTATGACGATCTCGGGTTGTTAGAGGCAAAAAAAATAGAGATAGGCGAAGAGGTAAAAGTTGACGGTCCGGTTCTTCTGGCATTTGACGGTGAACGCAAACGGCGTCTAGTTGAAGGAGCACAGGCCATAATTCAAGTCAAGCGAGATGGCCCATGGTTGATAGATGTGGCGAAAGTAATGAAATGGGCTACACGTAATGGAACTTATTTATCAGCAAAGAACACGAACTAGTTCTCAGAAAAAGTTGCCAAAATGTCTGGAAGTTCACTGAAAGATTCAATTACCGGAAAATTGAAACTTGCTGCAACTGATTCATCTACTTGTTCATGGCCCCAAGTGGAATGGTGGGGGATATGAATAGCACGCCCTTGTATGGACAAGATTGGTAAGACATCTGAAGGTACGGAATTCCCTACCATAACGAAATCTTTAACTTCGACAGTATTGCGTTCTAGAAGCTCAATATAGGTGTCTGGATCTTTCTCCTGCACCACTTCGATACCCATGAAATAGTGACTAAGGCCACTTGCGTTGATCTTTTTATACTGATCGGCGGGATCGCCCTTAGTTATGAGTAGTAGTTGGTAATCGCCCGAAAGAATTTTCAAAGTTTCGGCGACTTCCGGAAGAATCTCTACGGGATGCTCAATGATCCACCAACCTGATTCAATAATTGAGGTTGTTAAATCGGCAGTTATTTCTCCGTTAGTAAGTTCCACCGCAGCCTGAATTGAAGAAAGAGTAAAACTCTTCACTCCGTACCCGTAAAGCTTTACATTATTCCTCTCAATATTCAGTAAAGTCTCGTCAACGACTCTTCCTTCAACCCACGGCGACAGTAAGTCTCGAAGTTTGGCTTGAGCCGTATCAAAGCGTGCTTGGTTTTCCCAGAGCGTGTCATCTGCATCTAAACCAAGTGTCAGTGGTGAGGCCATGAATAGAGATACTAGGGGAGTTTCAGTTAAATAAGTTTGAGAATCCCCGATTTCACTTTCTCTTCGGACTAGCGTTACAGGTTATGCGCCAACTTTGTATGCGAACAGCCTGCAACGGCCCTGCTGTTGTACTAGTGATCATGAACCAGTCTGAACTTACATTCACCGTACGAGAACCAGGGGAAATTGATGGTCCCGGAAGAGTCGCTCTTTGTGAGACTCACCTTGACCGCATGAAGGCTCCGATCGGATGGACAATCATTGATGAAAGAGTTGGAGGTGATGTTGTCGCCTTCGAAAGACCCTTGAATAAAGCAAGCGAACCAGAAGCCACGCCGCAGACAATAACTGAAGCGATTCATCCATTACGGTCTCCTTCTGCTGAAACAGTAGAAGATGATTCATCTGTAAAAGAAATGAAGCCTTCAAAAACACCGCTCCTCGCAAGAGCTTTTCTGGGAGTTGACCGGCATCCGGCAGCAACCACTGGCTCCTCATCAATAGATGAAGATAACGACATCGATTGGGATCAACGAGATCTACAGGACGAGCATGACGAACAGATGTCACTTGACGATATGGAGCCATACGAGCCAGACCCTGCATGATTCAAGCCAATTAGTGGGCTTGGAGGTAGGAAATGAAATATTGGTTACTGGCTCTTCTCGGATTTTTTATCGGGTCAGTAATTTTTCTTGCTGTTTTTCTTGATGGTGGCTCTGAAGAAGTAGCTAGCACTTCGACTTCCACAACAACGACTTCCACAACAACGACTTCTACAACAACGACTTCTACAACAACGACTTCTACAACAACGACTTCTACAACGACGACTTCTACAACAACCATTCCATATGACGGGTGGGTGGATCCGGAATCAGTTGGACAACCATGGGGAGACGCTGTAGAAGGAGTTCTTACTTTTAGAGGCTCACCTACTCGAAGTTGGTATGGGAAAGGTCCAGTTCCAGAAAACCCAATATCGGTTTGGAGTTTCCCAGAAAACAATCGAATGTGTTCAATGACCAGTGTTGGTGGAGTATCTGAACAGTGGTGCGGAATGGGTTGGACTGGGCAGCCAACAATCTTCAAGTACGAAGAAGAAACCTGGTTGATATTCGGAGCTTATGACAGCAAAGTTCACTTTGTAAATGCTCAGACTGGAGAACGCTTATTACCAGACTTTCCAACTGGAGACATTATTAAAGGGTCAGTAACAGTAGACCCTGATGGATTTCCACTTGTCTATGTTGGGTCAAGAGACAACTATCTTCGGATTCTTAGTTTCGATGGAGAAGAACCCCGAGAATTATGGAAAGTTCACGCGTATGATTTTTCACCAACAAAATGGAACAATGACTGGGACTCCTCTCCATTGGTTATAGACGATTATTTATTCGCTGCTGGAGAAAATAGTAGATTCCATATCTTCCACTTAAATCGCACCTATGACTTAGAAGGTCGCGTAGTGGTTTCCCCAGAATTAGTAACTGATTTTGCAGGCTGGGATGAAGAACTGATATCAGATGTCGGATCCAATGTTTCTATTGAAACATCTCCGTTAATACTTGGAGACACACTGTATTTCGCTAATTCAGGTGGTTTGGTACAAGGGTGGGATATCGCTGGTTTATCTGAAGGAATTGAACCAACTCGGGTGTTTAGATTTTGGGCTGGAGATGATGTTGATGCCACAATCGTTCCCGACGATGAAGGTTATTTATATGTCGGCGTTGAATATGAACGAGCAACACAAAGGTCAAAGGAAATAGGTCAAATTATTAAGTTAGACCCTTCTAACCCTGAAGATCCTTTGGTCTGGTCAGTGGAAGATCGCCCTTACCTTAACTCCGGAATATGGGCTACACCTGCTGTCTATAAAGACATAGTGATTTTTCCGACGGATCAAGGAAAGGTCCATGGCATTGACCGAATTACGGGTGATATTCGCTGGACTTTGGAACTTTCTGGGAAAGCATGGTCTTCACCAGCCATTGTGGACGGGGTCATGGTTTTAGGTGACTGTTCAGGCCAATTAAGAGCTTTTGACCTATCGGATACTTCTATTGCTCCTCCACAACTTTGGAGAGTGAGAACAGAGGGCTGTATTGAAGCTACAGCAGTGATTTGGGAAGGCACAGTTTATGCAGGTTCTCGTGACGGCTACTTGTATGCTTTCCGCGACTTTATACAGTGAAATTAGTTCGGATAGATTTAGAGTAAACGACGGAACAAAAGGTTCCGATTTTAAAAGAGGACGCATTACATGGCTGAGCACACCGAAGCAGAAATTCGAGACCTAACCCGTCAGTTATTAGACGAAGTAGACCATACGAAAGTAGATCAGTACACCTTCCGAGGGGAGCAATTTGATCGCGGCCTAGCTTTCGTCCAATTCCCGGAAGGTCTAGGAGGGCTTGGACTCTCAAGTCGAAAAATGCAAACAGTTGTTGATTCAGAACTTCGTTCTGCAGGAGTCCCATACCATGATTTGATTATTAACCCCATCGGTATTGGTATGGGGGGACCAGTTGTCCTCACATACGCATCTGAAGAACAAAAGAAGCGGTTGTTACGGCCAATGTTCACTGGCGAAGAAATCTGGTGCCAAATGTTTTCAGAACCAGGGGCAGGTTCTGATGTAGCCGGCTTAGCATCTCGCGCGATCCGTGACGGAGACGAATGGATAGTTAATGGCCAAAAAGTATGGACAACGCTAGCTCACGTATCCCGATGGGGCATGCTGGTAGCGCGCACAGACCCAGATCAGCCCAAACATAAAGGCCTCACTTACTTCCTCCTGGATATGGAATCAGAAGGCGTAGAAGTAAGGCCTCTCTATCAGATCACCGGAGATGCGGAATTCAATGAAATATTTCTTAACGATGTTCGAATCCCACATGAAAATGTTTTCGGAGACGTAGGTGGCGGCTGGGCTGCAGCTGTTACCACTTTAATGAATGAAAGAGTTGCCCTCGGCGGCGGAGTCCCAAAACAAGGATCAGGCGCTATCGGAGACTTGGTACAAATTTGGCAAGAGCGTAAAGACTCAATGGATGAGTTAAGTAGTTCAGTGATGAGAGATCGAATCACTGAACTATGGATACAAGCTGAAGCGTTAAGACTCACAAATTGGAGAGCTAGAGAAGGCAGCAAATCTGGCAACCCAGGACCTGAAGGTTCTGTTGGCAAATTGATGTCTGCAGAAATGAATCAAAAAATTTACGAACTGTGTATGGAAATAATTGGTCCAGAAGCTTTAACGTTTGAGGCCGGATATGAAAGAAACCGGGCAGAAGGCTCGTCTTTTGCCCGAGGGTCAAGCCTCAAATACAGTTTTTTAAGGTCAAGAGCAAACACTATTGAAGGTGGAACTTCTGAGGTTATGAGAAACATCCTTGGAGAACGAGTTCTTGGATTACCTGGCGACGTTCGAGTCGATAAAGACGTGAACTGGGTTGATGTCCCAAGAAACTAGTTTTTAGGACCGGTACCAGATTGTTCCAGATGGGCCGTCTTCAAGAACGACACCACGACTAGATAGTTCGTCGCGTATACGGTCAGCTTCAGCAAAGTCTTTGGATAACTTGGCTTCAGTTCGCGCAGCCACCAAAGAATCAATTTCTTCACCGTCAGAAGAACTATCTGAGATAGTAGAAAGCTCAACTCCAAGAACTAATAAAAGTTCGCGTACCGCAGCAACCAAAGCAGATGCACTTTCAATGTCTTCTGTGTCCAGAGCACGATTCGCTTCTCTAACGGCATCAAATATTACTGCCAAGGCACTTGCAGTTCCTAAATCATCATCCATTGCTGTTTTAAACTTTTCAACAACACTTTCATCAGGGGTTGTTTGAAGCAGTTCAACTCCAGCAACTCTTCTTTCAAAGCTATCAAGTCGATCAAGAGCGGAGTTTGCTGCTGTCATGCCATCTTCGTTTATTTCCATAGTTCTCCGGTAGTGGGTTTGAAGAACTAGTAAGCGCAGAGCCCGAGGGTCCCAAGCGTCTAATAGTTCTGCAAGAGTTCGAAAATTTCCGAGAGATTTGGACATTTTCTCATCACCAACAAGAACCATCCCATTGTGAACCCATGTTCGGGCAAAGAGCCGGTCGCATCCAACACATTCCGCACGTTCGTTTTCATGATGAGGGAACACAAGGTCGTCGCCGCCGCCATGGATATCAAAATCGTCACCCAATATGTCTAAAGACATTGCAACGCATTCAATGTGCCACCCTGGACGACCAGGACCCCATGGCGATTCCCAAGTTGGCTCCCCGGGTTTAGCTGCTTTCCAAAGAGCAAAATCAAGCGGATCTTGTTTCTCTGTATCAACTTCTACCCGAATCCCAGATCCTTCACGTAACTGATCTAGCGATTGATGAGCTAAAGCCCCATAACCATTGAGTTTGTTGACCGAGAAATAAACACCAGAAGACGTTGAATAGGCCATACCCCTGTCAACAAGATCTTGAATAACAGTGATCATTTCAGAAATATATTCAGTGGCTCTTGGCCGATAATCTGGATGGACTATATTCAGACGATCCATCTCATCAACATATTTTTGTTCGTAAAGTTGGGCTAATTCAGATTCGGTAGTTCCTTCTTTTGCTGCACGGTCAATAATCTTGTCATCAATATCCGTGATGTTTGACACTGCTGTTACTTCATAGCCGGACCACCTCAGGTACCGAACTAGAACATCAAACGCTAAAGATGATCGAGCATGGCCAAGATGCGGAATATCGTAGACAGTAGGGCCACACCAATAGATCGAAACTTTCCCTGAATCGCGAGGTGCGAATTCACTCTTGTTCCCGGTCAGACTATCTGTAAAGCAAAGCACTAGATCAGGATACAGCAGGCTTAGAGGGGGAGAAGTGAGCCATCAAATAAGAACCCCAAGCAATGCGGCTGCTTCAATGAGGTTTGAAGCAGCATTGGGATCTTCTTCGGCTCCATCAAGCATTTTTCGAGCGAATAAATCAAGCGACTCTCTTGCTTCCCAAGTGTCTAAATCGTTATCAAGTGCGTTCCGAACAGATGTCAGAAGTAAAGAAGAGTCGGGGCCTTCAGGGCACTGAGAAGCTTTTATTAGGCGATCAAGACGTTCAACCCCGTCGTGGATATCGTTATCAAACCATTCGAAACCTTCACGATAGTGATGGCCTAACAGGGAGAGCCTGACTGCCCGCGGGTCATATTCACGACATAAATCTCTTACGAAAACAAGATTGCCAAGAGATTTAGACATCTTTGTTCCTTTGTAGGCAACCATGCCCACATGCATCCAATGCTTAGCCAAAGGTTTTCCAGTTATTGCTCTACTTTGAGCCTCTTCACATTCGTGATGAGGGAAAATTAGATCATCGCCACCTCCATGAAGATCAATGGTTTCACCCAGGTCGTTCATCGCCATTGCTGAGCATTCAATATGCCAGCCAGGACGACCCTCTCCAAAAGGAGAATCCCATGAAGGTTCATCTGTTGCTGAGGGCTGCCACAGCACGAAATCAAGAGGATTGCGCTGCCTCGGGTCATCAGGGCGACCACCACGCTCAGCGGCGTAACTTTTCATAGTGTCCTCGTCGTAACCAGAGACAGAACCAAAGGAATCAAAAGTAGAAACATCAAAGAAGGTAATGCCATCTACTAAGTAGGTGTGTCCCGCTGCCTCAAGCCGACTAACGAGATCAACTATCGCATCAATAGATTCTGTGGCTCTCGGTTCAGCGGCTGCTGGCCGCATATTCAAATCAGCCATGTCTTTTTCGAATTGAGCCATTTCTTGAGCCGCAAGATCCTGATAGTGAACACCTAACTCTCTGGCTTTGGGAAGAATAGAGTCATCGACGTCTGTGACATTACGAACCATTCGTACCTCATGGCCAAGATCTTCAAGTCGTCTTATAACAATGTCAAAAGTTAAGTACGTGAAGGCATGACCAAGATGGGTGGCGTCATAAGGGGTAATTCCACAGACATACATGCTCACTAAAGATTCTGGTTTAAATTCTTTTACAGACTGAGATGCCGTGTCGTACAGTTTCATAAATCCAACCGAGTTATCAACATTTGTCATCTAAGACAAGGTAGTAGGTGAAAATGCATTATGGCGCCCTCGGCAGGAATTGAACCTGCGGCCTACCGCTTAGGAGGCGGTCGCTCTATCCGACTGAGCTACGAGGGCCAGAATACAAAGACTGCAAAGGTCGCTATTCGTGATTAAAGGCTACAGGTGGGTGTGGTAAAGGGAATCAAAGGTATTTTTGATCGATTGAAATTTGTATGTGATAAAGAACACACCTCGCTATAGACGTAAATGCTGGAAGATAAAATTAGTTACAAGAATGGAGGCTAAGAGACTTGAACGGTAAAGAAGAAACATCACAAATAATTGATGTAAACGCCCCAGGTTCCCTTCCATTTGTTGATTTTGAGATTTCAGAATTCTCTGAATTAATTCAAGCCACCGAAAGCCTTCACGAATCAGGACACTGGGCTGTTAGAACACCTGCCGGACCTTTGATCGTCGGATACGACCAAACTCGAGAAATATTACGTGATTCTTCTTGGATAACTGTTCTTTCTGGTTTAAATAACTTCCAAACAGAAGCGACAATGGACCTCGACCTTGAAGTTTTGGTTGAACGAGCACGAGAGCTATTACCTGGTTCTAACCAGCAGTTACAAATGAGGCCCAACGTTCTCTCTGTAGAAGGAGAAGATCACCGTCGTTTACGACGACTAGTGAACTCTTCATTCACTCCCGCTAGCAGCGAATCGTTGCGACCATTCATGCATCAGCACGCAACGAATTTGCTTGAAGTTTTAAAGCAAAAAGGCGGGGGAGACCTGGTAGAAGAATTTTGCCGACCTTACCCAATACCAGTTATCTGTCGATTACTAGGCATAGATGACACAGACCAAGAACAGTTTGGAATGTGGGCCGACACGATTTTCTCAGCTTTAGATGCAGATGCGAGTGCTGTTTTAGGGCGACTAGAAGACATCTCAGTTGCACAACAGGAACTTGACCACTATGCAACAGAACTTGTAGCAGATCGAAAAGGTTGTCCACACGCTGACCTTGTAAGTGACTTAGTTCAAGCAAGTTACGAAGAAGATCGTTTAAGCGCCGACGAGCTTGTCGCAATGATTGAAGCAATCCTTCTTGCTGGAACAGACACGACTCGGAATCAACTCGGATCTCTTCTTGCAGTACTTGCTACACAACCTGATCAGTATCAACAATTACGACAAGATCGTTCATTAGTTCCAGCCGCAGTAGAAGAATCACTTCGTTTTATCGGGGCGGTACGAACAACAGCGCGTGTTGCCACTGAAGATTCTGTAGTCGATGGACTATTTTTCAGAGCCGGCACAACGGTTTTCCTCGGGCTCCATGCTGCGGGATTAGGTCAGCCTGATAGCGGCTTTCAATTTGACCTCAATCGTGAGGATCGTGCTCCCCATTTAGCCTTCGGTTTAGGAGCGCATCACTGTTTAGGGGCGGCCCTTGCTCGCGCTGAACTTCAAGAAGCATTAAATGCATTTTTAGACATGGTCCCGGCTTTCGAACTATCTTCTCCAGTTTCATGGAAGCCTCTTTCTATGGGTATCTGGGGTCCAGATAAACTTGAGTTCCGAATATTAGACAAGCCAAATCTTGAAAAACCATCAGAGCAATTTGCGTTTGAACCAAGCAGTCAAAAAAGATTTTCAAATAAAGGCACAGCAGCTCCAAACTATGAGAATGAATGGATCCAAGAAGCCGACGAAGTTCGTAAGAAAATCTCTTCCGGGATCCCACGTCTCGTTAATGCCCCTTCAATTCCACCTGTTACCCGTTTAATACATACGACGATTCGATTCGGGTGGGCCCTTTTGAGTTGGAAAGTATTAGACCGCAAATTTTCTTCAGAGAAACGAACAGAGTCGCTTTATCATCGACTTCGTATTGCAGCAGAACGTCTCGGGCCTACTTACGTAAAATTAGCGCAACTAATTTCTGCCGCTGAAGGAGTGTTCCCCCAAGCTCTAGTTGATGAATGCTCGCGATGTCGCGACCAGGCTAAACCTGCTAAATGGTGGAGAATTAATCGCATTATTAAAAACGATCTAGGGAAAATTACTGAAGAGTTCCAAAAGTTCGAGAAAGAGCCGTTTGCGGCCGCATCTATTGCTCAGGTTCACAACGCAACTCTTAATGATGGATCAGATGTTGTAGTAAAAATTCAAAGACCAGCAATTCAAAAGAAAGTCGTCCGGGACCTACAAGTGCTCGCATGGGTCGCTCCTCGGCTAGTCGGACGAATCCCAATAGCAGCACTAGCCAATCCTCCAGCGTTAGTACAACTCTTTGCAGAAACAATCTCTGAGGAACTGAATTTCCGTTTAGAAGTGGCAAACCTGTTTGAAATCCGAAGAGCATTAGCCACAGGAAATAAGAGCCAATGGGTTGCTCCTAACCCAGTATTAGATATGACAACGAATCGAGTGATTGTCATGTCTCGGGTATCAGGGATTCCTTTAACACGACTTGATTCAGAACAACTCACAGAAACAGCAGCACGCACTCTCTTTAGAAACATGGTTGATGGCCTATTAGAAGGAGCTGCTCTTCATGGCATATTCCACGGCGACTTTCACGCAGGAAATCTTTTCATTCTCGAAGATGAAATAATCGGACTTGTTGACTACGGCATGGTTGGCAGACTGGACCATGACCGGAGACTTTCATTTCTGCGCTACATAACAGGCCTTATGTCGGGAGATGTACAAGCCCAAGTTCTTGCTGTACGAGACCTAGGAGCGTTCCCACCTGAAACCGATGTGAGCGACCTCATAGAAAAACTCCAGTTAGACCGAGTTGATTTTGATCCACTCCAACTCACAGAAGAACAATTCGTTTCAGAATTTCAACATCTCCTAAAAGAACTTCTCGCAAGTGGTGCTCGAATACCGAAAGAACTGATGCTTTTCGTCAAGAATTTCGCGTATCTCGCTTCTTTCGTTCAGAAAATAGATCCAGATATGGACCTGCTAGAAGAGTTTTCAACAATAAGTTCAGGGTTCTTGACAAAGCATGGCTTCAGAGTTTCCGCTGAACTCGGACTTGGAACAAATGACCTCCAGGTTTCTCAGGCGTCATTTAGACGCGCTGCTGGAATAAAAGACGATGTTGAAGAACTTACCTGGCGTGATCTCACAAAACGTAGAGATGCGATGGCCAGCCGTCTAATACCCGCTGATTCAAGCATCCGAAACCATGTACTCAATAGCGAAAAAATTTCAGAAAAAAGCGAATAACAAAACTCGGCGAATTTGATGAATTGCATTTAGTCGTTGACAAGTGCTTAAGTAATTTATGCATGGCAAATAAAGAATTACCTGAATCAGTCCAACGTGTTGTGGAAACAGGAGCGGCTCTTGGTGTAAGAGTTGAACCAAAAACTTTCCCTGAAAGCACTAGAACAGCACAAGAAGCTGCTGATGCTATTGGCGTGGATGTTGGACAAATTGTCAAAAGTCTCATCTTCCAAGTAGGGCAAGAACTTGTTCTTGCCTATGTGAGTGGGAAGAATCAACTCGATGAAGCAAGCCTTGCCGCTGCCGCCGGCGGAGGGAGATGTAAGCGAGTAGATGCTCAAACAGTACGGGAAGCCACTGGATTCTCCATCGGTGGAGTCCCCCCGTTTGGGTTGCGAGAAAAACTACGAGTCTTTATCGACGAAACACTCCTTTTCTATAGCGAAGTTTGGGCAGCCGCAGGAACCCCTCATGCTGTTTTTGCAATAGATCCTAAAGATCTAGTCGTTGCATCTCGTGGGAAAGTTTCTGAAATCGCATCAAAAAACTAATGCTGCAACGGATGGCTTATCTGCCGAGACGAGATAAAGCTTCGAGTTCACTTAGTCCTTCAATCTGAAACCTTTTCGTACGGGATGTTAGGCCAGTCAAGACTGATACCCCCGCCCGTTTTAAACCAAGTGCCTTAGCCAATTCTTTGCGTGCAGCCTCAGTAGCACGACCGTTTACGGGAGCCTCGTTTACTCTGATTTTTATGACTCCGTGATCGTAACGGACATCATTTTGGCTGGCCCTGGGAGAAACTAGTGCTTCAAGAATGCAGGACATTGACTTTACGTCACTGATTAAACAAGGGAGCTAATGTTTCACCGGCCAGCGCAACCATCTCTGAATCATGTCCATTGGGAATCATATTTAAGGTCAATCCATCTAAACCGAGATCAAGCAGTCCTTGGATCTGCTCTTTTACTTGATCGGGACCACCAAAAATCATCCTCGAAGTAAGCATGGCTTTAAAGTCATCATCAGCAGTATCCCAATCAATGCCTTTAGATTGCCAATATTCTTTTCTGACTGCTTCGGCTGCTTCTTCGGTGGGAGCAATACCCAAAAACCCAAGCCAAGAAACACAAATCTCGTTTCTATCACGGCCCAGCCGGCCACAATGCTCTTCTAGAACTTCTAGTTTTCTAGGTATTTCATCACGATTACAAATCAGATTGGACTCGTCCGCATATTGCGCCACCATTCGAAGAGTTTTTTTCTCACCTCCACCACCAATCATTACGGGGATTTTATGAAGGGGTTGAGGCTCGTTTATTGCATCAACAACTGAGTAGTGTTTGCCAGAAAAACTTGGGCGCTCTCCCTCCAGCATTGGAAGAATGATCTGTAAAGCTTCCTCGAGTTTTTCAAACCGATCGGTGAAAGTTCCAAACTCAAAGCCAAGAGCGTTGTGCTCCATCTCAAACCATCCAGCACCGATACCGAGTAGGGCCCGACCACCTGAAATTACATCAAGGGTGGTGATTGTTTTCGCTAAAAACGTGGGGTTCCTATAAGTGTTGCCAGTGACTAGTGAACCGAGATGAATCTTTGAAGTTCTTGCTGCAAGTGCTGCTAGTAGCGAGTAGCACTCAAGCATGTAGTCATCAGGATTTCCAATTCCCGGCAACTGGTAGAAGTGGTCCATCACGAAGACGGTGTCAAAGCCACTCGCTTCGGCAGCAAGGGTTTGGGCAACTACATCTTCAAAGAGTGTTTCTCTGGAGCCATTTGGATAATTAAAATTTGGAATTTGATAGCCGAGTTTAGTCATTAAACCAGCCTAGTCGTTAGTAGCATTTTTCAGAAATCGGTGCTTTCAAAAATTGATTAAAACTTTAATCAAATCTAAACTCTTTAGATTATGAAACGCTCGTGGGCTTCTTTAGAAGAATTTGAACAGTTCTTGGATAATGGCGGAATTGTTGAACCGGTTGATGATATGCCCAGAGAATATCGTCAAGCTGTTTTTGATTTCATAGAGATGCACGCAAACAGTGAACTTATGGGTGGTTTAACAGAACGAGATTGGATACCCAAAGCACCGGGGTTACGACACAAAATGTCGGTCATAGCCAAAACACAAGATGAAATAGGGCACGCTCACCTCTTATATATGGTTGCCGCAGACTTAAAAATAAAAACACGTGAAGAAATGATGCAAGATCTATTCGCTGGAAAAAGCAAATTCCATAATGTGTTTCATTACCGAGCTAAAACCTGGGGAGATCAAGTAGCAATTGCTTTTCTTGTAGATGCGGCTGCTCTTGTCAGCCAACAGGCAGTCTTTAAGAACTGTTCATATGGCCCTTACAAAAGAATCCTCAGACGGATCATTGCAGAAGAAGGTTTTCATCTTCGTTTTGGTGAAGAGTCTGTGCTGCGTATCGCTGAAGGAACAGAGGTTCAAAGAAGCATGTTTCAAGAGTCAATCAATGACTGGTGGTGGCCCGCCCTTCAACTATTTGGGCCAGATTCAAAACCCAATGATTTATTACTGAGGTGGCATATAAAGTCTGAACGAAATGAAATATTACGAGATAGATGGATACAAAAATTTGTTCCACTTCTTCAAGGGTATGGATTTACTATCCCGGATTCAGGATTAAGAAGAAATGAAGAGAAAGATCGATGGGAAATAGGCCCCATTGACTGGGAGCCATTAAAACAAACGATGGTTATGGGGGGGCCAGATTCTGCTCGACGTATTTCTGAAGCATCAGATAGTTGGGATAAAACAGGTTGGGTGCGCGAGGCCTTAGAGAAGGTCTCAGTATGAGTATAGAAATTGCGGTTTCAGTTCAAGATATTCATGCAGCTGTAGAGACGGTAAATGATCCTGAATATCCAGGAATCTCAATAGTTGATTTAGGGCTCCTTGAGAATGTAAAAGTAAATGAAATAGGCGAAGTAGTTATTGAACTCATTCCAACTTTTTCTGGCTGCCCGGCATTACAAATGATCGCTCAAGACGTTCGTGAAGTTACAGAAAAATTATCGGGAGTGAAGAAAGTCGATGTGGTTTGGTTAAATAGCCCTGTATGGAATGTCAATCGAGTTACCGCAAAAGCAGAAAAAGATTTGGCAGAAAAATTCATTGTTGCCGTGCAAATACAGGATCGAAAAGTCGAATGTCCAAGATGTCAATCTGAAACAACTATAAAGTCACATTTTGGCCCCAGTAGATGTAGATCTGTACATGTGTGCTCGGGGTGTAATGAAATCGTTGAAACACTCCGGGATTGAATATGCGTATTTACGAAGTTTTCCTTAAGGCAGATGGAAAAGAAGAGTTTCGTCATGCTGGAAGTATTGAAGCGCCTACGGACGAACTCGCTTTAGTTCTGGCTCGAGAGAATTATGCAAGACGAGCGGAAGGCACTCATATGTGGGTAGTTGATCGCGAGAACATTTGTGTTAGCGAAGATGGTTTCATTGACGCGAATTTAAATAAGCCTCACCGTCACAATGATGGAGAAAGAGTAGCAAAGTGGAGAAAATCACAACGAAATAAGAAGAGTGATGATTAAGTCAGTTTTGCCCTCTGAGATAAAAGAGTATTTATTAGCTTTTGCTGACGATGAACATTTAATGGGACAACAACATACGGAATGGATAGGTATTGCCCCGTTTTTAGAAGAAGATATGGCGTTTGCCAGTATCGGTCAAGACGAGTTAGGGCATGCATCAATGTTGTATGCCCTAATATTGGAGGACTCTTCTGAAATTGATGCCTTTATATTTAATCGCAAACCCGAAGAATGGCGTTCTTGTCAACTAGTTGAATCAAACCATCGAAATTGGGAAGAAGCCTTGATACGGCATTGGTGTTACGACATGGCTGAAGATTTGCGCTGGGAGCTTTTTAGAGAGTCTTCGCTTCCCGAACTGGTTTTAATTTCAGAGCGGGCGCTTAAAGAAGAGAAGTATCATCGACAGCACGCAGATGCATTAGTTGAAAACCTACTTACAGTTCCTGCTAGTCAATCTCGGTTGACGAAAGCCTTAGAAGAAATAGTCCCTGAAGTTGTGGAATTATTCTCTTCAATCCCGGGTGAAACAGAAGCAATATCTTCTGGATTAGTTTCAGGAAAGTATTGTGACGTGTTCTCAACTTGGCGGTCACGAGTTGAAAACCGGTTTGGAACTTTAGATTCAAAGTTGTTTACGACTAGTGATCATCAGAGTCGAACAAAAAGGCATTCAGATTTTGGTCCGTTGTATGGAAGGATACGTGAGGTCTTCTTACTGGACCCTAAAGCGGTTTGGTGAATCCAAACTTTCAGCACTGTGCATTCGTAAATGAATTCAGAGCAGCCGCTCCACTTAAAAGGGGTCGGAGTTGAGTATTGAGGCTTCGTTGAGCAGCAACAGGGACTTTAGAAGCATCTATCCACCCAAGTTGTTCTACCTGCAAAGATTGGACCTCCAAAATATGTAAGTAATCCCAAACCGCACCTTCAATCTGACGGGGTGCCAAGCTGACAAGATTACGGGCTAATCCAAGGTGCTGATTCCAGGAGCGGCCGTTCAACTCAGGATTACCAGTGTTGTGGTCAATAAGTTCAACATTGCGATACAAAGTACAAAAAACGGCCAGCCCTTCTGCCGTAGTTGTTACGTCTGGAGGGAGGCTAATTGAACTAGAACTACAGGACCCAATGGCCAGCAAAAGTAAAGTAGCTAGTCCTATTCGTAGCTTCTTCGCGAACAATTTTTTAACCCAACACAGTTCCGGTGCCGGCTACTGGTTTTCTGTTACGTGAGAAAGTTCCAAGATCAAGTGTTTCGTTGACCTTAGAACAGTGAACTTGAACAGGATCTGTGTCATGGTCGTGTCCTGATTCGCAGGCATATATTAACTCTTTCATGAGATGACCTATAAGAGGGGCATTTTTGAATTGATTGCCACTAGTTCCACAGGCGATATAAAAACCCCCCAAGTCTGTTTTGTCATAAATAGGAGTCCAATCTGGAGTTACGTCATAAAGGCTGGCTAGCCCTGTTGGACGATTTGGTACAGAAACTTCTGGAACACGTTTCGCCAGTCGCCAAACAAGTGACTCCCAACTCTCAATTGATGGAGTAGGTGAGTCACTATCTGGGTCATCGATCCAAACAGCAGGGTCACAGTCTGCTTCTACTCCTCCTACGATCAGTGTGCCGCCAGGCTGAGGACGGCTATAGAAACCTAAATCAAGGTCACCAACCATCACTGGGTTATCAATGAAGTTAAATTCTTCAGAAGCGGGTAAGGCATGAACTTCTTGACGCATCGCTCTCGTTGACATCTCCATGTTTTCACTGACACCGGCTAAATCATTTATATATGAACTCCAAGGTCCGGCGGCATTGATAACAATTGGAGATGCAATAATTTCCCCGTTACTTAGCTGCACTCCCAAGACTCTGTTCTGAGATTTTTCGATGTCGACCACGGAAGTACGAAGAGAGACTTTTGCACCAAAATGGCGTGCCGCATCCATGAGATTTTGTGCGGCTAGTTGAGGGTCATCAATAAAACCTCCGCTCGGTACAAAGAAACCACCAAGTTTTCCTTTTGCGTTTTCAAAAAAGTGTTCATCATCTGGAAGGCTAGGAGGCCAAAAACGTCCATTATCAAACATCGGATATTTTTCAGACAAGTCATTTTCGCCCAGTTCTTCAAAAGGTATTCCTAATTCATTGAAGTGTTCTAAGTAAGAAGACCGATCAAAATCTGGTGGTTCTAAGAGAAGCATGCTGAGAGGATGAAATTGAGCTAATGGTCCATCTACGTAACCAAGGTGTTCTTCCCAAGCGTTCCATCTGTGAAATGATTCCCAAGCAGCAACTACTCCAGAACGGGTTGAATAGTTGAACCGAATGAGAGCAGAGCTGGCACTTGTGGAGCCACCGCCAACTGACTCGCCCTTATCAACAACAAGAACCGTTCGCCCTGAGCGTTGGAGCTCTAAAGCAATTGAAGCCCCCACTACACCTGCTCCGATAATTACTACATCTGTTTTAGAATTAGATTGCGTATTCATTAGTTAAGAGATTAGAAGACATTTCATTATCTTGTTGCACCCGAAGTGTCTCTTATCCTGTCTTTTACTGGACGAGGCTCTTCACAGCGATCTAAGGCAGCTCCCCACGCAGGAGAGAAACCAAGAGCAAAGCGTAAAACTCTGATTAGAAGGTGTCCGCCAATGCGGGAACCCGGAATGCTCCTGACTCCTACGGCTTTTCTTAGTTCCCTTGGAACAGTTGCGACAGCAGCGTAAAAGAGAATCTTGTAAGCGACTAAGACGAAGAAAGGAAGAGGCGGTCGAGCTAAAAATTTACGAGCTTCGCTTCCAGCAGGAGAACTATCAACCGAAGGGTGAATGGTCAGCCATGAAGATAATGATTTAGCTGTAGAAGGTAGTGGCTCTGCTCCAAGTAGAGAGCCAAGACGGGTTTGTTCCAGAACGTAAGCATCGGCTTCTTCTTCTGTCATTGGTCGAGATCCATAGACTCGGTAGGAAGTGAGGAAAGAGTCAATAAGGGCGTTGTGTACCCAAGCGGCAAGATCTGATTTGTCCGCAGAGTATTCTTTTCCACGATGAGAAATCCCCGACACAGGGCGATGAGCAAATCGAACGGCTCTAATAGCTTGATTGACTTCGGCCATAGAACCATACGCTGTTGCCGTTACATAAGATGCTGTTCGCGAAAGTCTTCCTAACGGATCTTGTTCATAACTTGAGTGGTCGCTAACTCCTGCAGCTACTTCAGGATGCGCAGCCTGTACAACTAAAGCTCTAATTCCACCAATAAAGGACGCGACATCACTCATCACTAACCAAGTAATAGATTCAGGGCCAAAAAGGCCGGGATCTCTTGGATAGGCAAAAGTGTTCTCTAACGGATCTGGGGCATGGCTAAAAAGCTCAACAGCATTTTCAGTGATTCGGTCGCGCCAGTTAGTACTCATAATTATGCGAAATGTTTATTACTCAGACTCAGTCGTTGAGGTTGCGGATGGTTCTGTCGTAGATGAAGGTGTTTCTGTAGTTGTCGCTGGTGGTTCTGTCGTCGTTGTGGGAGGTTCTATGCCGTCGTTGCCTTCAGGAAGTACAAGAAATTCAATACGGCGATTCCTTTTCTTTCCTTCTTGGGTGATGTTGTCTGCGACAGGATCGTATTCTCCGTAACCGAGTGTTAGAAGTCTTTCAGGATCAATACCACGAGCTACTAATTGCGACCGGACTGCTTCTGCTCTAAGAGTAGAAAGATTCAAATTTGCTACTTCATCGCCATCGCTATCGGTATGTCCAACTATCTGCACACGAACCGTCACGTTAGTTGATAAGAAACTTGCGATTTGATCAAGGGTGGTAGCGGAATCTTCAGTGATCCGATCTCCACCACTTTCAAATTCAATTGGGGCTCTCGCTGCTGCTTCGCTTAAACGCGCTTGTAGTAAAAGATCACTGAGTGCGGCTGGCAGTTCAGGAACAGTTTCCGTCTCTATTTCAATGATGGCGGAAGCGGGAACAACTAACCGATTATCAACATTTACAACTCCTGATTGAGCTTGCGCCACTCTGCCAGCGGCTTCTTTTAGATCGCTACTGGGTACCTGTCCTTCAAGAATTACATTCCAGTCAATAACTCTTACTTCAACGGTAGGAAGGCCGGCTTGAACCATGGCGCTCTGAACTTCAGATAGAAGACTTTGTTGCCCTTCTTCTGAATCTGGTCTGTTGCTTGCACCAATCGCGGCAATAATAAAAAAGATGACAATGACAGCAATAATTACAATGCCTCGCCTCTCTTGAATGAGTTCTCTCAATCCACTTGATCTTCGATTAGGAGCAGAACGTCGCGGACCACCGAATGCTGGCCCAAAACTCCTATTTCCACTGTTGCGTGGATCTCTCATCCAATTAGTCATTTAAATTCAATCTTCTTATAACGCAAACGTTACATAGCTATAAGCCTAGGTCGCACATGTTGTTACGTCAGATCTCTCTAGACTTTCATTATGTCTAGTGAACAGCTTTCTGCAATCTTGTTAGCTTCCGACTGTGAAGAATCAATATTACAAGCTCTTGAATCAGGGGAAATGGATTTATTAGTTCCGGAACTCATGTTGCTGAGTATGGAACAAGATCCGATCCATAAACATAAAGATGTTCTCGCCCACACCATCGCAGTTGTATCTAAGACTGAGCCAGAAATAACTGTTCGGTTAGGGGCGCTCTTCCATGACATAGGAAAACCTAAAACTCGCTCATTTGGACATGGGGGAGTTACTTTCCGACACCATGAAGTCGTGGGTTCACGAATGGCAAGAAAAAGGCTTGGGAAACTCGGATATTCAGAACAAGTCATAGACGATGTCGTAGAACTTGTACGTCTTTCTGGGCGATTTAAAGGATATGCCGATGGATGGTCTGACTCTGCAGTACGTAGATATGCAAGAGACGCTGGCCCGCTATTAGGAAAATTAAACCATTTGATCCGATGCGATTGCACAACACGAAATGCAAATAAGGCCCGAGGAGTTCAAGAAGCCATGGATGATCTTGAATGTCGAATCGCTGCTTTGGCAGAGGAAGATCGTCAAGCTGCTGAACGCCCAGGACTTAACGGAGTGGAAGTAATGGAGTATCTTGATATTGGACCTGGGCCCGAGGTAGCTGAAGCACTCGCATATTTATTGGAGATAAAACGAAACGAAGGAGATCTAGATATGAAAGAACTCCGAATTCGGCTTGATGCATGGTGGAAGTTACGAAATAAATAATCTGGCGGACGTTGATTAGCTTAGAAAAAGAAAATAAGAGGAATTATGAACACTGACCACGAGCTTCTTCTAGAAAAAATGACCCTAGAAGAAAAAGTTTCTCTAATGACAGGTAGAGGTATTTGGGATGCGAATCCAGTGGATCGTCTTGAAATACCTGCTTTGAAAGTAACAGATGGTCCGAACGGAGCACGCGGCGCAGGACTATTAGGAACGGGAATCCCTGCGCTTTGCATCCCCTGTGGTTCAGCATTGGGGGCGACATGGAATCCTTCTCTTATCGAGAAATTAGGTCAAGCGTTGGCTATGGAAACACGCGCTCGTGCTTGCCACGTTCTACTAGCCCCTACTGTGAATATTCATCGAACTCCTCTGGGGGGAAGGAATTTTGAATGCTATTCAGAAGACCCATATTTAACTGGCCGCATCGCAGTGAGTTTCATTAAGGGAGTCCAAAGCGAAAAAGTAGGGACAACAATCAAACATTTTGTGGCTAATGATTCTGAGTTTGAAAGACATAGCATCGACTCACAAGTCCCTGAGCGGGCGTTAAGAGAGATATATCTGCGTCCTTTCGAAATGGCAGTCAAAGAAGCTGAACCTTGGGGAATTATGGGTTCCTACAACCGAGTTAACGGAACTTACGCCTGTGAAAACCCCAGATTATTAACAGAGATTCTTCGTGAAGAATGGGGTTTCACTGGAATAGTGGTTACAGATTGGTATGCCGCAAAGAGCACGACAGAGATGGCACAAGCAGGTTTAGATCTAGAGATGCCTGGGCCTGGGCGCTTCTATGGATCTCGTTTAGTTGAGGCGGTACAAAAAGGAGAAGTGTCAGAAGACGTCATCAATGAGGCAGTTAAGCGCCTTCTCCTTCTTCTTGAACGAACTAATGCATTTAGTGAGCCACTAAATCAAGATGAACAAATGCTAGATGTAGAGGAACACAGGGAACTAGCAAGAACAGCATCTACTGAAGCGATGGTTCTTCTAAAAAACGACAATATTCTCCCATTCAAAATAGAAAACATTTCTTCTTTAGCAGTGATTGGACCGAATGCTGCTGGGGCGATGCTTATGGGCGGGGGATCAGCATCTCTAGTGCCACAGTATGAAGTCACGCCCCTTGAAGCATTGGAAGCACGTTTAGCTGATCAGTGTGAAATCCATTATGAAATTGGTGCGATTACGGATAGGTCATCTCGCCCTGTTCCTAAGCGATTACTAACCAATACTGACGGAAGTACAGGATTTAAGGTTGAATATTTCAACGGAGTGGCTTGGGAAGGGGAACCTTTTGCTGTACATACAGGGAAAAGTGGCCGGTTACTTACCCCGGAAGACCAATCGGGGGCCGATGAACTTGGATCCTTTTCTTTCCGGGCTACTGGTCAGCTTCATGCGGAAGTAGATGGGGAACATACGTTGACTCTTATTCAAGCCGGAAGGTCTCGAGTTTCAATAGACGGAGAAATAGTTCTTGATGGAATCACTGAACCTCCTCCCCAAGGAGAAGCCTTTTTTGGAATGGGAAGTATAGAAATTGAAACTCCGATCTCTCTATCTGCTGGTGAATCAGTAGAGGTTATTGTTGAGTTCTCAAGTGAGAAAAGCGTATTTTTGCATGGAGTTCAACTTGGTCTTCAGTTCCCTGTGACTGGAGACTTAATTGAACAGGCAGTAAGTACTGCTGCTAAGTGTGATGCAGCGATCATCATCGTCGGAACTAACGATGATTGGGAAACAGAAGGTCGTGATCGAGAATTCATGGAACTCCCAGGGGAGCAACCTGAACTAATTCGTCAAGTGTGTGCAGCAAATCCAAATACTGTTGTAGTCGTTAATTCTGGTTCAGCGGTGACCACTGACTGGGCTGAAGTAGCGCCGGCGATTCTCCAGACATGGTTCGGCGGGCAAGAAATGAGCCATGCCTTAGTGGATGTTCTTTCTGGAGAGGAAGAACCAGGAGGACGACTTCCAAATTCTTGGCCGCATCGACTAGAAGATACTCCCGCATTTCTTAATTACCCAGGCGAGGCTGGGGTCGTAAATTATGGAGAAGGAATATTTGTAGGTTACCGCTGGTACCAAGCTAGAGATATAGAAGTTGCGTACCCCTTTGGGCACGGTTTGGGATACACCACTTTTGAGTGGGGAGAAGTAAATGTAAGCGGCGCTAAGACCATTAAAGCATTAGAAGATGGAGAGAAAATTTTTATTTCGCTTCCCATCACTAACGTGGGTAATCGCTTAGGTAGCGAAACAGTGCAGTGCTATGTGTCTCCAATTGGTCCTGTGTCGCTAAGACCTCCTCAAGAATTGAAAGGATTCATCAAGGTAAAACTTCAACCAGGGGAAACAGCTGAAGCTCTTATTGAGTTGGATTACCGATCTTTCGCTGCATTTGATCCAGGCGACCCTGGTTATGAATCTCGAAATCACCGTATTCCAGTTGCTGCAGGTGGGCACCACATCGGTCATCGTCCGGAATCAGGGTGGTTCATTGATCCAGGAAAATTTGAACTAAAGATAGGAACTTCCTCTGAAGAAATTTTGAAAGTTCTTCCTATAGACCTGTCTTTATAAACGTACTAATCTCAAAGAAAAACACCGGGGAGCTCGGACCACGATGCCGGGCTGAGAGGGTAGCTGTCGTCATACATTTTGATGGAGGTTCTACCGACCCGCCTGAACCTGAACTGGATAATGCCAGCGGAGGGAGAAAAAATGAAAAAAAAATCACTCTTTATCATTCTTTTATTAGCCGTAGTAATGATTTCAGCATGCGGAGAAGAAGAAGAGAGAACAGTCACTCTCTTAACTCACGATTCTTTCTGGATATCAGAAGGGGTGTTTCAAGACTTCACTAAGCAGACAGGGGTAACAGTAGAACTGCAGATGGCAGGAGACACCGGCCAACTTTTAGCTTCAGCGATTCTGACTGCTAGTAACCCAGCAGCCGACGTCATATTCGGTATCGACAACACATTTCTTCAACGAGCTCTAGACGCAGAAATATTTTCTGCATATGAATCCCCGGCACTAGTCCATATTCCGGAAGAAATTCAACTTGACTCGCAGCACAGAGTAACTCCCATAGATTTTGGAGATGTTTGTATTAATTACTGGATAGACAGTTTTGACGCAAACCTTCCAGTTCCGGAAAATCTAGATGATCTGATTAATCCAAAATATTATGGACAACTAGTGGTACAAAATCCTGAGACTTCCTCTCCGGGACTGGCATTCTTATTGGCCACGATTGCAGAATACGGAGAGGATTGGGAAGCTTGGTGGGAAGCTCTAAAAAATAATGGGGTAACGGTTACTTCGGGGTGGGAAGATGCCTATGAAGGAGAGTTTGTTGCTGGTGGTGGAGATCGTCCACTCGTAGTTTCTTATGCTTCAAGCCCGCCCGCTGAAGTGATTTATTCTGAAATTCCTATTAATAGTCCTCCCACTGGCGTGCTAACTGACACTTGCTTTCGTCAAATTGAATTTGCGGGGATCGTAAATGGAGCAAATAATCAAGAAAGTGCTGAAGCGTTAGTTGATTTTATGCTTTCAGAAAGATTCCAAGAAGATATACCGAATTCCATGTTGATGTTTCCGGCTTCGGTTAATGCAGAGTTGCCTCAAATATTTAGTGAATTTGCTGAAGTTGTTGAAACTCCTTACATGCTTGATCCAGAATTTATAGAAGAGAATCGAAACGATTGGACTGAACGGTGGACTGAGATAGTGCTTCGATGACTCTTGTGAAAAAGCTTAGGTGGGTGGCTTTAGCCGCTATACCTGTTCTATTCATCGGGGCTTTCTTTTACTGGCCACTAATCAAAATTTTCAGCCACGCCTTAGGTGGCGAAGAAATAGAAGATTTTAAATCCCTACTTTTTAGCGGCTCGTTTCACCAGATTGCTTGGTTTACCGTGTGGCAAGCCTTCCTCTCAACTGTATTGACGATGGTCTTAGCGCTTCCAACTGCATATTTGATGGCAAGGTATTCATTCCGAGGACGAAGAATATTTCAGATTGTCACGACTGTTCCTTTTGTGTTGCCGACGGTGGTAGTAGCTGGAGCGTTTACCGCCTTATTTGAAAGATTTGGGTTAGACGAAGGGGCTTTTCGACTTCGTCATACAGTTTGGGCGCTACTGGCTGCTCATGTCTTCTTTAACTTGGCTATAGCTATAAGGACAGTGAGCTCATTTTGGTCAGGCCTAGACCCAAGAATCGAAGAACAAGCGAAACTTTTAGGGGCCACCCCATGGCATATCTTTAGAAAAATCACATTCCCTAGACTTATTCCTGTTCTGGCAGCTGCATCTTCAATTGTGTTTTTATTCTGCTTAACTTCCTTCGGAGTAGTTCTTCTTCTAGCTGGGCCGACACGAGCCACAATAGAGACAGAAATTTGGAGACAAGCGATTTGGAGAGGGGACATAGCAACTGCTTCTTCTCTAGCAGTTATTCAATTGGTTGCTGTTCTAGCCATGGTCCTTCTAATGAATTATCTACAAAGACGCCAAGCCGTTGTTGAAAACAGAATGGACTTTGTCTACGAAAAAGCACCAAGAAAACTTTTCGCAGGAAACATTTTCCTCTTGTTCGTGATGATAGGCCTACCAATCATCATTCTTTTCGAGAGCTCTCTAACGGTAGGAGACGGATATTCATTTCAGAATTTCGCATCACTAGCCGATCGTGTCACATTGGTCCCAGTGTCTGCGATAACGGCTTTGAAAAACTCATTACTTTTTGCTTTTGTTGCGACTATCTTCGCTTCGCTTCTTGGTTGCATAGCTTCATTTGTTGTCGTCCATGGGCGCCGGTGGGTTTCTAATTTGTTTGATATAGGCATGATGTTTCCCCTAGGAATATCAGCAGTTGTCCTAGGATTCGGAATGCTTATTTCCTTGGATGCTCCGCCTTTAGACCTTCGATCTTCTTGGATTTTGGTGCCAATAGCTCATTCACTCTTAGGAATCCCGTTTGTGATGCGTGCAGTGATTCCCACTTTACGGCGCATTGACCCTTCCTTACGGGAGTCCGCAACTTTGTTGGGGGCTTCGCCACGACAAGTAAGTAGACATATTGATTTTCCCATAGCGCTCAGAGCACTCAGCGTGGGAGCAGCATTTGCGTTTGCAATTTCTATTGGAGAGTTTGGGGCCACTTCTTTTCTTCCTCGAAACCCAGACCGACTTACCGCCCCTTTAGTCCTCTTTCGTTTACTCGGAGCTCCCGGAGAAACTTTACGTGGTCAAGCCATGGCTTTAGCAGTGGTGTTAATGACAATTACAGCTTTGGCGGTCATACTCGTTGAAGGTTCATTTTTTAAAAAGGAAACAATTAGGAGCGATTTCTAATGTTGAAAGTTGAGAACATAAAAGTTTCTTTTGATGGAATACAAGTTCTAGATGAATGCGCCCTAGAGGTTGGAGAAAGAGAGATCGTAGTACTGCTTGGCCCCTCTGGATGCGGGAAAAGTACGTTATTAAGGACAGTAGCTGGCTTAGAGAATCTAGAAACTGGGAAAATTGTGTGGAACGAAGAAGATATGACAATGGTCCCTCCACATAAGCGAGGTTTTGGGTTGATGTTCCAAAACCATGCCCTTTTCCCACACCGGAATGTTGAAGAGAATATTGACTTTGGTTTACAAATTCTTCAATTAAATAAAACTGAACGTCAACAAAGAGTCAAAGATTTGTTGAAAATGGTTGGTTTAGAAAAATTTGAAAAAAGAGAAATTGGTGGTTTGTCTGGAGGAGAAGCTCAAAGAGTTGCTCTTGCTAGATCACTCGCACCTAAACCACGACTTCTCATGCTGGATGAACCCATGGCTTCACTTGATCGTGCACTTCGTGATCGATTATTAATTGACATATCAGATCTTTTGAGGGATTTGAATCAAGCAGCAATTTACGTAACTCATGATCATGACGAAGCTTTTTCTATAGCTGACCGGATCGCAATTATGCATGAAGGAAAAATTGAGAGAATAGGTACCCCAAATGAAGTTTGGTTAGACCCTGGCTCTGAAACTGCAGCCCAGTGTATTGGTCATGAAAATTTCGTGAATCTCGACAGTTCTGGCAACTGTGCATTAGGAAAACTTGGGTCTGGACCCGGCACAGTTCTGATTCGCGAAGATGGAATTTCTGTAGTTTCAGAAAACACAGAAATAGTAGGTGAGGTCAAGTCAGCCACATTTCATGCTGGCTTAACCTTTATCAAGGTCCAAATTGGAGATCTCCAACTTTCAACTTCTACAGCAACGCCAGTAAAAATATCAGACCAGATAAATCTAGAGATTCTAAAAACTGCAGTAGTCCCGTTACGTTAAAGAAATAGTTGCTTAAGCTTTTCCCTATCTACTTTCCCCATCGCATTCCGCGGCAACGAAGTGACTGTTTTTATCTCTTCAGGAACTTTATAGTGCGCCAATTGCTTATTTAATTGTGTAGATAGTTCAGAGACATCAAAGCCGCCCTGCACGATAATGGCGGCACAAACACGTTCTCCCAGCCGTTCATCAGGTACACCAATAACAGCAGCTTCAGTAATAGATGAAAAGGAGAGAAGTACCCTTTCAACTTCTGCAGGATAGATATTTGCTCCGCCACGAACGACTAGATCACTAAGTCTTCCTACGATAGTTAGGTGATCATCTTCATCTTTTGAACCAATGTCTCCTGTATGAAGCATGTTTCCCCTTAACGCTTCCATGGTTTCTTCAGGCTTTCCCCAGTATCCAAGCATTGGTGACCACACTTCTCGCCACGGACCTTCTTTACGTGGGGAAATACAAATTTCCCCTACTTCGCCGATTGGAGCCTCTTTCCCATTTTCGTCAAAGATCCTTATTTCCACAGGATCAAGTGCATGTCCCGCTCCGTTTGAAACGCTCTTTCGCTCATGCCTTAGACGTGTTACCCCAGAAGGCGCTTCTGAAAGTCCATAACCAACAGTGCATGGGAAACCGAACTTCTTCTGCCAGTCATCTCTCAGCTCTTGCGGGGTGTGGCTAGCTCCGATAACCACACGATCAAGAGAGGAAAGATCTTCAGATTTGACGGTTACTGAATGCACGAGGTCGTATGCCTGCGTAGGAACGAGAAGAAGATTGTTCACCTCAGCGCTACGAATTTGTTCTGCCATCCCTGCAGCAGAAGATGGATTCAAAATAACTGATGTTGTTCCACGCATAAGAGAAAAAAGAGGACCAATAACCAAGATGTTTAAAACCGTTAAAGACAATGCAGTTCCAGTTCTTTCATTCTCAGTTGGCGGATAGAGAGATCTGCTTGAAACTCCAGGCCAGAGAAGATTGTGCTGGCTGTGAACTGCTCCTTTAGGGCGTCCACTTGTTCCGCTCGTGTATGCGATGGCTGCGGGAGAGTGCGGATTTACTTCTCTTTTTGGCTCTTCATCAGCCGAATTAAAGAGATCAATCCAATCTGCTTCATTTGGCTTGATGACAATAGTCTTACAACCCTTTGACACATAGTTCTGCTCAGTAATGAACAGAGACGCATCACAATCTTGGAGAATCCACTCGGTTTCATCTTGACTGAGATTCGAATTAGCCCCAACCCAGATAGCTCCCAGTCGTTGTGTGGCTAAGAAAATTTCAACCGGAATCGTACTATTTGAGAGCTGTACGACTACACGACAGCCAGTAGAACATCCTTGACTTAAGAGCCATCCCGCAACTAAAGAAACACGGGACTCAAGTTCAAACCACTTAATTGTCACTTCTTGATGCTGCAAAGCAATTTTCTCTGGGTGTTCAGAAACACCGCAATCAAGAATGTCTGCTGTGCTCCAAGGGCCCTCTGGAGCAGATAACGGGTCTTCTCGAATTAATAAACCGCGAGTATCAACTCGAAGAGTTTCTTTTGTCATCGGAGTTGATGCCAGAGCATTCTTTCTTCAGCTTCTGGATCAAACAAAAGAGAACATTCATCGTCAAAGTTCATTACGGTTCTAGTTTCAGAGTCGTAAATTGGCCATTCTCCAAGTCTTTCAGTTGAAGGATTACCAACTTTTATGAAAGTAGCCCACGCATCGTGCATGATACGGGCAAGAGAGTCAGGTCGTGGCCCATCCCCAATAAAGAGAGTTACTCCAGGTCTATCTAAGACATTGAAGGTAAAAGGTATTTCTAGCGCGTGTGCTGCTCCCAACTGCCCGCCAAATGCTGTGGAATCCCAAGAAAATTTGTACATAAAGGTCTTGGAATCAAAAACTTCACGAGATTCTGCAACTCTCACTGCTGGTATTCGAAAAACCCAATCGGACGAAATAGCGCACCCAAGCCAACCTGGTTCAACTTCGCCGAGACGTTTCTTGTAAACACTTTTGAAGTTCTCTGAATCTTTGGTGATTCGCTGTATATATCTCTCAGTAGTTTCATCATCAAAACTTGTTATTCCCCAAAGAGACATTTCATCCTCATTAGTGCCGATCAAAAGAGGGATATGGGAGCCAGCGCTTTCGCTGATTAGTTCAGAAGGAGGAAGTGGAAGAACTTCACCTCCCCAAGAAGGGTAAAAAGCATCAACACCGAAGTCTCTATTCTCATCATTGTCAATTACGCGGTGTTGCGCTTCAAGAATTTTAGAAACAGGAAGTGATCGAAGCTCATCTAAGCTTGGGTTATCAAGTTCAGCAAGAAAATTGTCAGCTATTGCTGAAGAATCTTCCGGGCTATGTATATGGTGTGCGGCCCCACTTTGGGCAATCGCTTGATGAAATAAACCATCAGTGACAGGAGAAGCTAATAGATTACAGACGCTAAACGCCCCAGCTGACTCGCCTCCTATAGTTACTTTTTCCGGGTCTCCTCCAAATACGGAAATATTTTCTTGAACCCATTCCAGCGCCGCTATTTGATCCATAGTTCCATGTAACCCTGAAGAAGTAAGAGTAGTTTCTTGAGGAAAACTTGAAGCGAGATTACAGAAACCCAAAGCTCCTAAGCGATAGTTGATTGAGACAGTGACGATGTCGTGGTTGGCTGCGAAAGAAGTTCCGTCATACCACGGGATAGCTCCCTGACCGGAAAGGTAGCCGCCACCATGGATCCATACGTAAACCGGGCGCTTTTTATTGTCAGCATTTGGGGTTGTCACATTAAGCATTAAACAATCTTCGTCCCAAGGAACAGGAATACGATTCGTAAGTCCTTCCCCAGGAAGTTGCGGGGCGGCTTTCCCTGGTCGTTGAGCATCACGTATTCCATCCCATGGAATAGGTGACTGTGGAGGAGCAAACCTTAACTCTCCGGTCGGAGGCGCTGCATAGGGGATATCAAAAAAAGATTGAACTCCATGTCTATTACGCCCTTTAAGTAAACCTGAATGGATCTCTACTATTGGATCTTCTTGAGAGGTAAGTGACATCAGACTTTAAGGACCAAGGCTTCGCCTTGGCCTCCTCCGCCACATAGAGCTGCAGCACCGAGTCCGCCGCCTTGCCGTTTCAATTCAAGAGCAAGTGTTAAAGCAACTCGTGTACCCGACATTCCAATCGGATGTCCCAAAGCAATAGCGCCCCCGTTCACGTTCACGATGTCGTCTGGCACTCCGAGATCTTTAGTTGAAGCAAGTGCGACTGCAGCGAAAGCCTCGTTAATCTCAAAAAGTTCAAGATCAGAAAGGCTTAGATCAGTATTTTGTAAAGACTTTTTGATGGCGTTAGAAGGCTGGAAAAGCAAACTTGTATCAGGTCCTGCTACTTGTCCATGTGAAACGATTTCAGCCAAAGGCTCAACTCCTAAAGAGTTTGCATGATCCAAAGTAGTGACGATTACCGCCGCAGCTCCATCAGATATTTGTGAAGCGTTACCTGCAGTGATATTGCCGTTAGCTTCAAAAGCAGGAGCGAGCCGTCCAAGAGAATCCACATCAATATCTGAGCGAATACCTTCATCTTCTGCAACTACGAAGTCATCGCCATTCCGTGAAGGAATCACAACTGGGGTGATCTCATCTACAAATAAGCCATCTTTTTGTGCTTTAGCGGCACGCTCATGTGATTGAGCAGAGAATGTATCTTGTGCTTCTCTACTTAAATTGAGTTCTTGTGCGTAACGCTCAGTTGCTTCGCCCATTGCACAATGCTCAATAGTGCAAGTTAAACCATCAAACATCATCGAATCGACGATGGTTCCATCTCCAATGCGATACCCCGAACGTGACTTCATCAATAAATGAGGAGCTTTACTCATAGATTCCATACCTCCGGCTACCACTACTTTTGCTTCTCCAAGACGAATCATTTGGGCAGCCAAGTGAATGGCGTGCATTCCTGAAAGACAGGCCCGGTTGAGCAGAGTAGAAGGCGCAGTTAACGGAATTCCAGCATCTACAGCTGCACGTCTTGCGGGCACTTGACCAATTCCAGCACTAATAACATTTCCCAAGTAGGTAAAGTCCACTTGTTCGCCACTTAGCCCAGCCCTATCTAATGCAGCCTCAATAGCGATCGAACCAAGGCTTGTTGCAGTCTGGTTTGAAAGAGCGCCTTGTAAGCGTCCAATTGGTGTTCGAGCACCATTAAGGATCACAATCGGGGACACAGAAACTCCTGAAATTAAAACATCTATGGTCTAGTAAGTACTTTGATTACTCTAACTGCCGTTCAGGCTTCTTGTTTATAGAAGAGCGTTACTGACTGTTATCTATTTAGCCTTGGTAGAGGGTAAGCGAGTCATAGAGGACTGAAGGGACTTCTACTCCTTGAACATGGATAGCAACTTGCGAAGCTACAAGAGTTCCTTTTTTATGCTCACGAGCCTCTTTCAAGCGGCTTCTTGCTTGAAGCACTGATCCAGAGGGTACAGGGGCTAGAAATCGCAGACCATCAGCTCCGTAGTTCACAGCATTCCGGAATCCAGTTATACGGACTCTGTCATTCCAACTTATAGAAGCCACCAAACTCAAGGTAAAGAACCCATGGGCAATAGGACCACCAAATGGGCTTTCTGTCTTTGCTCTTTCAACATCAACGTGTATCCACTGATGATCACCCGTTAATTCTGCAAAAGCATTGATTTTTTCTTGAGTCATTTCAAACTCTGGACCCCAGCCGCTCCACTCTTCAGTAGCCGCAGCTAGTAGGCCTTCAATGTCATCAAAAGCTATTTCCATCATGTCGCTCACACTCCAGTTATATTCTTATTCCTCTACCGTGCACGCAAAACTATCCGCCCGTCAAGGCGGGCGAGCATATCCGCCTCTAGAGTTTGAGGAAGAGAATTAGTGAAGGGAAAAATAAGCGTGAAAGAATCACCAGTTGACGAGCACTATCAAGCAGCTTGGGATGAGTTGACTGTGCCTGGCGCCCCTTTTGCTTGGTCAGTTAATGAAGTAAGAGGTGTACCTACACGGGTTTACGATGCTGCTCCACCAAATATGGCTTTAGTATGGGCTGCTTCTCTTGCTTACGCCGAAAATGATTATCTCATTTATGGCGATGAACGTATGACCTACGGAGAGGCACATGAAGCAGTAGATGCATTGGCCGCATATCTCGTATCTGTAGGAGTGGGACATGGAGATCGAGTCGCCTTATCTATGAGGAATTACCCAGAATGGGCATTGGCTTACTGGGCTACGTTAAAGATTGGTGCTGCTGTCGTGGGCATGAATGCTTGGTGGACCGCATCAGAAATGGAATTTGGGCTTTCAGATAGCACTCCGAAAGTTCTGATAGCTGATCAAGAGCGTCTTGAGAGAGTGCACTCAGAGCTAGAAGGATTAAGAGAAAATAATCGACTTCACATCATCGGTGTACGAGTAGAAGGAGATCTTCCTGACGATGCAATTCATTGGGAAAACGCGATACAGAAAGCAGTTGAACTTCCTCCACTTCCTGAAATTGACATTAGCCCCGAAGATGATGTTTGTATTTTTTACACCTCTGGGACGACTGGTCGACCAAAGGGAGCGGTTTTAACTCATCGCGGGGCAGTCTCCAATCTTCTGAATCTTGGATTCTGGAATGCAGTAACCCTCACAGCCGGGGCCAAAGCAGTGGCGGCAGGAGAAAACCCCTCCGGGTCGGATAAACAACCCGGAGAATCTAAACCAGGTTCTGTTCTCGCCGTTCCTCTGTTTCATGTGACTGGCTGTAATTGTTGCTTGCACCCAGTTACCGCTCAGGGGGGCCAGTTGATTCTCATGTATCGATGGGATGCCGGAGTAGCTCTTGAACTTATAGAGAAAGAAAGGCCATCAACGTTTACTGGTGTTCCTACTATGGCCAGAGAATTGATCAACCATCCAGATTTTGAAAAAAGAGACACCTCGAGCCTTAGCCATTTAGGAGGTGGGGGAGCTGCTGTGCAACCTGACCTCGTGCATAAGATTGAAAAAAAGATTGAGGGTCGCCCTTCAACTGGATATGGACTCACTGAAGTTAATGGTGTAATAGCGATGAACTCAGCTCATTTCTTTACTGCCAAACCTGAATCTACTGGACCTGTTGTTCCAATTCTTGAGTCACGAATAGTAGGTGAAGACGGAAAGGATCAGGGAGTAGGCCAGTTAGGAGAGTTATGGGTTAGGGGAGGAAATGTATTTCGCGGCTATCTAAACCGGCCCGAAGCAAATGAAGAAATCCTTACTGACGGTTGGTTCCATACTGGTGATATCGGATATCTCGACGAAGACGGGTTCCTTTTCCTTGTTGATAGAGCGAAGGACATGGTTTTACGAGGTGGAGAGAACGTTTATTCAGCTGAAGTAGAAGCAGCCATTTACGAGCATCCCTCTGTAGCCGAAGCAGCAGTATTTGCAGTGCCTGATGAACGACTTGGCGAAGCCGTTGGAGTAGCAATAGTTCGCTTGCCTGGCACTGAATTAACTGCCAAAGAGCTTCAAGACCATGTACGCACATTAATAGCATCGTTCAAAGTTCCAGAACACATTTGGTTTAGAGAAGAAGCATTGCCTCGCAACGCAAATGGAAAATTTCTTAAGCGCGAATTGCGTGAAACCTTGATAGGAACACCAACAGGGTAAACAGATGAATGCACAATATTGGGCACAAACAGAACGACAAAAGTTGTGCGACCTGTTAGAAGCAGTAGGTCCTGAAGCATCAACGTTATGTGAAGGATGGTCTACCGCTCATTTGGCCGCTCATCTAGTTCTAAGAGAACGGAAACCGTTAGCGGCCCTTGGAATAATATTTGGGGGTGCGTTCGCTCGTCATACAGAAAGAACCACAAAGCGACTAGCTGCAAAGCCTTTCGAAGGTTTAATTAGAAAACTGAGAAAAGGTCCACCATTACTCCTAAAAAGAATTGATGGGCAAATGAATGTTCTTGAATACACCGTTCATCATGAAGACGTTCGACGAGCTGCAGGAGAATGGGAAGAGCGAAAAGGTCTTGACGAGCTTCAAGAAATTATTTGGAAAATCCAAAAGAGATCCGCACATTTGATGGCACGAAAACTTGAAGATATTGATCTGACTTTGAGTAGGCCATCAGGCGAAACAGCCCGTGTCAGTGAATCTGGTCGACAAGTCACTCTGACCGGAGAACCTATAGAACTTGCAATGTTCATGACTGGGCGACGTGACAAAGCTCTGGTAGAAATTTCAGGAGATGACTCCGCAGTCACTGAGATGAGATCAGGGAAATTAGGTTACTGAAGTTCTATAAACTTGAAGAGACTTGTTCCATGGCTTCTGGACGTCCATTAATTATTCCATCGGCGCCCAGAGATACAAGCTCGAGATAATATTCATAATTTTCTTGCGAGGTATCGCTCATCCAAACCCACACATCAACACCTGCGGTTTTTGCAGCTTCAAAAAAGCTGGGAAGCAGAACTTCAATTTCACCATAAAACGGAGGAACTTGAACCACTGCATGATCTCCGAGGGGTTCTCCGTTGAGAACCCAAGCAACCATTTCATCTGTCCCGGGGCTAGTGGCTATATCAGGCCCAGCGGCTTGTTTGAATTCTGTTATAACATCCGATGAAAAAGAAGCCACAATGACAGAATCATGACGATCAAGCGCATCAATATCTGAGATCAAAGCAGTGATAGCTTCTGAAGCAAGAGCACCTTCATCTTTTATCTCAATATCCAGCGGCATTTCTGGAAAGGCTGAAGCGATGTCAAAAAAAGTTTCGATACGAAAATCTTCTGAGGTGAAACCATCTGGAGGAGAGGTGTCGCCAGTACGTACACCTCGCAATGGATAGTTTCCGTCACCGAGATCACGACAAGGCCAGCAAGTAGGGGACCACCACCATGCGTTATCCAAGAGCTGCAATTCAGCAACAGTCATTTCAGAGACCGTCCCGGAGACTCCAGTGTTTCCATCAACAGTTTCATCATGATGCACTACTAAAACCCCATCAGCAGTGATACGAACATCCATCTCTAATATGTCAGCGCCCTCTATTACTGCTTGCTGAAAGGCATACATCGTTGAGTGCGGATAATCCTGGTCTCCTCCTGCATGCGCAATATTCAACGGATATGGGGCATCAAGTAAATCTGAGATAGAGGGTGGTTCTGGGGCAAGCGTTGTGGTCGTTGTGGTCGTTGTGGTCGTTGTGGTCGTTGTGGTCGTTGTGGTGGTTGTGGTGGTTGTGGTGGTTGTGGTGGTGGTTGCTTGGCTGGAAGGAGCGGATGTGGATTCCTGGTCGTTACCGCAAGAACTAAGAATTGCCAGAAAAATAATTTGAGTAAGGAATAATCTTTTCATTGGCACTATTAAGAAGTCTTGGTTAGCCCACTACTACAGTTGCAGTCATATCAGGATGAAGAAAGCAAAAGAAAGTAAATGATCCTGCTTCACTGGTATCTAGCTGGTAGTTGTCTCCAGGACTAAGTAATCCAGAGTCAAAAGCATTTAGATCTGGAGCGTCAGGAGTACCAGCACTGACTGTGTGAGGTACTGAATCGCTATTGTTGAAAAAGACGCTTTGTCCGACCTCTACTTCGATGATCGGGTCAAAAGCAAAGTTTGTAATCAAAGATTGTTGCGCTCCTGTAGGAAAGTCTGAACCTTTAATAAGTCGATCTTCAGCGATGCTTTCCTTGTTGCCGAGTGGAGCAATAGATGGATTCCACATTGAAAAGACACCCAGTTGACTGTCATGTTCAGGCACAACCCATGCATGAAGCATCCAGCCGATGGCGTCATTCCAATTCCCCCCAGAATTTATACATTCTTGTTTCGTTACGAATGAATCAGCCCCAGTGTTTTTTCCGCGACAGATGTTGAAATGGGCGTGCCAGTTATCCAAATCAGATGCAAATGCTTCTGGATGGCTCACGCCGAACGCAGAAGGAGGAAGGATGAAAGCTGTGCCCGTGAGTCTTAGTGGAGGACCTTCCCAAACTCCATTTCTGCAGCGACCTAACGCACCTTGGTGAAGTGAACCATCTGCAGGAGCGTAAATGAGAATTTCAGGCTTAGCAGGATCAAAAACTCCATCACTAACAAATTGAGGGTTATAAAAATGTGAACCCATGTTTGGAGTTTGAATCTGATCTGAAACAAAACCACTGCTGCACGCAGTATTCACGTCTGTATGACGCAACGCAAAAGCTGACAAAGTGTTTAGTTGTGTTACAAGATCCGCTAACTCTCCTTCTGACATGTTTAATTCTTGAGGGATTGTTTCTCCACTGTCATGGAGTTCGACTAAATCAAGATAAGAGCAAGGAAGGGATGGTTCGTCACAACGGGTTTGTGTACCGATTGGTCCTTCTATAAGGGTGGGAACAACTCCACTAGAAGTTTCACGAAACACGTAACGGGTATAGCCAGGGGCCCCACCAGCTTTAGGATTTAAATCCGAAGGAATGAGATAAGCAGAATCAACTTGGCTAAATGCAGCAGCCTGAGCAATGTATTCCTCAAGTTGCTGAGCGTTCTTGACGGCATCCGGATTAATAGTGGTAGTTGTTGCGGGTGCTTGGGTTGTGAGGCTCTCAGGGTCTCCACTTGTTGACGTAGTACAAGCAGCGGCGAAAGAGGAGAGTGCAAGAGCGCAAATCAGTAAAAAACTTTTCTTAGACATACTTGTAGTTTAGAGCAAATTTCCAACTGTCGGGATATTGAAAGAATTTAGGTTTAACCTTTAAATATGAGAAAAAAGATACTTATCAGTGCCCTGCTTGTTGTTGTTGTCGCAATAGTTGCAATTTGGTTCTTCTTATTCCGAGACGATGCACCGCCGCCTCCTGATGCTCAATCTGCTGCTGCAGTTGCTGAAGCAGCTCAAACCACTACAACTATTCCATCTACTACAAGTGAAGATTCAACAACAACCACTCAAGTTGTAACTACAACTACTGAAGTAGAGGCAGGCATTGAAGGATTCTGGGTCGTGGATACCGCAATCGGGTCGTTTGAAGACTTCTCAAGCACCTATGTCGGATTTCGTATAGAGGAAGAACTAGCCCAAGGGATAGGCAAAACTACTGCAGTTGGGAGAACTCCCGTAGTAAGCGGAACTCTAGAATTTTCTAGTTCCGAACTTTTAAGCGCGGAAATCATTGCAGACCTTTCTCAAATAACTACAGACCGTAGTTGGCGAGATGACAATGTATATGACGCTTTGGACGCGGGCAATCATCCAAATGCCGTATTCTCCTTGGTGGGTCCTATAACACTTGATGACCCAGAAACAGAAGGAATAGAACATCCAATTTCGGCAACAGGAGAGTTAACAATCAAGGGCGTAACACAAGAAGTTTCTGTTGAACTTACTGCACAAAGAATTGGTCAAATTATTACTGTTACCGGCCAGTTCCCGATGGTCTTCAGCGATTTTGGAGTAGAAGTCCCCACCGCACCTATAGTCCTATCTGTTGAAGACAACGGTCTAATCGAAGTCCAACTATTTCTAACCCCAGCATCTTAAGTAATCATGGCCACGGAATACCAAGAACGAGCTACACGAGTCAGCGAGGCGTGGACCGCTCTACCTTTTTATGCTCTAATCCGAACAGCGATTTTAGGAATCATGTGGCCGTACTTTCGAGTTAAGACCACTGGGCGGAAAAATATTCCAAAAGATGGACCTACTATTCTCGCTCCAGTTCACCGATCAAATCTGGATGGACTCTTTATGGCACCTCTAATGCGTCGCCGAATGCGTGCTTTGGCTAAAGAGAGTTTATTTAAATCCCGCCCCTTGGCATGGGTTTTAGCGTCTTTAGGAGGATTTCCGGTTCGACGTGGAGCGGCTGATCGCGAATCAATACGTATAGCTCGAAATCTTTTATCAGAAGGAAACCTTGTTCTTGTTTTCCCTGAAGGCACTCGACATGAAGGATCTCAAATCGCAGAGTTATTTGATGGAACCGCCTATTTAGCAGCAAAGACTGGGTCAATAGTCGTTCCAGTAGGCATAAGTGGAACAGAAGAGGCACTGCCTTCAGGGGCTAAGTTTCCTCGACCTAAAAAAGTTCAAGTGGTTGTAGGCGAAGCGATCCAGCCACCAGGATTAAAAGCAAAAAGAAGCGAACTTGCCGCATGGACCAATCAATTATCAATAGCTCTTCAGAAAGCGCAGAATCAGGCCCTTGAATAAGAGAAGAATTCTCTAATCCAAGAAGCAATAATGTGACGATCTGATGGGGAGTCAAGAGAGTTGTTAGCGGCTTTTAAAGAAGAATCATCAAAGAGATGACTCCACTCACAATAAAGATCTCGAGTAAATTCGTTTGAAAATTCGGGATGAGGTTGCATAGAGAAAATATGGTCACCCTTGGTGAACATCGCTATTTCACAACTCTCATTACCCCCCACTAGCTTGCCGCCTTCAGGTAGTTTTGTGACCTCGTCTTCGTGGCAGAAAGAGACAAGAGGAGCCGTTTCACTCGGAGTCATCCATGACTCCAAACAAAGAATGTCCGTTGATTGAGCGCCTATTCCCCAAACCTCTCGACGTCTCACTTCTCCGCCTAAAGCATGAGCTAATGCTTGGTGTCCAAAACAAACTCCTACTGTCGGAACTTTATTGATGTCTAGTTCACGAAGAAAATCAAAAAGACTAAACATCCAAGGCTCTAGTGAGGTAATCGAAGAACGAGAACCTCCTACTAGCCAACCCTCTTGTTCAAAAGGGTCTTCTGGTAATTGACCTTTCATTACGTCATATACAGAAATTTCCACTGGCTCTTCTTCAGTGTCAAGAAGGTCAAAGAAAAACTTTTGATATCCGCCGTAGTTTCTATAGAGCGAACCATCAATTTCATCATTTAATAAAAGACCTAAAGATTTAGAACCCATGAAATAACTTTAGAAGTTATAAAACCTTTACGGCGGGTTCGGGCTTTGACCATAAGTCGTGAGAGGCTAAGCCGATGCAGCAAAAAGCAATAATGGGCAGAGTAGCTGCATTACTTTCTGTTTTTTTACTTGCATCTGGTCCAAGCATCGTCAAAATCTCAGATCTCCCAGAAATGACTTTTATTTTCTGGAGACTATTAGCAGCAGCCTTCGGTTATTGGATAGCTATGCGACTAACTGGCGGAAAGCTCGGAAAAAATGAGCTTCAAAGTTCCCTAAAAGGCGGAATAGTTTTCGGCGTTAATTTAGTTTTTTTTGTTATGGCTATGCGAAGAACGAGCGCAGCGAACGCGGTAATGATCGGAGCACTCCAACCTGTAGTGCTTCTCGGCGTAGCTGGCCCACTTTTCGGAGAGAAACCACCAAAAGCGGTTTATTCCTGGTCGCTAATAGCAATGGGGGGCGTCGCTTTCTTTACTTATGCGTCTGACACTACCGGTGTGGCGACACGTCAAGGAGATCTATTAGCCCTGATAGGGATGCTCTTATTTAGTGCGTATTACGTCATATCTAAGCAAACTCGTGAAGAACTTGACTCAATGGTTTACCAACTAGGACTCACTATTGCAGCGGCTATAACCATTATCCCGTTCGCATTTGCTTTCGGACATGGAATAAGCCCACCAACGGGAGGCGAGTGGTGGCCAGTGATTCTCATGGCTCTGCTTCCTGGCGCAGGGCACTGGCTCACTAACTACGCTCATGCACACGTTCCACTAGTAACGATGAGTCTCGTGAATCTTCTATTCACTGTTGTAGCTCCAATTTATGCTTGGATACTGGTTGAAGAGAAACTTGGAGGAGCGCAAGCACTTGGTATGGCAGTCGTTTTGATTGCTCTTTCCCAGGTTGTGACCAAACCTATTGAATCGTCTAAATAATGCTTAACAAAAATCAAAATAGACGAACGGTTAGCTTCCAATTTGAATCAGAGAGACTCAATTAATGCAACGCGGGATCGCTTTTGGTTTAAGCGCCTATATCTGGTGGGGGTTCACTCCGGTTTACTGGAAGCAACTTAATCACATCCCTTCTTTAGATGTAACTTGCTTTCGAATGATATGGACGTTCGTCCTTTTATCGGCAGTTCACCTAGCCAGACACTCGTGGCAAGAGATTAAAGATCTTTTGAAAGACCGAAGGCAAAGGTACTTACAAATCACCGCAGCGGGCCTTTTATCTACGAACTGGCTTGTATTCGTTTGGGCTATAGGAAATGGTCAAGTAGTAGAGGCGAGCCTCGGTTATTTCATGAATCCACTAATTAATGTCTTATTGGGGTATTTATTCCTTGGAGAAAAATTCCGATCATCTCAAAAAATGTCAATTGGTTTAGCGCTAGCAGGTGTTCTTGTTTTAACAATTGCAGTTGGCTCAATCCCGATCGTAGCTTTGTATCTTGCTACGAGTTTTGGGTTCTATGGATTAGTGAAATCAAAAGTCGACCGTCCTGCACTGAACACTCTGACTGTTGAGGTTATGTTCATGTCCGTCCCAGCTCTTATTTACCTCATCCTTAGAGGAATTGATGGTTATGGAGCAATGGGTTTGACGGTGCATGCAGATAATTTATGGTTGATTTCAACTGGCATTGCAACATCCGTACCTCTCTTGTTTTTCGCAGTTGCAGTTCAAAGAGTTCCTCTCGGAGTGCTGGGAATGATGCAGTATGTAGCACCCACAACACAATTGATCCTTGGGGTGGCTGTCTACGATGAAGTAATTGCCCGAGGAGAACTCGTGGGTTACTCCATCATTTGGGCAGCAGTCGCGTTATTCGCGGTAGACGGCCTGGTTGCTTTGCGTAATAACAGTGCGAAGAACCTTTCAAACGTTGACAAGTGAGAGAACCTCACTAGCAAAAGCAGGCGCTTCTAACTCAAGTTTATGACGGTTGAGAGAACGAGCTGCAATAACCGTAGCGCCATGTTCTTCAAGTAAAGAAGTCATCTTTTCCGCAGCATTTCCTGGGTTTAAAGCATGAGTCATGAAAGCTACAACTTTCTTATTCCAAAGTTTTGGAACCTTTTTTATTTTCCCAGAATCTCCTGGACGGTGGCCTAGAAGTATCAGCCCATCTACCCAAGTCCCTACAAAAATCAAATCAGCGTCGGCTAACTCTTTGTAATCAATATTGCTGATTGGCCGAACTGTTACTTCAGCTCCTGAAGACTGAACAGCGCCTCCAATTAGTTCGGCCGCTTTTTTAGTGTTCCCAGTACGACTCTGGTGGAGTACAACAATCTTCATGTCTACAGTCTGCCCGCAGCAAAGAGGGTTTTCACGCTTTAGGTTCAAGTACAGAAAGGTATTTCATAATTTCTGCACTCGTTAAACCCATTTCACTCATACCTGCCGCTAATACAGCACGATAAGACGGACTTGGAGGTCCAGGTGGAGGTGGATTGCTTGAACCGAGAGTGAGCGCTGGAATCCCGATAATTGGATCTAGAGAAATTAATAGATCAATTGATCCATTATTGGTTTTAAAAGCTTCGCCAGGTTCCGGAAACCTATCCGGAAAAGATACTTCTCTTGTTTCTTTGCGATTCTCTTGAGCAACAATATCTGCGAGTTGCCCACGGGTTACCCGCCAAGCACGTCCAACGGCTGTGATCTTTTCTTCTGAAAGTGTTTTATGTGGACACCAAGCCACTCCTCCGTCCCACCGTTGGCTGTATCCCCCAAATCGAATCGGGAGAGAGATTTCCACTCTTCGATCATCTCGTGGAAAAGTTGGATCATTTGCGCCTCTGTGTTCTCCCCACAGAGACTCTTCTGTAGATCCTTCTAGGTACGCCAACATCCGTGCAGTGAGGAGATTGGAACCGTAAGCGACATACCAGACTTCTTCATCAGGGTTAGAAATTATTTGGTCGTTCACTGTGTAAAAAGTTTGTCCAAAGCCCGAGCTGCTGGGTCATTTTCTGGCGGGTCTTCAGCGGGAATATAACCTAACCAAGTAAGACTGACGTAATCTTTCATGACAGCACCACCATCAGTGTCTTCGGGCAAGGGTGAAGGGTCGCCCCAGTTCATATCTACTTTGTAACTGCCTGAGTGGCCTGGTTTAGCTTTAAGTTCTGCTTTTGACAACGAGCGCATCGGTTCAAATCCAATTTTAGTGTTACGCCATCCCGCCATTTCAGTCAATGGCAAGTTTGGAACATTAACGTTGAGAACAGAAGCTTCTTGTGGGGGATTTTCTATAACTGCAGAAGTAACAATTCTCGCAATTTCTGCAGCTGAGCTCCATATTTGTTTATCAAGAACTTCGCTAGCGGCTTGACCTTCAACACCCCAATCAGTGACAGCTTGACTAATCGCAATTCCGGTTATACCTCCATTGCGTGCTGTAAGAGCAGCTCCAATAGTTCCTGAATGATAAACAGACCTGCCGACGTTAATTCCCGGGTTTATTCCGGACACCACTAAGTCAAAGGGCTCTCCGAATAAGCCAAGTCGCGCATAGATGATACAAAGACCTGGAGGTCCACTTACAGACCACGAAGTTTCAATTCCGTCTATATGAGCATCATGAACTTCTGGACGAATGAGGTGCACAGAACCCAGAGCTGCACCAGCACCTGAGTACTCTCTATCAGGAGCAACTACGGTCACATCGCCAAGCCCTGTTAAAGAACGAGCTAACTCATGGAGTCCTAAAGAGTCAATGCCATCATCGTTAGTTACCAAAATACGCATAGGGACGACAGTAGCCCGAAGAAAGGAGTAACTGGTATATGGATCAGTAATTCATTAATCGGTTATATGAAGCGAACTACTTAACTTCTCCCATAGAGCCATCAGACGGGCCGCTTCATCTTTCGCTTCATTATGTGCTGTTACTGCTTTATCAACATTTTCCGGATCTTGATAAAGATCAGAACTAGCGAGTGCTTCTTGAGTGGCTAAGACTTCAGCTTCTGCCAACTCCCATTCCTGCTCAACTTTCTGGAGGCGACGTTTCAATTTTGCAGAATCGTCGCTTGGCTTCTTCTTTTTTGCAGAGGGTCCAACTTTTTGTGAAGGATTTTCAACGGATTTTGAAGAACTCTCTTGACCAGGAAATAGAACATGATCTGGGACCCCGTCATGCCAAGAAGTCACACCATCACGCACCTCTACTAAGGAGTCAGCGACCGAGCGAATCAAGTGCCTATCGTGAGTTATCAAAATGACAGTTCCCGGATAAACATTTAAGGCATCTTCCAAGACATCACAACTAGGCAAATCAAGATGATTAGTCGGCTCATCAAGAATTAGGAGATTAACTGGCATAGCCAAAGTCTTAGCCAAAGCCAATCGAGTCTGCTCTCCTCCAGAAAGGTCGCCTACCTTCCTGTCTGCTGCCTCTTCACGGAATCCAAAAGAAGCTAAGTATGTTCTAAGATTACGGCCATCGGTTTCAACGCCTGGCACTGTCCGTAACTCTTCAAGCACCGATCGTTTTTCATCTAGAATTTCTGTTTGCAACTGATTAAAACTTGACAAGTCAACGTTAGTGCCAAGCTTCAAATCACCTTTCAGGGGCGCTAGTTGACCTGTTAGTAGTTTCACCAAGGTAGTTTTCCCGGCACCGTTTGGTCCGACTAAAGCAACTGTGCTGCCGCGTTCAACAGAAAAGGAAACTTCCTGCAGGATGATGTCCTCGTCGTAACCAGCGGTAACTTCATTAAGTTCAGCAACTAAACGCGATGAACGACGAGGAGCAGGAAACCCAAATCGGATTTTTTGATCTCCAACGTCTTCTACAACGATTTTTTCCATTTTCTCTAATGCTTTAATCCTGCTTTGCACCTGTCGCGCCTTGGTTGCTTTATAGCGAAATCGTTCAATAAATTGCTCTGTTTTCTCTATTTGACGGGTTTGTTGTGCTGCTGCCGCACGTTGCGAGGCAAGCAATTCTTCTCGAGCTACAACGAAATCTGCGAAGCCTCCTACATATTCAGAAACATGAGTGCCAGAGAGTTCCAATATCCGATTCGCTACGCCATCAATAAAATCTCGATCATGGCTGACAAACAAAAGTCCTTTGTGCCAGGTTTTTAAATGTTCTTCAAGCCAGCTAACTGAGTCAATATCTAAGTGATTTGTTGGCTCGTCCATAATTAAAAGGTCAGGAGAGGAGAGTAGTAGTCTGGCGAGAGCAATTCTCATTCTCCAACCGCCAGACATTTCACCCATTGGTCGTTCATGGTCCTCAGGACTGAAGCCAAGACCAGAAAGAATTCGGTGAGCATCAGACTCTGTTGAATAGCCGCCGATTTGTTCAAAACGTGATTGGGCTTCGCCTAAAGCACTTAAATGTCGAGCCTGTTCATCACCTGAACTAGATGCAACCAGATTTCCTAACTTCTCAATTTCGCTACTTAGGTGAGTGACCTGTTCAGCTCCAAGCATCACTTGTTGAAAAACCGATCTTCCTGTTTCAGGAGGAAGCTCTTGAGGGAGATATCCAACTCGGAGCTCTTTTGGGCGGTGAACTTTCCCTTGGTCTGGAGATTGAATTCCTACCAAAATTTCCAACAAGGTAGTTTTCCCAGTTCCATTTCCTCCAACTAGAGCAACTTTCCTACCAGGACCGAGTTGAAGCGAAACATTTGAAAAAAGCGTGCGAGGGCCGAAAGACCTAGATAGTTCTGAAGCGGTCAGCATGAAACAAATTCAGATAGTTGGAGGGTCCCAGCGAACCACTGCAGCAGCAGAAGTCATCCCCGCCCCAAAACCAACTAAAAGTATCAGATCACCAGAATCGACCCTTTCAGCATTGAGGGCGTCAACGAGAGCTAGTGGAATAGAAGCTGCTGATGTGTTACCGGTGTAATTTAAGACTAATGCGGCTTTCTCAATTGAAATATTTAAACGTTTTAAAGCCGCTTCAATTATGCGAACGTTCGCTTGATGTGGAACAACTAACTTAATTTGGTCAGATGTTACGCCCGCTTTCTCCATAGCATTTATAGCTGCAGCTTCCATAGCAAGAACAGCTTTACGAAAAACTGCTTGCCCATCCATCACTATGTTGTCACCGTGTTCACAATAAAGAAGGTCTGCCGCGTCCCCGTTGGACATCAAATCCCAACCAAGCAAAGAAGGCTCTTCCGCAGAATCCTCAACTATAACTGCGCCTGCTCCGTCACCAAAGAGAATACAAGTTCCACGATCCTCCCAATTGGTAATAGAACTAAGAGAGTCGCTGCCAATAACAAGAATTCGTTTCATGCCGCCTTGGATGAATTGCATAGCAGTTACGAGACCATAGACGAAACCAGAACACGCAGCATTGAGATCAAAGGCTCCACAACTCAAACCAAGATCATCCTGAATCACAGAAGCACTAGCAGGAATCTGTTGATCTGGAGAAGTAGTAGCTAATAAAAGAAGATCAATTTGATCAGGAGAGACATCAGCCATCTTCATAGCATCACGAGCAGCAGCAGCAGACATTTCAGTTACTTTGCCATCAATGTGTCTTGTTTTTATTCCTGTGCGAGCAGTAATCCATTCATCGGAGGTATCTACCATCTGAGCAAGATCGTCGTTGGTTAGCACTCGATCAGGCAAATTAGTTGCCCATCCAGTTATTCGTCCATATGGCATATCGTGCGCTCTTTACTTAAAATAAATTTTCTTACTCCCACCACGCTACCTCAGACAAGAGGCAGGTAGGGTCTGCTGAGCCATGAATGATCACGAACTCGCCGGCCTGTTAGCCCAAGAAACAGGCTCTCTTCTCTTAGAAATAAGGGAAAAAGCTTTTGCATCTGGCAGGCCTGGTAAAGAAGTTCAAATGCTTGGAGATCGTTTATCACATGAATATTTGGTTCAGAAACTTGCTGAATTTCGACCAGATGATGCTGTTTTGTCTGAAGAGGGAACCGATGATCTTGAAAGGCTTGATGCTGAACGCACATGGATAGTAGATCCGCTTGACGGCACTCGAGATTATGCATATCCCGACAGTAGGGAATGGGCAGTACATGTTGCTTTAGTAGTTGAGGGGCAACCCGTTGCGGCCGCGGTAGCTCTTCCAGCAGATAATCATCTTTTTGGGACAAAACAGACTCCGTTTCATCTCCCTCCAACCCGGCAAGAACCAATTGTTATCACTAGCCGTAGTCAATGGGGAGAAGCTGAAGAAGTAGCACGGGCTATCGGTGGAACAGCACAAGCATGTGGATCTGCGGGATTCAAAGCCATGGCAGTGGTATCAGGAGCAGTGGACGTTTATGTGCACCCCAGTGGACTTTATGAATGGGATACCTGTGCTCCGGCAGCAGTAGCAGAGGCAGCCGGGTTCGACGTTAGTGGGATTGATGGCGAACGTCTCCATTTCAATAAACCGCGCCCTGTTGTCGCAGGACTTTTGATCTCTCGTCCCGAATACACAGAAGTAGTAAAAGAAACTCTTCAATGGTGATTCGCAAAAGGTGTATTTACAAGAAACTTTAAGGTATTATTTCCTTACCTTATGAAAGGCGAAGCTGGTGAGAATCCAGCGCTGTCCCGCAACTGTGTACTCAAATTTTGAGTGAGCCAGGTCGACCTTCATAGGGCTTCGGCAAAAATTCTCGAGGAAGAGCGGCTGATGACAGTTTCCTGTCACCCCGTTTTGACGAGGCATAGATAGGAGAAAAATGTTTAGCTCACGGTTGGCGGCAAAGCGCACCGTAGTTGTAGTAGCAGCGCTACTTACAACGGTTCTGGGATCTGCTTGTAGTTCTCAACAAAACTCTGACGTGGTAGCGATTTCTGCAAATTTGGAAACCTCAACTACGACAGAAACAGTTATTGAGGTTACAACCACAACAGCGGCTCTGGCAGTAGATGAAGCCCCGGGGTCAGATTATCCTCAAGCGATTATTTCGTTATCGGCAACTGCGACAGAGATGCTCTTTGCGATAGGCGCAGGAGATCAGGTAATAGCGGTTGATGAGTACTCGACTTACCCCGCAGAAGCACCAGTAACAGATTTGTCAGGTTTTACCCCGAATGTTGAAGCAATAGCAGAATATGAACCTGATTTAGTAGTGATTTCCTACGACCCAGGTGACCTTGTTGTAGGTTTAGACCTTCTAGGCATAGAGGTACTCGTACAGGGAACAGCTTCGTCTCTTGAAGGAACGTATTTCCAAATATCTGAATTAGGAGAAAAAACCGGGCACTCTGAAGCCGCAGAAGAATTGAATGAGTCTATTGCTTCAGACCTGGCTTCTTTAGCGGAAGATCCAGTAGGAACAGGCCTTACTTATTTCCATGAGGTTGACAACACTCTTTATACGGCAACCTCTTCAACCTTCATTGGTCAACTCTATTCACTTTTAGGGTTAGAAAATATTGCAGATCCTGCAGACGACCAAGGATTCGGGTATCCGCAACTGTCTCCCGAATACATAATTAGCGCTAACCCAGATCTAATTTTCCTCGCTGATGCAGTCTGGGGAGAATCGGCAGAGACTTTAGCCGAACGACCGGGATGGGCAGAGTTGACTGCGATACAAAATAATTGGGTTGTTGATTTGGATGAGACTTCTGGACGGTGGGGTCCTCGAGTTGTTGACTTCTTAACTCAAATACACTCCGCAATAACCGACTTAACGAATTAAGTTAGTTCAAATATGAGATCTTCAAGTCAAGCCGATGATTTGGAACACTATGAAGGTCCAGCGAAACTCAAAATCTGGTGGCTAGTCGTAGCAGTTCTTACTGCAGGAATAGTTGTAGTCCTAGGTCTAATATTAGGCCCTGCTTCTCTTGGAGTAAGAGAAGTATTAGTAGAGGTACTAGACCGGCTGCCCTTTATTGATACTGATTCGGGATTATCGGCACGTGAGCAAGCAATTGTGTGGGAAATCCGTCTTCCACGTGTGGTTTTAGGTTTACTCGTAGGGTCAATGCTGGCTACCGCTGGCGCTTCATATCAGGGAGTATTTCGTAATCCGCTAGCTGACCCTTATCTACTAGGGGTTGCAGCCGGAGCAGGATTCGGAGCAACTGTTGCAATCGTTTCAGGACTTGGTGACGGTATAGGAACCTTTGATGCTGTTCCGATGCTGGCTTTCGCAGGAGCCCTTATAGCTGTGACTCTTACTTATTTAGTTGGGTTTTCGGCAGGACGTATTGATCCAGTAACAAGTTTGGTACTAGCAGGTGTTGCAGTGGCGAGTTTTTTTACTGCGGTGCAAACCTTTGTACAACAACGTGATTCAGAAACAATCAGGCAAGTTTATTTCTTCGTACTTGGACAACTTCGGACAGCTGGATGGGACGAAGTGTTACTTGTTTCCCCGTATGTGGGAGCCTGCCTACTTATTTTGTTGTTATTAAGGAGACGGCTAGATGTTCTCGGGGTTGGTGATGAAGAGGCCGGATCATTGGGTGTGGATGTTCGTTTGGTTCGATTGGTTGCAGTGCTAGCAGCATCATTAGGAACTGCTGCTGTTGTTGCAGTAAGTGGACTCATTGGATTTGTCGGCATCATCGTTCCACATACCATTAGGCTAATTTTCGGTTTTAGTTATCGAATAATTCTTCCTCTAACTATTTTGTTCGGCGGGGCATTTCTAGTTGGAGCAGATTTAGTGGCTCGACTAGCTCTTGAACCTGCAGAAATTCCAATCGGTGTTGTTACTGCTTTCATGGGCGCACCATTTTTTGTCTTAGTTCTTAGAACTTCTAGGAGGCTTTAATGGAAGCCATTTCTTGCAGATCTCTTCGCGTTAGTTTCGGTACAACAGAGGTATTACGTGGAGTCAGTTTAGAAGTACCAAAAGGCGGATGGACAACAGTTGTAGGCCCGAATGGCTCAGGAAAAACGACGCTTCTTCGAACCATCGCTGGACTTCAAGCGTCTCAGGGTTTGATACAAATTGACGGTCATTCTCTTGGTGCTTATAGCCGCAGAGAAATAGCTAAACAAATAGCGATTGTTCCACAACAGCCAGTAATACCGCACGGAATGAAGGCGCTTGATTACGTGCTTTTAGGGCGAACTTCACATCTTGGATTCTTTGAAACTGAAAAAAGACAGGACATAGAAATGGCTCGTGCCGCGTTAGCTGAACTTGACGTTCGTTTCGCTGAATCAAGAACGATGGGCACTTTATCCGGAGGAGAGATACAGAGAGTTGTTGTGGCGCGAGCCTTGACACAAGGATCTCCGGTCCTACTTTTAGATGAGCCAACTACTGCATTAGATATAGGGCACCAACAAGAGATGTTGGAGGCAGTAGATGGGTTGAGGCGGCGTCTGAATCTGACGGTTTTAGCGACAATGCACGACTTGACTCTCGCTGGTCAATATGCAGACGCTTTAATTTTGTTAGAACGAGGCGAAGTAGTCGCATCAGGAATGCCGCAAGAAGTATTAACTGAAGAGCAGATAACTCAACACTACGGCGCTTCAATAAAAGTCATTGATGATGGCTTCGGCCCCATCGTTACTCCGGTCAGGAGAGGAACTAATTCGCCGGAGTAATTAGTCCATAATGCCCATCGAATCTTCGATATAAAATCTGTCCTCTTCCGTTTGGAGAGTCAGTAAAGAAAACAAAAGGTTCTTCTCCAACAGCTAATAAAGCTTTAGCTTCAGCTAGAGGCAGATGATTCAAAACTAGAGAACTAGGAAGAATAGGAGGCCTCGTATTCCCGGGAAGGGTTTCTCCAGTAGTTGTTGGCATCACATATAACTTTCCGCCACCATTTCGATAGACCACTCTGTCAACGTTGTGATCACAATCAAAAAAGAGGTAGAAGTCATGATCTAACTGATCCATGTCATCAGCAGCCTCTTCTAAACTGATAGGCCGCATAGCTAAACTTTT
>CACPKO010000004.1 GCA_902634555.1 Actinomycetota bacterium
TGCCGAACGAGCTAAAAAAAATGTCAAAGCCGCTTTAGGTGAAAAAGCACTTAACCAATACGACGTCCTAATAAGAGACGCTTACGAGGGAATAGAAGAAAAAGACTTCGACCGCATGGTTCTTGATCTCCCTGAACCTTGGAATGTGGTACCTCATGCTAAAACCGCGTTACGTAGCGGAGGAATCATTCTTGCTTACACCCCAAGCATCCTCCAAGCAGCAAAATTCAAAGAAGCGCTAGAAGAAAATGACTTTGCTTTGATTGAAACTATGGAAGTCATGAACCGGACTTGGCACATAGAAGGTCAGGCAGTTCGTCCTGACCATCGCATGGTCGCGCACACAGCATTTTTAACGCATGCCAGATTATTGAGCACGTGAAGGACTGGCTATCCACCGTAGCGGTATTAATAGTTTTAACAGTTATAACTCTGGTAGTTCCTGAATCAGATAAGGGCGAGGTTCATAGCCAAGATCTAAATTTATTAACCCTGCCGGAAACTTCTGTTCCACCCAGCGAAGAGTTTGATGCAGCTCTCATTAACACCGCGAGAAGTTCTACGGTTTCAATCAGAGGTAGCAATTGCCCGCGGTTCCAATTCGGCTCAGGATTCTCATTGACCAATGGACTGATAGTTACTAACGCTCACGTCGTGGCAGGAATAGACAGCCCATTAGTGAAAATAGTTAGCCCTGAAGGAACAACAATAGAAACCAAGGCACGAGTAATTGGATTCGATGCCACCACAGATTTAGCAGCTCTTGATATAGGTGTGCACGAAATGAGAGGCTTCGAAACAGCACAAGCGATAAATGGAGAAAATGTGGCCTTAATTGGATACGACCGAGATGGCGAACCGGATTGGCGTCCTGGTCAAATTTCCCAACATATAAGAGCTACAGGTTTAGATATCTACGGAGACCCAGGATCGGGTCGAGACGCACTAGTTGTATCTATGGATGTTGATCCTGGCCATTCTGGATCACCGCTAGTTAATTCACTAGGTCAAGTCGTGGGGGTGGTGTTCTCTTCCGTGAAGGGTGGAAGTTCCACGGCATACGCAGTTCAAGTTAATGAACTAAATTCGTTTATTGACAACTTACCCAGTCAAGCAACAACTGTTACAACTGAGTGCCGATAAGAAAAATCGAAAATCAGTCAGCTTCGATGAAGATACATTCACCGGGGCATTCTTCCGCCGACTCAATGGTTGCTTCTATCTGATCCTCAGGAATGGGAGCAACAGCGTCGGCTCCGCCTGGTTCGCTGAGAATGTTGTCGCCATCTTTCACATAGGCTAAACCATCATCAAGCATGGCAAATACGCTTGGAGCTATTTCTTCACAGAGTCCGTCTCCGGTGCAAAGATCTTGATCTATCCATACCTTTAACATCTTTAGGATCCCTCCATCTCTAAAGTTAGTAAAAATTCACAACTTTGTATTACTCATAATACATAAATCTTGTTAAAAGTAGCGCACCTTAATCGTTACTTTTGTCACTAACTACGGTAAGGTCGCGGCGAAATAGAATTGTTTCCCTGGAGGGGCATTGACTTCCGAAGATGTAAATGGCGAAAGTGAAGAAATTGAAAGGCTTCAATCTGAAGTATCTGATTTGCGGCGACGTCTGGTTGATGCCCCGCTCCAAAAGCAAGACCTTGAAATGGAACTTCGGGAAACTAAAAAAGAAATTCGTAAAGCAATTGATCGAAACGAAAAGTTAGATAAAGCTCTTGAAGTAACACGTCAACGTGTCGTTGATTTGCGAGAAGAAATAGATCAATTATCAAAACCTCCTTCGCCATACGGAACAGTAGTTGGAATCAACGATGATGGAAGCATAGACATACTTTCAGCGAGCAAGAAAATGAGAGTAAACGCATCTCCTGAAATTATGGGCTCTCTGGGAATCGGTCAGGAAGTAGTTCTAAACGAAGCCATGAATGTAATCATGGCTAGACAGCCACATTTACTCGGCGAAGTTGCGACCGTTAAGGAAGTTCTCCCTGACGGAGAGCGTGCAGTGGTTGTCGGAAATAATGGAGAAGAACGAGTAGTCGAATTGGCCGGAGAGCTGATCAAACAAAAGACTCTACGACTACGAAGTGGCGATTCAGTCATGCTGGATTCCCGATCCGGACTACTACTTGAAAGATTACCCCGCCCAGAAGTTGAAACATTACTACTTGAAGATGTTCCAGATGTGACCTACGAAGATGTGGGGGGATTAGATCTTCAAATAGAAAAGATTGTTGACGCAGTTGAATTACCTTTCTTACATAAGCAGCTATTCAATGAGTATTCTCTTCCTGCCCCTAAGGGAATTCTTCTTTACGGACCGCCCGGCTGCGGAAAGACCTTAATTGCGAAAGCGGTTGCAAACTCTCTGGCTCGCAAAGTTGCAGACATATCTGGAGAAAAAGAAGCACCAAGTTACTTTCTGAACATAAAAGGCCCCGAATTGTTGAACATGTATGTCGGCGAAACGGAAAGGCAAATACGACTCATATTTGAAAGAGCGCGTGAGAAATCCGAACAGGGATGGCCAGTCATAGTCTTCTTTGATGAAATGGAATCCTTATTCCGAACACGTGGCACTGGTATAAGTTCAGATATTGAATCAACGATTGTTCCACAATTATTAGCAGAAATTGACGGAGTCGAAGCGCTTAATAACGTAATTGTGATTGGTGCTTCAAATCGAGAAGATTTAATTGACCCCGCTATCTTGCGCCCCGGAAGACTTGATGTGAAGATTCGTATAGACAGACCAGACGCGATCGCTGCAGCGAAAATATTCTCAAGATATCTTGTTCCTGAACTTCCAATTGATTCCGAATTAATCAAGACACTTGGTGGAGGGGACCGAAACAAAGCAGTCCTTGGAATGATTGATGAAACAGTGGACGCGATGTATAGCGATAAGGAAACAAATCGTTTTCTTGAGGTGACTTATCAAAACGGCGACAAAGAAGTTCTTTATTTTAGAGACTTCGCTTCTGGAGCAATGGTAGAAAATATTGTCAGACGAGCTAAAACACTAGCGATCAAAAGAAAATTAGCTGGTGGTAGAGAGGGAATCCACACCGACGACCTCATCCGATCAGTCCGCCAAGAATTCCGCGAACACGAAGATCTTCCCAACACAACAAACCCTGATGACTGGGCGAAAGTCTCTGGTAAGAAAGGTGAACGAATAATTTATGTTCGAACTCTTGTTAGTGGCGACGAAGATGAAACTGGTGGAAGGTCAATTGATGGAGTAGCGACCGGACAGTACCTCTGACCCCACATAAGACAACACCGGGGTTAAGGTCAGATTTATGACTATCAAGAAAACATTTGGGATCGAAACCGAATACGGAGTTATTCATCGCGGAGTTTCTGACCCAAATCCGATCCTTGCATCATCTCTATTGATTAACGCCTATTTGTATGCGCATTCCCCGGCATCTAGCGGACCGAGCGCTCCTCGACCAGGATGGGATTTCGTTCATGAAACACCAGAGAAAGACATACGCGGGTTTGTTACCCCAGAATCAATCGCCCCTGAAATAGAGGCCCATTTAGTAAACGCAGTATTAACCAACGGGTCAAGATATTACGTTGATCACGCACACCCTGAGCTAAGCGCTCCGGAGTGCTCAAATCCATTATCAGTTGTTCAATACGACGTAGCTTCTGATCAAATACTAATTTCCTCCATGAAAGCGGCTAAGGAAGTGATGCCGCCCGGCCAAGAAATCGTTGCCTACAAGAATAATTCAGATGGAAAAGGTAACAGCTATGGATGTCATGAAAATTACCTTGTTGATCGAGAGACCTCGTTTGACTTAATAGCAGATCATGCAACCGCTCATTTTATAACTCGACAAATATTCACTGGAGCAGGAAAAGTTGGCTGTGAAATTCCTGGCTACAGCCGTAGTGATGTGCCATTTCAAATAACGCAACGCTCCGATTTCTTTGAAGAAAAAATCGGACTTGAAACCACTTTAAAGAGGCCAATAATCAACACACGGGATGAACCGCATGCTGACCCAGCAAAATATCGACGCCTCCATGTAATCGTCGGGGACGCTAATCTTTGCCAAGTCGCAACTTTCCTCAAAGTAGGAACAACCGGGATCATTTTAAGCATGGTTGAATCAGGGGCTTTAGACAGAAAAATAAGGTTTGAAGACCCGGTTCGTTCTCTCCAGCAAGTGTCTTTTGATTTAGGGCTAAAAAAACCGCTTGAGCTAACTAACGGAACCACCATCACTGCGGCGGAAACTCAATGGTGGTTCTACGAACAAGCAGAGAAGTATGTAGAAAATTTTGGAACTGACCACCTCGGCGGTGACTCCGCACCTCTGGTGCTTGAATGGTGGAAAAAAGTTTTAGAAAGGCTTGAATCTCCAGACAATCTCAAACCTTTGGTGGGAGTTCTAGATTGGGTCTCAAAAAAACACATATTAGATGGATTTCAAGAGAGGAAAAACATTTCCTCTTCTGATGTCCAGTTAGCTGCAATAGATCTTCAATACCATGACCTACGCCCTGAGAAATCGCTATTTAAGAAAATAAAGCAAGAAATTCTAGTATCAGAAGAAGAATCAAATTTCGCCGTAAAAAACCCTCCAGAAGATACTCGTGCGTATTTTCGAGGTAAGTGTTTAGAGAAATGGCCCGAAAACATTGTTAGTGCAAATTGGGACTCGCTAGTGTTTGATTCAGGAGAAGAAAACTTACAAAGAGTGCCGATGCTCGAACCTTCACGAGGCACACGAGAACAAACGGAAAATCTTCTAAATTCTTCAAATTCGGTTTCAGACTTGCTAGAAAGACTAGAAGACAACAAAAGAGATGATTAACTACCTTTAGAAGGAAACAAAATGGCTGAACAAGAAAAACGAAATAGAAGTTTCTCATCGGAACCTGAACTAGAAGAAGGTGAAGTTTCATCTAATGCACTAAAAAACAGTGAAAAGATCAAAGGCGACCTTGACGGCCTCTTAGACGAGATAGATGAAGTACTCGAAGCAAATGCTGAAGACTTTGTGAAAAGCTATATTCAGAAAGGCGGAGAGTAGCAATGCCATTTCGAGAGGTATCCTCCAAGTCGTGACACTTCCACGTTTTTCCCCAGACTCAGATCCAGGGCCGGACTTCCTCGGCCTTTTACAACGCCTTGAACGTTCTCCCAGCTGGGATGGGATTCCAGTAGATGCCAATCAAATAACACACGGGACAACAGTGGTGGCGATACAGACTTTAGACGGGGTAGTTATGTCCGGTGATCGTCGTGCTACTTCTGGTCATCTAATCAGCCACCGCACAATCGAAAAAGTCTTTCCTGCTGATCAGCATTCTGGAGTGGCGATTGCAGGGGCTGCAGGTCCTGCCATGGAGATGGTCCGCCTATTTCAATTACAAATAGAGCATTACGAAAAAGTTGAAGGACGACCTTTGAGTCTGGACGGCAAAGCTAACCAGTTGAGCCAAATGCTTCGAAGCAACCTTCCGGCAGCACTTCAAGGCTTGGGAGTTGTGCCAATTTTCGCCGGATTTGATGAAAAACTCCAAAAGGGTCGACTCTTCGAATTTGATATCACGGGAGGCCGGTATGAAGAAAAGGACTTTGCGGCTTCTGGCTCTGGAAGCCTTCATGCAAGCACTGTGATTAAACTTCGACACAACGGGAAATTATCAACTGACGAAGGAATAGATCTATCAATAGAAGCGTTGTTTCATGCCGCAGACGAAGATAGTGCTACCGGGGGGCCTGACCCAATACGTGGGATCTATCCAGTGGTTGCAGTCATTAATTCAAATGGCTTCACCAGAATTGAAGATTCTGAATTAGCTACTCGCACGAACACTTTGATTGACAAAGTAACTGGAGAACAATCATGAACATGCCTATGTATGTCTCTCCTGAACAATTAATGAAAGACCGGGCAGATTATGCGCGAAAAGGAATAACTCGTGGCCGTGCCGCAATAGTTTCAGTTTTTTCAGACGGTGTACTCTTATGCGCCGAAAACCCATCTAATACTCTTCGGAAAATTGGCGAAATATATGATCGCATCGGCTTTATTGGAGTAGGAAAATACAACGAATTTGATCAACTACGCGTAGCTGGGGTCCGTCATGCTGACCTAAAAGGATATTCGTTTAGTCGAGAGGATGTAGATGCTCGTTGGTTAGCAAATCAATACGCACAAACTCTTGGACAATATTTCACTCATGAAATGAAACCCTTAGAAGTAGAGATAGCAATAGCAGAAATAGGAGAAGAACCTGGTTCTGATCAGATTTTCCACCTCCTCTATGACGGAACCGTCATGGACACGGAAACTTTCGTCGTCATTGGTGGTGAAACTGAAACCGTAAAAACTCGTTTAGAAGAATCATGGAAATCAAATCAACCTCTTACAGTCGTCTTGAATCAAGCAGTTAAGGCACTAGCGGGACCAGACCGAACTCTCAAAGCCGATGATTTGGAAGTAGCAGTACTTGGGCGTGGAAATGGACGTCGAGCGTTTCGTCGTATTGAAAACGAAGCACTTGACGAACATCTAAGCGAAAACTAAACGACGTGCAGCGCCGAATTTACGGCATCGAAACAGAATACGGAATTACTTGCACACAAGGTGGCCAGCGTCGACTCAGCCCAGACGAAGTAGCTAGATACTTATTTCGTCGTATACAGAATTGGGGTCGCAGTTCAAATGTGTTCCTCCCAAACGGCGCCCGGCTCTATTTAGACGTAGGCTCTCACCCTGAATATGCAACTCCAGAATGTGATTCAGCTTCAGCAGTGATCTCTCATGACAAAGCGGGCGAGAGAATAGTTGAAGAGTTGATGATCGGAGCGCAAGAGAAACTCCACGAAGAAGGAATTGACGGAGAAATACATATCTATAAGAACAACACGGATTCCGCCGGGAATTCTTATGGAAGTCATGAGAACTATCTGACAATAAGAGACGATGACACTTCCATGATTGGTGAAACTCTCATTCCTTTCCTAGTCAGCAGACAGATATGGGCTGGGGCTGGCAAAGTGCTTCAAACTGCTCGTGGCGCTATGTATTGCATTAGTCAACGAGCAGATCATGTGTGGGAAGATTTTTCCAGCGCTACTACACGTTCGAGGCCCATCATTAATTCAAGAGACGAACCGCACTCTGATGCAAATCTCTATAGGCGTCTTCATGTGATCGTTGGTGATTCAAATATGAGTGAATACGCCAGCTTTCTTAAAGTTGCCGCATGCGGTCTAGTGCTGAGGATGGTAGAAGAATCCGGAACAATTCTTCGTGACATGACTTTAGAGAACCCAATACGGGCGATAAGGGAGATAAGTCATGACGTGACCTGTCAAAGAACAGTTCGCTTGGCTAATGGCAGAGAACTTCGAGCGTTAGACATGCAGCGAGAATTTCTTGACAGGGCCATACGTTTTTCAGATCATCATGAAATGTCAGTTGAAGAAAAGATGGCTCTAGAGATGTGGGAACATTGCCTGACAGGTATAGAGAAAGATCCATTAACTCTAAGACGAGAGTGTGATTGGGTAGCAAAGTATCTCCTCATAGAGGAATACCGGGAACGCCATGGTTTGCCACTAGCTGACCCTCGACTAGCTCTTATGGATCTTCAGTACCACGAAATCCGGAAAGAAACGAGCCTCTTCTACCTTTTACAAAGTCGTGATTTGATGGAAAGAACTCTTGGAGAATCTGAGATTAATGAAGCCATCTCCACAGCACCCCAAACCACGCGAGCACGTCTTCGCGGAGAATTTATCAAACGAGCTCGAGAACAAAATCGCGACTACACAGTTGACTGGGTTCATTTAAAATTGAATGACCATCCACAGCAACGTAGCGTTCTCTGTAAAGACCCATTTAAATTCATAGATGATCGCGTAGAAAAACTAATTGAATCTTTATAAAAGAAGGGATTTTATTTTTTAATGTCAAAGTTAGAGCGCCTCTTAAACCTAATAGCGGCTTTAAATAAGACAAGTCGTCCGATCACCAGAGATGAGATCAAGGAAAAACTTCCATCAGGAACTTATTCAGATAACAAAGAGAGCTTTAGGCGCACTTTTGAACGCGATAAAGAAGAACTCAAAAATATTGGCATTCCAGTAGTTTTTGATGAAGTAACTCAAGGGTATTTCGTTAAATCAAATGAACTAAAGGAAAGCGGTTCGTATTTAGAGCCTGATGAACTTGCAGCGCTACATATCGCCTTCAACCTTGTTCGGATTGAATCCACAGGACAAGAAGATCCCTTCTGGAAATTGGGTCCCTCTTCTGAAACCCGCAACGATATCCAACCTTTAACGGAAATTCCCTTGGATCCGTCCTTGAACACCGCACTAACAGCAACAGCTGAAAAGAGAATGGTTGGATTCGTCTATAAAGGTGAAAAAAGAGAGCTCAACCCGCTTCGTGCGGTTTTTAAGCGGGGACGTTGGTATTTGGTTGGATATGACCTTGACAAAAAAGGTATACGAAATTTCCGCGTTGATCGAATAGAAGGAAAAGTCGAATTAGGTGAAATAAATTCTGTCGAATCGTTAAATGAAGAAGATCTAGAGCTGAATGTATTTCCCTGGCGCTATGGAGAAGAAAATAATTTTAAAGTAACTATGCGTGTTGAGGCGTTACATGCACCATGGATAGTTAATTATCTTGGTGAAAATTCTGTAAAAGAAGAGAACGTAGATGGATCTGTGATCATTGAAGAAGAAGTGAATGATTGGAAAAGTTTCCGCTCCTTCGCCCTGACTTTTCTTGATGGAGTGAAAATCTTAAGTCCTCAAGAAAGCAAAGAAGATATGCAGGCATGGCTTAGGAGTTTTCTGTGAACTCATTAAACGCAACCGACCGACTTAGACGACTACTTGCCGTCATTCCATGGGTAGTAGATAAGGGAGGAGCGTCACTATCTGAGATCTCTTCGCACTTTGATTATCCAACTGAACAACTGGTGACTGATCTAGAAGAAGTTTTATTTATGGTTGGAGTTCATCCATTCACTCCTGAATGCCTAGTAGACGTCTTTATCTCTGATGGCTTTGTAGAAATCTCTTATGCGGATTGGTTTCGTAAGCCGCTGCACCTATCTCAAGAAGAAATGTTTCGACTTATAGTTGCCGGAAAATCAGTCTCGGAATATTTAGATACTGACGAATTAGGCTCGCTAGAGAAAGGACTGATGAAACTTGCGGCAGCCTCTGGAACTACTGTTGGAGATGCGGTTGAGGTAAACCTTGGGGTGCAGGACAGAGGGGTTTTGGAAATCTTCAAAGGGGCCAAGAGGGAAAATAGACGGTTGAAGATCAAGTACTACTCTTATGGCAGGAATGAAGAAAATTCGAGGGAAATTGATATCTATCGGCTCTTCGCAGATAAGGGGCACTGGTACGCAGAAGCCTATTGCCACAGAGCGGAAGAGCCCCGCATTTTTCGTTTAGATCGAGTTCGTCAAGTAGAGAGTACTGACCAGTTCTACATTTATGATGAAGAACTTCTTGCCGAGCTTAGTCCGATCAAAGAAATTTTCTCATCAAAAGAGAGCTCAATGCCATCAGTGATTTTGCAGCTACCTGAAGAAGAGAAGTGGGTTATCGACGAATACCCCCATTATGAAGCAGGGCAAGAAGAAAACGGAGATTGGAAAGTTGAATTCCCAGTTGCTTCCCCAGCATGGTTAGCACGCTTACTTCTTCGCTTGGGCCCAAATGTTAAGATAGTAAAAGCGCCAGAGAGTCTCGGCGAAACTTTTCGCAGGGAAGTAGCTCTGTCGATTCTCAAAGGTTATGAAGAGGCGACACCTTAAACGGGTCAATCCCGAGTAAGTTCTTGATGTGAACAACCAAGAGAACGATCCACTTTCTTCAGAGAGCGAAGCTTCTGATTGGTCTAAAGAGATCTTTGAACGAGCACAAGAGAGAGTAGAAAATCCAGAAGAAAAAAGTGACCCTCCGGTCAGTCAAGAATCAGAGGGAACACAAAATGGAGAAAACGAGAAAATCTCTCCGGAAGAAACTCAACTAGGAACAACTAATGTTGCAGTTGAGGAAGACTTTGATTTTGAGTTGCCAGGCCCTTTTCGTTCTAATTTAAGAAAAATATTTGAATGGGTGGCAGTAATAGGAACTGCATTCATAGTTGCATTCATCATTAAAGTCTTTCTATTTCAGGCATATTACATACCTTCTCCATCAATGGAACCAACTCTAGGCATAGGGGACCGGGTAATAGTTAATAAATTAAGCTACAATCTCCACGACGTGAATCGTGGAGATTTGATCGTTTTTGAAAATCCTTCAACATCAAACGGGGCGGTATCTGATCTCATAAAAAGAGTTATCGCTCTTCCGGGCGAGACACTACAAGTATTAGATGGCAAAGTCTATATTGACGGAAATTTGGTTATAGAGCCATATCTAGAAGCCTCTGATGACACTTTCGACTTCCTTGCTCCGGAAAGTTGCATTGGGGAAAAGGCAGTTTTGAATAAATGCATAGTGCCAGATGGCCACGTCTTCGTCATGGGTGATAACCGTGACAACTCTAGAGACAGCAGAATTTTTGGCCCAATAGATATAGAGACCATTGTCGGTCGCGCTTTTGTTCGCGTCTGGCCGATAGGAGATTTTCAGCGCCTCTAATTAGTAGTTTTGAACTGCCGAGAGCATACGGTCGCTGTAGTCGCTATAAATTCCATCAACTCCAAGTGATAAAGCGCGGTCTATTTGTCTAGGGAGGTGAGCATCCCAAGCAAAGCACTTCAATCCGTATTTATGAAATAACTCAACATAGCCCGCAGTCCAATCAGACTCTCTGAGGTTTATGGCGTCAAATCCATTTTGCGATAGAGAGAAAGCTCGTCTTTCCCCACCTTCTGGAAACCCCTTTTTCCCGGGAGAATCAACGAGCTTGAAGTCCGGATTAATCTTTCGCCACTGTTTAGAAATTTCCCAATCTGGATAGCAAATCCATAGTTTGCTAATCGCGTCGTATTTAATTGCTAAAGAAATTGTTGCATCAATGGCCTCCGGGTCTTTTATATCCAGCGACACTTCAAGATCAGATCCAAAACTTTCATAAAAGTTTTCAAAAGAAGGCACTCCTTCTGGAAGTTGAGAAACAAGAGTCTTTGATATTTTCTTCCTCCGACCAAAAACTCCAACTGTAGCGTTATGGCTCAAAATAGGGGCCCCATCCGAACTCAACCAGACGTCACTCTCTATTCCGCCCACTCCTTTAGAAATTGCAAGAGAAAAGGCTTCGATGGTGTTCTCAGGGGCGTCACCTCGTCCACCTCTATGAGCGAAAAGAATAGGCTTGGTTCGATCAAGTAGTTCTTCATCTGGATCAGTCATTTCACCATCATTACGTAAATACCTCCGAAGAGCAGCATTTACCACTGTAGAATTTCAACATGGGCAACCTAGGCGGAGGAGAAATCCTCGTAATACTTCTCATCGGGCTAATAGTCTTGGGTCCCAAAAGACTTCCAGAAGCAAGTAAACAAGTCGGAAAAACAATAAGACAAGTGCGCCAGACTTCACGTAATTTTCAAGCTGAACTCGAAGCAGCTATAGAGGACCCTTCCATTGAAGAGGCTGCAAGACAGAAGGGGAGGGAAATGCTTGAAAACGAAAAGAGTTTCCACGGAGATGAATCTAAACCATCGGAGGATTTGAGCATTGAGTCAGAGGTGGCAAAAGACGAAGATGCCAGCCATGAGTAAGGATCGGATGCCATTACTCTCTCACCTCGAAGAACTTCGTAAACGGTTGCTCATTTCTGTCGTAGCGGTGTTGCTAGGGGCAATAGTTTGCTGGATCTTGTATCCGCAAATTCTCGAAGAACTTCTACGTCCATACTGTGAGATTCGCAAGGGAGCATCTTCCGAAGGTGCTCTTTTTGGAGAAAATTGTGACCTACTTGTCACGGATCCGCTTGAACCTTTCAGCGTTCGAATGATGGTGGCTGGATATGGCGGACTCGTTCTTGCGATTCCAGTGATTTTGTGGCAGGTCTGGAGGTTCATATCTCCCGGTCTCTATCCAAAAGAACGACGCTGGGCGGTACCACTTGTCTTGCTCGGGGTGTTCCTATTTGTAGCAGGTGCCGGGTTAGCCTATTGGAGCATCCCACGAGCTCTTGACTTTTTAGTATCGATTGGTGGCCCGGATTTAGTTAGCGTCTTTTCTCCAACTAAATACCTTGGCTTTATTGTAAAAATGACCGTAGCTTTCGGGGTTGGATTTGAATTTCCACTAATTCTAGTAATGCTTCAACTCGCCGGAATGGTATCCCATAGCACCCTGCGACGCGGGAGAAGATACGCGATTGTAGGCGTAGTTGCTCTCGTGGCGGTACTCACCCCAAGTGGCGACCCATTGACACTAATGATCCTTTCTGTTCCGATGATTCTGTTCTATGAATTGTCCATTCTGTTTGGGCGATTAATAGAGCGAAGACGTAACCGAGTCAGTCCAAACAGTGAGTGAAAGTAGTTGGGGATTCCAATTAGACCGGTTTCAGACTGAGGCCATTTCCGCGGTAAATGCTGGCCATTCCGTGCTTGTGGCAGCTCCTACTTCTAGTGGGAAAACGGTTGTAGCAGAACATGCTATTGATGTGGCTTTAGAGGGTGGGCTTCGAGCCTTTTACACAACACCGATAAAAGCTCTTTCAAATCAGAAATTTTCAGAACTGAAGAAAAGAGTTGGAGCGGAGCGAGTGGGACTCTTAACCGGGGACCTAACGATAAACCCGATGGCTCCAGTGCTTGTCATGACAACAGAAGTTCTGAGAAACATGCTTTATACGAATTCTGCGACATTAGATGGACTTGCGTGGGTGGTATTAGACGAAGTCCACTATTTAGAGGACCCATATAGAGGGCCGGTGTGGGAAGAAGTAATTCTTGGACTACCGAAAACAACTCAAGTTATAGCTCTTTCCGCAACGGTTTCTAACGTAAAAGAGCTAGGAGAGTGGTTATCAAGGGTCAAAGAGAAAACGGAAATTGTCGTCCATGAAAAACGACCAGTTCCTTTGAAACTTCATTATTGCGCAGCAAGTAGATCAAATCACAAGAGACGGTTAGAGCAGATTCCACTTCTAATAGAGGGAAAGAGTAATCCGGCTGGAAAAAAATTCTCATATGGTGGACGGAAGCGGAGAGACGCACATTATCAGAAGAGATTTAGTTCGCCACATTACATTGAGGTGGTTGAATCCCTTAAAAGGCAAGAACTTTTGCCAACTATTCATTTCATATTTAGCAGAGCAGGATGCGATGCTGCTCGGGATCGTGTACTTAAAACCGGGGTTTCTCTTAATAATTCCAACGAACAGAAGGCAGTCGATGAGATTGTTTTACAGCGCTTGAAATTCAAAGATCCCGAAGACATGAAAGTCCTTAAAGTGGATGAGTGGGCCACTGGTTTGCGCAGAGGGATAGCTTCACATCACGCAGGCCATATACCTATTTTCAAGGAAATCACCGAAGAACTTTTCGTTAAAGGCCTACTAAAGGTTGTGTATGCAACCGAGACTCTTGCTCTTGGAGTGAATTTGCCTGCGAGATCAGTGGTTCTAGACAAGATGACCAAGTTCACTGGAGAGAATCATGAGTTTTTGACCTCGAGTCAGTTCACTCAGATAACTGGAAGGGCTGGACGCCGTGGATTAGACAAGGAAGGTCACGGAATCATCCTGTGGTCACCATTCGTCGAATTTAGAGAAGTAGCTGAACTGGCTCTAAATAAAAGTTTCTATTTGAAATCTGCATTTCATCCGACCTATAACATGGTTGCAAACCTCATGAATACGAGGTCACAACTAGAAGCTGAAGATTTATTGAAACGATCTTTTGGCCAGTTTCAACTTGACAATAAAAGAAATAGGCATGAAAAAAAATTCCAAGAGACCAAGGTTCAAGTCACCCTTTTAGAGGAAGATTTAACAGATCTCACAAGGGAAAATTTTGAAACGTCCAAAGTTTCTGCTCTTCAACCCGGAGACATTGTTTTACTCGAAGATGGACAAATTCATGCAATCCTTACCATTGCCGATCGAAGCGGGAACCGGAGAAGAATAAAGACAATAAATCAAATGGGTAAATTCTCTCGTTTCGCAAGCGAAGGAATATTGAATGCCCCTTTGCGTTTATCGAAAGTAGAAACTCTGGATCATGCACATCTAAGGGACTCTGAAACGCATCGTGAGATGGTTGCCTTCTTAAGGGAACTATTTACTTTGGAAATCAAAAAAATTGGTCAAATTCGGAGGAAGATATTCAAACTTAAAAAACAAATTCATGATTCAGAACTTGATACCCCAAAGATTAATCTTGTTGATCAACTAGCAGTTACAGGAAGAATTCTTGAGTTGAGAGGCTTATCAGAGGGGTGGAGGCTCACAGAGGCAGGCCAACTACTAACACGCATCTACAGTGAGTGTGATTTAGTCATCGTTGAAGCTTTAAAAGATGAAATATTTGAAGGCCTGAATGCGGCCGAACTGGCTGCAGTTGTCTCAGTATTTGTTTATAGCCACCGAGGCCGACCAGATGATTTCACGCCACTTAAGAACAAGAGAGTTGGAGAAAGGATCCAAGCAATTGAGAAAATTGCTAAAATGATAACTGATCTTGAGTGGGAACTCGGAATGGATTCAAAAGCTGTTCTTGACTCAAGGTACGCTGAGAAAATTTATTCATGGGCATCTGGACAAGATTTAAGCGCAGTATTAGATTCGGCAACTAGTGGTGGCGAATTTGTAAGAAACGTTCGCTTAGTAAGTGACCTATTGCGGCAGATAAGAACCATAGGCAATGTTGAGTTACAGAAAGTCGCGGCAGAATCTATTAAGGCCCTTGAAAGGGGAGTGGTGGTGGTAACTGCAGCTTTCGAAGACGTCGAAGAGGACTTAGAGGCAGCGAAATGGGTATAACTCCAAGAGAGGAATGGGGAGAACCTGGAGTCATGCCTTCAGGTGGTCTAATTGTAAATGGAAATGAAGAACTCCAAGAAATAATAGAGAGTTGTCGTAGGTCTAATAACGAAATACCGACCATAGGTTTAGCGGGAGGTGACCTTTGGAGAACATTGGGGGGCAAAAGTCATCACGAACGATTAATGAAGGGGGGTGCCCAACTCTTTTCAGTGGACCTTGGGTCTGCCCTTGTTGATGGGCATATTTATTGGTTCGCTTCCCATTTGATTGCTCGTAGAAGAATCTGGATGGGACGCACTTGGATAGTCGCTAATGCTTCTCATTACGGAAATTGGAACATAGCGCCACGTGCTCATCCGGGTGATGGGCTTCTAGACATCCTCGATTCAAATCTTGGGTTTTCTGATCGTTTAAAAGCCAGATCTCGCGTGCAGGCCGGAAGTCATGTTCCTCACCCCGATATTCATTATCAGAGGCGTTCCACTGCGCAAATTGAACTAAAAAAGGAAACAGATGTTTGGATTGACGGAAAGAGGATAATGAAGGCAAGTCAAATTTCTGTTCGAATAGAGCCCGACGCTCTCCGAGTGATGCTGTAGAAGGTACAGTCTGAAATATGGATTCTAATTTTGAAAATTCAATGGATGCTAAAACTAGAGTTTGCGAGATCATAGATGGTTTAGAAAGTGAGCTACTAGAGATATCCCACGCTATACATGACGAACCCGAATTGGGTTATGAAGAACATAGGGCTCACGAAATACTTACTAATGCTCTAATAAGTCATGGATTGAAGACAGAACAGGCAGCTTACGGAATAGACACAGCATTTGAGGCGAAAGCAGGAACCATGGGCCCAACTATTGCTGTTCTTTGCGAATATGATGCCCTGCCGGAAATAGGACATGCTTGCGGACATAACGTTATAGCGGCTGCTGGCATTGGAGCCGGTTTAGCCTTGAGTGAATTGGCTGAACCCTTAAAAGGCCAATTACGTGTTCTTGGCACTCCTGCAGAAGAAGGTGGGGGCGGGAAAGTCCAAATGATAAGGAGGGGAGCTTTCAAAGGAGTAGATGCAGCGCTAATGATCCATCCTGCTGGATCGGAAGTAGAACGGATTACGAGCTTAGCCATACAGCAAGTAAAGGTTACTTACAAAGGAAAACCAGCGCATGCGGCAGCCGCTCCAGAAAAAGGACTAAATGCTCTAGATGCAGCAGTGCTTGGTTACATGAATATTGCGTCTCTGCGTCAGCACATCGCACCAGATGAACGAATACACGGGATATTTACTGAAGGTCCTCCCAAAGCAAACATAGTCCCGCAGCACGCTGCCGCTGAGTGGTATGTGAGATCTCCAACCCGAGCAGGACTTGCCGATTTGAAGTCACGGGTAATGGATTGCCTAGAAGCGGGCGCAAAAGCCGCGGGGTGCGAGATGACTATAAGTTGGTCAGATCTACCTTATGACGACGTTGTAGACAGCCGTTCCCTTTTGAATGCCTATATAGAAAATGCTAAAAAATTGGGGCGCGATCCCCGCCCTGAGACAGAAACTGCAATAGTTGGAAGCACGGATATGGGAAATGTTAGTTATGAGGTTCCCTCGATACACCCCATGATAAAAATTGCACCTGAAGAGGTAGCAATTCATACTCCAGATTTTGCTGATTATGCCAGAGGCTCTATGGGAGATAAAGGCGTGCTTGATGGAGCAAAAGCACTGGCCATGACTGTTATAGATTGCTGGACTTCTTCAACAGTGCTGCCTCAAGCCGTTGCAGAATTTAAAGAAATTGTTTGAGTCCGCGCGAGACGCCTAAATAGCACCTAGTCTCAGCGTTTGTGACCACTTATATTGCTGAAGAATTTACCCCGTTTGAAGAAGAGATTCTTCGGAGGTATTTTACAAATCTAGACCAGCCCGTCTTTGCATTAGTGAATTTACCAGAGGTGGTAAAAGGTGCTCTTTTTGCCCGTTACTCAAGATCTCCATTAAGTCTCCGTAGATTGTTTTTAGATGAGTTTGTTGGAGAGCTTGATATCTCTGGCGATGAAACCATTGATGCAACGGTTGGTTTACGACGGGCAGAAGAATTATATGATCGCGTTTTCTTTGAATACGGAGATGACAGTGTTGCTCAACTAGGTGGAGTGCATTTAGCTTGCGAGCAGTCCTCAAACGTGCTGACCAAAATCCTTGAGTGGGGGCGGTTGATGGCTTATTTGGAACAGTCAACTCGTTATATCGCTTACGACGATCGCCCGGGAGGTCGGTTTAGGTATTACCGAGATCCTGAAGTTTTATCTTCAGCACTTGGCGCACGCTACATAGCTGACCTTGACCGTCAATTTGAAGTTTATTCTGACTTGGTAATCAAGATGAAAGACTTTTATCGAGAGGCTATTCCTCAGGCACCTGGTGACTCTGACTTCATATATCGTCAGGCTATCTCAGCGAAAGCTTTTGACTCAGTTCGCGGAATCCTTCCTTCTGCTTCACTATCTAATGTGGGAATATATGGAACCGGACAAGCCTACGAAGCAATGCTTATTCGTATGAGAGCACATCCGTTGCCCGAAGCTAGAGACTATGCAGAGCTAATACTGAGAGAGTTACGGAAAGTCATCCCATCTTTCTTGACTAGAGTAGATCTCCCGGATCGTGGAGAAGAAATAGGGGCGCATCAAGCAGACAGTAGAGAACGTCTTGAAGAACTAGGAGAACACTTCTTTCCTGACAATCTCCCCATCGAGAGTGCCCCATTAGTTGATTTAACAGATTTTGATCCTGATGCTGAAGTGAAATTGGTGGCGTCTGCGCTTTACCCATACACGCATCATTCCGACAGAGCTGTTGAGGACCGCGTTCGCCAAATGACAGTTGAGGAGCGCATTCGGGTGCTTCAAGCCTTGACCGGAGAGAGAAGTAATCGTCGGCAAAGGCCCGGAAGGGCTTTAGAGCGTCCTGCTTATCGGTTTGATGTTCTCTCTGATTATGGGGCATTTAGGGACTTGCAACGCCATCGAATGCTGACAATAGATTGGCAGAAATTGAGTACCACACATGGGTATGTTCGTCCTCCAGATGTGGACACTGCGGGCTACTCCAGTGAATTTGATTCAGTTATGGAGCGTTCAGACGGCCTCTACAAAGCTATGAACGAGGTGTTCCCAGAGCAGTCCTCTTATGCGGTTTCGCTAGCGTACCGAGTGCGATACATGATGCATATGAATGCTCGTGAAGCGATGCATCTTTTGGAACTGCGTACCAGTCCTCAGGGGCACCCTGCATACAGAGAAGTGGGGCAACAAATGCATCACCTCATTTCTGATGTTGCGGGACATCGAGCTATCGCTGAAATGATGAAGTTTGTTGATCATTCGTCTGAACGTGATTTAGAGCGTCTAGAGTCTGAGCGGCGTGCTGAGCAACGACGGAACGAACGGTCAAGTGATTGAAAATGCTGGCTTAATTACTTCTAAATTAGGAAAATTAGTGTAAAAATATGAAAAATTGTGTTGGCAATATGTCTAAATGGCCTATGATCCGGCGTCAAGATAGTTATTTGAGGAATCTATGAGTGAAGAAGAAATAGAAGAAGAGGTCGCGATGGATCTTGAAGATGGAGATGATGAAGGCTTTGAGGAGCCAGATTCAGAACTTGAAGAAGGATTTGAAGGAAATCTTGACGACGACGACGAAGAAGACACAGAAGAAGACGAAGAAGAAGAAGAAGAAGAGAGCGGGCCGCGCCCATCTCGTCATAGTGGCGATGAAGGTGAAGAAGATGAACCAGATCCAGATGATGTAGAGGCTGATCTTGAAGAAATTCTACGCGACCGAATAGCCGCTGATGAAGATGAAGATGAAGATGGCGAAGAGGAAGAGGACTCGAGTCAAGTAGAAGTAGTGGCAAAGTCCCCTGAAGAGGCTCAAGCCCGTCAAAAAACTGAGATGTCATGCCCTCATTGTTTTCTTTTAGTGGACGAGTCGGTTGTTTCTGAGACGGGTGAATGCTCACACTGTGGAGCACCCATCTAACGGGAATTTTCTTGGAAAACGCACGAATCGCTGACGCGAACGATTTCAAATACTTAGAACAATTGGGCCTAGCGGCTGAAGCAGAGTTGATCCAAAAGCGTGGCGGATTGACTCTTAGTAAGGAGAATCCTAACTACGGGGACCCTGAGAGCTATTTCCAGTCGGCTTTCAGTGATTCTTCTATTGAGGTTTTTGTTGGAACTATTGATGATGTAATAGTTGGTTTTGGCATTATCAAGTTAGGCAGTCTTGAAGATGGCACTGCTCACGCTTCAATAAAAGCTTTATATGTTGAAGAACCAGCCCGGTCTGTTGGAGTTGGAGAAGCGATTATGGAAGAGATGTTGATTTGCGCCACTTCGCACAAAGCTGAAGCAGTAGACGCAGTTGCATTACCTGGTGATAGGGCAACTAAGAATTTCTTTGAAACTCATGGACTAGTCGCTAGGGCAATAATTGTTCAGAAAGCCTTAACTGAATAAGACACGTAATACTTATTTCGCCTTCTTGCGCTGCTTGCGAGGAGGAGGAACAGGTGAAATGCCAAAAAGTGCTGCAATTGTGGGAATTTTCATTGATAGTTCTGTAACTACTTCAATAAGTTTTTGGCTAGGTTCCTTCGGTAAGCTCTGAGGCGTGACTCTTTCGCGAACAGGGGAGAGAGCTACCGCATCAAGTACAGTAATCCACCGATCTTCATAGGTCTCCTCAGTCAAATTATCGTTTGCTCCTTGCGTCAACGAGTTAAGGAGTTCTCCGGAGAGCGGAGCGCCTGCCTTCGGCGGATGAGAACTCAGTCGTAAAGCCCGAACTATGCGATCTTCCTTCAAAGCTTCTTCTACACTTGACACCCATTTGGCGTGCTCTGATTCAATACGAGCCGCTAATCCATCTTTTAACTGGTTGGCGAGATCTCGAGTCTCGGAATCTTTGGCAGATGTATCAGAAGCTACGACTACTGAGCGGAGGTCTCGCAAATCAACCTTATTAATTCCATCTAACGCTGCCTCGGCTTTATCCCGCCACTCGGCTGTTCTTAGTTGTGGTTGTAATTGCTCAGCAAGTTTTAAAAGTAACTCGGGAGGTATAGGTGGTTCACCCACAGATGAAGCAGCCTCATTTTGCTTTTCGATAATGGACCGCATTCCCGCTATACCCTTCTGGGATAGTTGCGTGGAGAAGAGCCGCATCTCTTCCGGCAAAGAGGCGATTACTGCATCACGGTGAACGTGCTTTTGTTTGAGCCGTTTACCAGTTGACACAGGGGAGTGGTTGCGGTTTCTTTTTACTGGCTTTTTATCTTTTGCCGGTTTTCTTCTAACAGAATCTTTTGAAGCTCTTGGACTTCTTTCATCTCTATTTTGACGTCGATTATTTTTCTTCTTTTTGAGATTTGACGTAACTAGCGGCTCGTCTTTTCCGCTCCCAACAATTTCCAGTAATTCCGGAGTTGACCTCTTTACACGTCCAGACAGAACAGAGGTCACTGATATTCCATCTACGAATTGTTCAGTCTCAACGCGTATGACGTCACCGATAGAAGCATCAGTATCTAATAAGCCTTCAGCAAGAGAACCTTTAGGGAGTTTGGCGCCGGCGGCTCTCCAGGTCCAAGTACCATCGTCTCGCTTACTTGTTAGCTCAATTTCCATTCGTGGCATAGTCATAAACGTTAGCCGCTTTAATTTGGTTTATCGCATGTATTCAGGAGTGGGTAGCACTGATTTGCGGCTTTTCCGTAGGAGGAGTAAACTTAAATTGTAGATAACGTATGTTATCATCTATTTCAATAGGTATTTATGCTATAAATATATGCATGGGATACAGAGACCTTCCTTTAGAAGAACAGATGCCACCGGCATTTCACGAGTGGTTGCGTTGGTTGCCACTTCAGGAGGACAAACCTGCGACCACTGTCAGGGCTTATAGCCAGGGACTAAGAAGGTTAGTTTCATTTGCTGAAATACGTCCTGAACATTTTGCTCCAGATTCTTTCGGCCAAGCAGAGATAACCGATGCGGTTCGAACTATGAGGAGTTCTGGCGAAGTTTCTCGGGCGACACTAAATCAAACGCTCGCTGCAGCAAAATCTTTTTTTGATTACTGTGTTGCGGATCTTGGTGTTGGTTCAGTTCCAGATATTGGACGAATCCGTAAAGTTTCTCAACTAGCTGTTGAACAAAGTGAACCAACGTATTACTCGGGCTCAGAAATACGCGATTTGTATCGAATCGCTGCTACAGAAATTAGAGATGACGATATCGGTGGCAGGGTTCGTTGGGCAGAAAGAGATTTTGCAATGGTTACAGTTCTGGCTGCGCTTGGTTTGCGCGCTTCTGAACTTTGCTCCATAGATCTTGACTGGATCACCCAAGATCTATTAAACGACAGCAATCATCAAGTTCTAAGAGTTCTCGGTAAAGGATCTAAGGTGCGCCGTCTTCCTCTTTCAAGGGAACTACTTGAGGTTTTACGCCGTTGGCAAGAAGTTCGATCCGAGAGATTCGGAACTCCAATGGCTGATGATCCCCTCTTTGTTACTAAAGATGGCGAGCGATTCAATTATCGAAGACTCCGTTATTGGCTGCTTACCTTAAATCGAGCAGCCGGTCTACGCGATAGATCTTTACACTCCCTACGTCATACGGCGGGAGTGCAATGGGCAGCGAATGGGGTCCCTATGAATGAAATTCAAAGCCTCCTTGGACATGCCAGCATCAACACAACTGGCATATATACAGAGGTAGCTGCACGCGGCTTGATAGATGCAGTTAAGTCTTCTGAAGCGAATCGATTGATAATGGAGACATTAAGCGAGATGGAAAAGTAAACGGCAAGATGAAAAGGGCTTCTTTAAAATTGAAAACCTTTTTGGTAACCGTTTTAACGGTAACGGCTGTGATGCTTTTTATTCCAGGAAGTTTTGCTTATGCGCATGATCCTGTCTTTATCGGAGAAGAGCAAAAAAAAGCAGAAGAAGGGCCTTATCTTCCAGATGCAAGGATCTCCTTTGCCCTCTACGGAACTTTTCTTCAATCCAACGAACGTCGAGGTTTTCAATTTGAGATACCCGATGGAGAAACAATCACGATGTCTCTTCTGATACCTGACTTATCTCCAGAGAAAGAAATAGAAACTTCTTCTTTGCCCTGGTTGACTCTTAAGCGCCCTGATGGAACTCAAGTTGAACTTCTTCCTGACATCCGAGTTGCTTTTGCTGAGCCATTCTCTCGTACTAACTATTTGAGATTATTTGACCATTCAGAAATTGGCAGAGAAGGAACTTATCAAGTAACGATTCATGGTTTAGACCCTTCGAGATTCACAGTTTCAATTGGTTTCATTGAGATGTTTGGCACAGAAGTTCTCAATGTCAAGAATAGAAATGATCGCGGAGCTCTAGAGCGCTGGTATACAACTCCCCCGCCCGAATTCCTACAGAGCGAGACAACAACTACAGAACAAGTAGCTGATATAGATCTTTCAAAGGAAACGCCTTTAGAACCAGGTAATGAGTCGCCTATTGAAGAAGAGAATGTTGAAACTGGGCTTGTTCTACCAACTGATGAGAGCGTAAGCGACGAAGGATTTCCAGTGCAGTTACTATTCGGAGGCTTAGTTGCCTCGGTGTTGTTAGCGCTACTTCCTTTATTGAAATACAGAAAAAGAGCATGAAATGAGAAAAACAAAAGGCTCACTGCTCGTTTCAGGAGCATTATTGAAAGATCAGAATTTTCACAGAACAGTGATCTTTGTCGTTGAACATGACCATCAAGGTGCTTTGGGCGTGATCCTCAATAGGCCTTTAGCATTACATCCTGAACAGCTAATCGATCTTTGGGCAGAACATGTGGAGGAAGGAGGATTTATCTATAAAGGTGGACCGGTGGCCACTGATGCAGTAATTGGGTTGGCCAAGTCATCAAAAGCTAATGAGAAATCTCTTGTGGGTTGTATCGAAGTAATAGATTTACACCACTCCCCCTCTGAGCGTCCCGATATCGAAATAGTCAGGCTTTTTGTCGGTTATGCGGGTTGGTCTGCAGGACAGTTAGAAACAGAGCTCAAAGAAGGATCTTGGTTTGTTTTTGATGCTGAAGAATCTGACGTTTTCACGAGCGATACTGAAAACCTTTGGGAGAACGTGCTTCGCCGCCAAGGTGGAATTATTTCCCACATGGCGGGAGTTCCAGAAGATCTCGCAGAAAACTAAAGATTAAAAATGTTAGAAAATTAGTACCACTCAGATGGGGCGCAAATGGAAAAGGCCTGAAGGTTCAGGAGCAAAGAGCGGAGGTTGAAATTGATAAACCTCACCCATTGTGGCTCCCTTTTCTAAGAGTTTGATTAGAACCTCAGCTAGAGCGCGAGTGTCATCTAAAGCCTGATGAGCATCAATTAATGACACTCCAAGAGTTGCTGCAAGATCACCAAGTTTCCCCGGTAAGCCAAGACTGCGGGCCATCGCAAGAGTATCAAGCACTTCAAGTTGAAGTGGACCTAATCCAGAGTTCGCCCATTCACTAAGTATGAACTTTTGATCAAAGCTGGCATTATGGGCCACAGGAATACAGCCGGAGAATTCTGAAATAATATCACCAGCTATTTCCGGGAATGTTGGGGCATCTTCGAGCATTTCAAGAGTAATGCCATGTATATCGGGGCGTCCTAAGTCCTGGGTGTCGGCATTTATTAGAGACGTCCATTCTTTAAGAACCTCTCCCCCGTCAGTTATCTTGACGACAGCTATTTCAATAACGTGTCCCTTTTTAGAGTCAAGACTGGTGGTTTCAACATCAAAACAGGCAAAAGTTATCGACATAGATCAGACAGTAGCGCATATATCTATAACCCAATCACCTTTAGCGAATGAATTCGGTGTAGGTTCGCGCGGTGCCTGAAATGACATCAGAAGATATTGAAAAAACTCAGAAGCGGACATTAGGGACTTTAATGGCGGGCTTGATCCCTGCTGGTGCCGCTATGAGCGGTGCATATTCTGCTGCCGCAGTACTTGGAGAAGAATTAAGCGGTTCGGAGACATTAGGTGGACTCGCTGCGGCGTGCATGACTACTGGGTCCGCTCTTGCAACATTACCGTTGGCTCGCTTGATGGCGAAAAAGGGAAGAAGGCCAGGTTTAGCTACTGGGTATTTACTTGCCGCAATAGGTTCACTTATTGCAATGACGGCTGCGTTGAGTGAACTCTATTTCTTTCTTCCGATAGGAATTCTTGGAGTGGGTATTGGTAATGCCGCAAACCTTGCCGCGCGCTATGCGGCAGCTGATTTGGCCGCTCCAGAGCGTAAAGCCCGAGCGATTGGAACTCTGGTATGGGCTTCTACTTTCGGTTCAGTTCTTGGCCCCACTATCGGCTTCGGCCCAGCTAAATCGTTAGGAATGTTCATAGGACTTCCTGAATTGGCTGGGCCATATGTAGTTTCGTCACTACTTTTTGTTCTCGCAGCCTGTGTGATACACAAGAACTTACATCCTGACCCTCTGTTACTTTCTGGGCAATTAGAGGAACAAAAACCTGACGGTGGGATAAAAGAAGCAGCAAAGCTCCTCTTCCTTTCTCGCGTAGGTCAATTGTCGCTTGTTTCGATGGTTGCAGGGCATGTGGTGATGGTGGGTGTCATGACAATGACACCGTTACATATGAAAGATGGATCTCATGAATTAGAGATCATCGGTTTTGTTATCTCCCTCCACATCGTTGGCATGTACGCCATAGCTCCGGTAATTGGATGGCTAGTTGATCACATCGGTGCAGGTCCGTTACTGATAGCAGGTGGTTCGCTTCTTTTCTTAGGTTCTGAGTTAGCTGCACACACTGATAAAAATGACAGCCTTGGAGTTTTTGTGGGCTTATTTCTAATTGGAGTTGGATGGAGTTGTGGATTGATCGCTTCTTCTGCGCTTCTAACGAAAACTTTCTCAGGGGCGGAAAGGGTAAGAGTCCAAGGGCTAGCCGATTTGATAATGACAGCATCGGGAGGTCTTGCAGGCATTGGATCCGGGCTGCTAGTTGCGGGAACCGACTATCAGACCATGAGTCACAATGCAGCGTTTATTGGCCTCGTGCCGATAATTGGCTACATCTTGTATGAAGTAACAAAGAGGATAAGGAGTTGAGATGGAAGATCCCCCAATCGTTTTAGTTCATGGCTTAGGAACGTCGGCTGAGGCGACTTGGTATAACAATGGTTGGATTGATTTAATCCAAGACGCCGGACGAGAAGTACATGCACTTGATTTACTTGGGCATGGAAGCGCTCCGAAGCCCACAGATCCAGAAGAATACCGTGAAGTGACACAACTCTTATTGGACGGATTTCCAGATGGGCCTGTAGATATTGTGGCTTTTTCTCACGGGGCTCGACTTGTTCTAGAAATAGCTATAGAAAATCCTGAACGTTTCAACCGAATAGTGTTGGCCGGAATTGGAGAGAATCTTTTTCGGGAGGAACCTGAAAGACGGGCTGCAATCTTTCAAGCAATAGAATCTGGACAGTCTGATGATCCTGAGCTGCGTTACTTTGCTGATTTGCCAAATCTTCCCGGCGGCAACCGCGCTGCTCTTACAGCGTTCATGAAGCGTCCAGATGCGCCGAAAATAACTGAAGATCTCCTCGTCAACGTAACGTGTCCTGTTCTAGTTGTTTTGGGAGATAATGACTTTGCTGGCCCGGCGGATCGGCTTTTATCTGCTTTTCCGGATAGTAGCTTTGTAGGACTTAAAGGAGTAGATCACTTTGCAACACCGAAGGATTTTGGATTTATAGAAGCTGCACTAACTTTTCTTAACGCTCAACCGTTTTAATCAAGTAAGTGGTCTATCCGTAGGAGCGACTGGAGTAGGTAGTTGACTTTCACCTCTTAGGAATGTGTCAACAGAGTGGGCTACTGAACGTCCTTCTGCGATAGCCCAGACAATCAAGGACTGGCCGCGACCCATGTCGCCGCATACAAAAATTCCGTTTTGGTTGGTGGAAAAATTATCGTCTCTCTCAACATTCCCGCGTTCATTGTGCGTTAAACCCAAATTCTCAATAAGTGGAGATGATTCTGGTCCAGTGAATCCGAGGGCCAATAGAACAAGATCTGCTTTAAAAATTTTTTCTGTTCCAGCGACTTTTTCGAATGTTATTGAACCGTTAATTGACTTTTGAGCTACTTCGTGTGTTTTGACACCGCTGACTCGTCCATCTTCCACAATAAATTCCTCGGTATTGATGGCGAATTGGCGTTCTCCGCCCTCTTCATGCGCTGAAGATACACGATGCACGAGAGGCCAGGTCGGCCAAGGTGTGGTTTCGGAACGGTCACTTGGTGGACGGGGCATTATTTCAAATTGTTGAATTGATGAAGCCCCTTGACGTAAAGCAGTACCAAGACAGTCTGCTCCTGTGTCTCCGCCTCCAATAATGATGACATGTTTTCCTTTTGCAGATACAGGAGGAGCATCAATGTCGCCTTCTTGGACTTTGTTTGCTTGTGGTAGATATTCCATTGCTTGGAGGATTCCTGAAGCCTCGCGTCCTGGGATTTGAAGGTCTCTCCATTGTGTTGCGCCAACTGCTAGGACGATTGCATCAAAATCTTGAAGTAGTTCGCTGACAGGAAGATCTGTGCCTACCGAGGTGTTTGGAACAAACTGAGTGCCTTCGGCTTCCATTTGGGCGAGTCGTCGATCTAAGTAGCGTTTCTCCATCTTGAAACTAGGTATTCCGTAACGAAGTAAACCGCCAATGCGATCATCACGCTCAAAGACACTGACATCATGACCAACTCTCGTGAGCTGTTGCGCCGCTGCTAACCCTGCTGGACCAGATCCAACAATGGCTACACGTTGACCTGAAATCTGATCTGGGAGAATCGGCGTGATCCATCCATGTTCCCACGCTTTGTCAACAATGTTCACTTCAACTTGTTTGATAGTTACTGGCGGCTCGTTGATTCCTAAAACACAAGCAGTTTCGCATGGGGCGGGACATAATCTTCCGGTGAATTCAGGAAAGTTATTGGTTGCGTGAAGCCTTTCGGAAGCTTCTTGCCATTGCTCACGATATATCAGATCATTCCAATCTGGAATTAGGTTCCCCAAGGGACAACCATGATTGCAAAATGGAATCCCACAGTCCATACATCGGCTTGCTTGGTGCTGAAGATCTGAAACTGGAAATGGACTATTTACCTCTTTCCAGTCTCTAATCCTTACGGGTATTGAGCGTCGTTCCGGCAGTTGCCGCTCATGATTAAGGAATCCACGTGGGTCACCCATTTAGTTGCCTCCCGAAGATGCCATTATTGCTTCAACTTCATCTTTTCCTGCGTTACGGGCTGCTGCTGCTGCTTCAAGTACACGTTTGTAATCGGTAGGCATGATTTTTACAAAACGCGAAGAAGGTGTTCCCCATCTGTCTAGAACTTTTTCAGCGACTACGGAATCTGTCTGATTTTGGTGCTCAAGAATAATGTTTTTTAACCACGTTTCGTCTTCGTCGTCAAGTGCTTCTAAAAGAACCATTTCATGGTTTACTCTTTCAACGAAATCTCCAAATGGGTCGTGGACATAGGCCACTCCCCCAGACATGCCGGCTGCAAAATTTCTTCCCGTTGGCCCTAAAATAACTGCCTTGCCGCCTGTCATGTACTCGCAACCATGATCTCCTATGCCTTCAACGACTGCAGTGGCACCTGAGTTTCGAACGCAGAACCTCTCTCCCACTTTCCCTCTGATAAATACTTGACCGCTAGTGGCGCCGTAAAGGATGACATTTCCGGCGATAACTTGCTCTTCAGCTTTGAAGATTGAATCTTTCGGTGGTTTTACAGTGATTTTCCCGCCAGAGAGTCCTTTTCCAACGTAGTCGTTAGCGTCGCCTTCTAAATGGAGACTCACTCCTGAAGGAAGAAATGCTCCGAAACTATTTCCGGCGGATCCAGAGAAATTTATAGAAATTGTATTATTTGGTAATCCTTCGCCACCGTATTTTCTTGTGACCTGATATCCCAGCATTGTTCCAGTTGAGCGGTTGGTGTTGTTGATAGAAAAAGAAAGATCAACTTTCTCTTTTCTTTCCAGAGCAGGCTCACTTTGCTTAATTAGTTCTTGGTCGAGGACTGTTTCAAGTCCATGATTTTGCATTTGTGTGTGTCTTCGATCCGCACCGTTCTCAATTTGAGGTAGATGAAATATTGGAGAAAGATCTAACCCTTTTGCCTTCCAATGCTCAACTGCTTTTACAGAGTCCAATGCTTCAACTTGTCCGATTGCTTCCTCCAAAGACCGGAATCCTAAATCTGCAAGCAGTTCGCGCACTTCTTGAGCTATGTACTCGAAGAAATTTACAACGTGGTCTGCTTTTCCTGAGAATTTTTTACGCAACTCAGGATTCTGAGTTGCGACACCAACTGGACAAGTGTCTAAATGACAAACTCGCATCATCACGCAACCTGAAACGACTAATGGTGCTGTAGCAAATCCGTATTCATCAGCACCAAGTAGCGCTGCTATGACAACGTCACGCCCAGTTTTCAACTGCCCGTCAACTTGGACGACAATTCTGTCGCGTAGGCGGTTCAGAAGGAGGGTTTGTTGTGTTTCCGCTAATCCAAGTTCCCAAGGCGCACCTGCATGCTTGATTGATGTTAGAGGAGATGCACCAGTACCGCCGTCGTGTCCCGAAATAAGTACAACGTCTGCATGTGCTTTAGAGACACCTGTGGCTACGGTCCCCACTCCGACCTCTGCGACTAATTTGACATGAACGCGACTTCTTGGGTTCGCATTCTTTAGGTCAAAGATGAGTTGCGCTAGATCTTCTATTGAGTAAATGTCATGATGCGGTGGAGGGGAAATAAGAGCAACCCCGGGAGTGGAGTGTCTTGTTTTGGCGATCCATGGGTAAACCTTATGTCCGGGTAGTTGTCCACCTTCTCCGGGTTTAGCGCCCTGAGCCATTTTTATCTGTATGTCGTCACTGTTTACTAAATATTCTGATGTGACACCGAATCGTCCGGACGCTACTTGTTTTATGGCTGATCGCCGTAGATCACCACTTTCATCGGCTGTGAATCGATCGGGGTCCTCACCGCCTTCTCCTGTATTAGATTTTCCGCCTATTCGATTCATGGCAATAGCTAGCACTTCGTGTGCTTCTGCAGAGATGGAGCCGTATGACATAGCTCCAGTTGAGAATCTTTTTACGATCTCTGAAATTGGCTCTACCTCTTCTATGGGTATTGAAGGTCTCAAATCCTCTTTGAATTGAAATAAGCCACGGAGGGTGCCAAGACGCTTTGATTGGTCATCGATTAGGTTTGTGTATTGCTTGAAAATGTCATAACGACCTTCTCTTGTTGCATGCTGAAGGCGAAAGATAGTTTCGGGGTTGAAGAGATGATGCTCACCTTCTCTTCTCCATTGATATTCACCTCCAACTTCGAGTGTTCGGTGCGAAGTAGATCCTGAGTTATCGGGAAAAGCATGACGATGTCTATTAAGAACTTCCTCAGCCAGGGTTTCAAATCCGACTCCCTTTAGCCGGCTTGAAGTTCCAGTAAAGCAGAGGTCAATAACCGAATTATCTAAACCAATGCTTTCAAAAATTTGGGCGCCGGTGTATGAAGCTACGGTTGAGATACCCATTTTGGACATAATTTTTAACAAGCCTTTATCGCAAGCAGTTACGAAATTTTTTCGGGCTACTAATGGGTCAAGATTAGGGCTTATGCCATATAGTCCTTCTCTGATAACTTCATCAATTGTTTCGTAAGCCACGTATGGGCAAATCGCAGAAGCTCCAAAGCCTAGAAGTAGAGCCATGTGATGAGTTTCTCGTGCATCTCCGCTTTCAATGACAATCCCGGCAAGCCCTCTTTTTCTTGCTTTGGTCAAATAATGGTGAACAGCACCTGTGGCAAGCAATGATGGTATGGGAGCATTATTTTCGTTTGATTCTCGGTCACTTATTACAAGTATTCCGGCCCCGGAGTCAATGGCGTGCTCTGCGTCTTCTTGCAATTTTGTTAAAGCATCCTTTAGTCCATCAACGCCGCTTGCTTTGGAGAAAACTGCCTGAAGGACCACTGTGTTTAATGAGTTCGGGCGGTTTTCGTTTTCTAACAACTCAGCTAATTGTGATTCTGTGATTATTGGGTGCGGGAGATGTATTTGAGCACAATTTTTTTCCGATAATTCAAGAATGTTTGGTCGCGGCCCTAATGTCCCTGAAACAGCTGTGATGAGTTCTTCTCGTATTGCATCAAGTGGCGGGTTAGTTACTTGAGCGAAGAGTTGCTGAAAATAGTCATATATCTGACGAGAACGATCAGAAAGTACGGCTATTGGAGTGTCGGAGCCCATCGAACCGATTGCTTCCTTTGAGTCCCGAATCATTGGGGTTAGTAGAATCTTTATTTGTTCATGGGTGTAACCAAAGATTTGTTGTCTCTGAAGATGAGTTGTAGAGCTATTTGAGTCAGATCTGTAATCAAGTGGATCTTTTAGGTGGATGAGGTTTTGGTTAAGCCATTCTTTGTAGGGACGTGCATTAGCAAGTCCTTCTTTTATTTCTTCGTCTCGTATGATCCGTCCTTGCTCGGTGTCAATAAGAAACATTTTCCCAGGCTCTAAACGACCTTTTTCTATAATGGAATTACTGGGTATGTCAGCGACTCCAACTTCGCTTGCCATTATCACGAGGTCATCATCTGTTACCCAATATCTACTTGGCCGTAAACCGTTACGGTCAAGGACTGCTCCGATGACGCTTCCATCCGTAAAGGCAATTGACGCTGGTCCATCCCATGGCTCCATAAGACTTGAGTGGTATTGATAAAACGCACGTAAGTCATCAGGCATCTCCGAGTTATGTTCCCATGGTTCAGGAATCATCGTCATGACAGCTTCCGGAAGCGAATAGCCGCCCATGACTAAGAGTTCTAAGGCTTCGTCAAATGCTGCAGTATCACTTGCTCCGGGTGCGCAAATCGGGAAAAGACGGTCTATCTCTCCTGGAATTAAATTGGTTTCTAGCTGCGATTCCCGTGCTTTCATCCAATTCCGATTTCCCTGCACCGTGTTTATTTCTCCGTTGTGTGCCACCAATCGGTAAGGATGCGCTAAAGGCCAGGAAGGAAAGGTGTTTGTTGAAAATCTCGAATGCACTAAGGCCAGAGCACTTTCAGTTCTTGGATCATTTATGTCTAAGTAGTACTCGGCAAGTTGCGGGGTTGTGAGCATTCCCTTGTAAACAATTGTTCTCGAACTAAGTGAGGGAAAATATATTCCTTCGTGCGGTTTGGAAGATGAAGCCATGCCTTTTGATGATTCGCTAGAACTTTTAACTCCGGGGATTATTTCATGTTCGGCTCGTTTGCGAAGTCCGTATAGAAGCCGATCTAGCTCTAGTCCAGAAACTTCTAAACCATCTGGTGCACTTATAAATAGTTGCTTCATCTGTGGTTGAGCTGCACGTGCTGCTGGACCGATCATTTCATCATTAATAGGTACTTCTCGCCAGCCAAGAATCGTCAAATTTTCTTCTTTACTTAAGGAATTAAATTGAGATATAACCTCTTCTGCTTCTGTAGCGCTGTTAGGCAAGAAAGCTATACCCGTTGCATAGGCTCCGGCAGGCGGAAGATCAAAGTCCACTTCTTCTCGGTATAAGCGATCAGGAATTTGTATTAAAAGACCGGCTCCGTCACCTGAGTTCGTCTCGGCGCCAAGAGCCCCACGATGTTGCATCTGGCAAAGAGCTCCAACTCCGATTTCTACAATACGATGACTTTTCTGGCCCTTTATGTGGCAAATGAAGTTGACTCCACATGAATCATGCTCAAATTGAGGATCATAAAGTCCCTGAGATTCTGGAATTTTACTACTCATTAGAAATCCGCTCATTAGTAACTGGTGTCAGTCGCTTTGGAGCATCTTTGATCCCTAGCTTTCACAATAAATGTGAGGAATGCCACGTCTTTGTGGCAAAAAGAAATTTTGACATCGCCTTTGGTGTCGCAATTCTAAGTTCCACCTACCATCATAGAGGAATGATTGTTACAGGGAAACAAAATGCCGAAGACCTCTGTGGCTTCATAGATTCTTCACCCAGCCCATTTCATGCGGTAAAGACTGCCGCGGAAAGGTTATTAGAAGCAGGTTTCACTGAGATCGAATCTCTCACTTCTATAAATAAAGAAGATTCAGTGTTTTTTCGACGCGATGGAGCGCTCTTTGCTATAAGCGGCCCTCTAAACGCGGATAAGGCAGTAAGGGTTATAGGAGCGCATACAGATAGCCCTAACCTTCGACTTAAGCCCCTATTTGATATGAGTCGAAATGGGTGGCGGGCACTCGGTATCGAGGTCTATGGATCGGCGCTAAATAATAGTTGGCTTGACCGTGATCTTGGATGTTCCGGGCGTCTAGTCATAAGGACAAAAGATGGAATGTTAGAAAAGACTTGTCGCTTGGATGAACCCATTGCCCGCATTCCGCAACTGGCCATTCACCTTGACCGTCAGGTCAACGAAAAGGGTCTAATACTTAATCGTCAAAATCATTTACAACCGCTAATCGGAATTCGCGAAGGTTCAAATCTTCTTGAGAAACTGGCTAATTCTATAAATCACAATGTTGAAGACATTTTGTCATTTGATTTGATGCTTCATGATTTAACCCCTTCAACCTTGTCGGGCATTGACCAAGAATTTATTAGCGCACCGCGTATAGACAATCTGTTGTCATGTCACGCTGCCATTTCAGCATTGATTTCTGCAAAATCCTCAACAAGTGAGTTCACGCGAGTCGTAGCGCTATATGACCATGAAGAAGTAGGCAGTACATCATCTACGGGAGCTTTAGGTCCTTTACTCAACGATGTGCTGACACGACGTTGCAGCGAGACCTCGCTTTCATCAGAACTATCTCTAATCATTTCATCTGACTGCGCCCATGGAACTCATCCCAATTATGCCGAGATGCATGATATTGATCACAAGATTTTCTTAAATGAGGGGCCAGTAGTTAAATACAATGCAAATATGCGTTACGCCACAGATGCCCCAGGCGCAGCACTTGTAAAAACTGCAGCAGAGAGCGCAAACGTTCCCCTGCAAACCTTCGTTAGTAGATCAGATCTTGCATGTGGATCAACAATTGGGCCACTAGCTGCGGCAAGCACGGGAATACGGACAGTAGATTTGGGTGTAGCTCAACTCGCTATGCATAGCGCTCGAGAAATGTGCGGAAGCGAAGATCCTGAGTATTTGAAATTTGTTTTGATTGAACTCTTGAAGAACTGATCAATTATTCGAGCGATGTTTTACGCTCCTGTACGGGGCAACCACCATCAGTAGCATCGGGAAAATTTCAAGTCTCCCCACAAGCATTAGAAAAGCCAGAACCATCCGAGAAGGAGCCGAATAGGCGTCAGCGAAAGAGGAGGTTGGGCCTGCTTCGCCTAACGCAGGTCCCATATTCCCTAACGCACTAACTACTCCACTTAATGCGGTAACAATATCTGTATCCAGAGCGGTCAGGGTGATAGTCCCAATTACTGCTAAGACGGCATATACGGCTATGAAGCCAGCGATTCGCTGGACGAGCGTATCAGGGATTACTTTTGTCCCTTGGAATACAGGGAAAACTCCGCGAGGTCTTCGAAACCTTCTAATCGAACGAAGCGTGTGAGATGCTCCGACTTGCAGTCGGAATATTTTTACTCCACCGGAAGTAGAGCCCGTACATCCTCCGAATACGAGAAGAATGAAGAGAATGATTTGTGGACCACTTACCCATGAAGCAAAGTCTCCGTTACTTCCTGCTCCATTAGCGTTACTGAAGCCAGTACTAGTTCCAAGAGTCACAACATTGAAAGCTGCGGAGCGAAGCGCTTCGTTTACTTCAAATCCATTTGAAGCAAGAATCCATGTAATAGCAAAAGTAGAGATTGACATTAAGCCGAAGTACGAGCGAAATTCTGGGTCTCTGAAATGAGTAACACGGAGTTCTTTGGTAGAGCGCCAGTGCAAGGCAAAACTTGACCCACCCAAGACCATTCCAAAGATAAGAACCATCTCTATAGCAGAACTGTCCCAAAATCCAATAGAAGAGTCACGAGTTGAGAATCCGCCTGTAGACGCTGTGGTCAAAGCGTGAGCGAGTGCGTCATATCCCCCCATCCCCGCTGCAAACAGTGCGACCCCTATAAAGAGAGTTAACACGAAGTATATTTTCCAGAATTCGCGCGCTGTGTCAACCACTCTCGAAGCAAGTCGATCGCTTTGGGGCCCAGGTGCTTCAGCGCTCATCAAACCAAGGCCAGAAGCACGCAAGGACGGTAAGACCGTTACCACGAGGACTACTATTCCCATTCCACCGGCCCACTGTGTTAGTTGCCGGTAGAGCAGTATTCCTGAGCCATGCGATTCAATTGGATTATGGCTTCCAAAAACAGTGGATCCCGTACATGAATATCCAGATATTGATTCAAATAATGAATCTGCAAACTGGATCAATAACCCGGAACCTCCATAGTTGAATGTTCCAGCAAAGAGATAAGGGAGTGCCCCGAATAGTGAAACGAAGAGCCATGCTCCACCAACAGCCGAAAATATGTCTGCCTGTCCGAGAAGTCCGGGTTTCGTGCCAAGCCGACCAAGCCCTCCAAAGAACAAAGAGATAAGTGAGGCAAGTAAAAGAGGAAAGATAGAGCCCCCCGTGGTGCCCTCGATAATTGCACAGCCAAACATTGCCGCTGAAATAAATAGAAGGGCTGTTCCGGTGACGTGAAAAGTTGTACTCGTAGATTTTTGGAGTTTCTTTCGCTCAAAGCTCATCATTGACGCTCCTTGACCATCAGGATTTGACGTCTAAATGATTTCAGCCGTCCTTTTAAGAACGAAGTGAACTCCCCAGCTGCGATTAGTACGGGGAATATAGTTAACCAGCCGAGAATCATCGCTGGAATCAGGGTTGCACGGATTGGTCGAGTCCATAGTGAAGGATCTACTAAATCGCCTTCAATGCTGCGAATGGGTCCGGCAGTGGCTGTGGAGTGGATAGATGCGTTGATAGCGGAAAATAGGTCAAGTCCAGCGATTGAAGAAGAAACAGCAGTTATCACTACCACTGAGATAAATAGAAACTGGAGAACCACCGCATGCTCCACGGTTGACTCAGATAATGGTTTGTCATCAATTCGTATACGAACAACAGAGCGTGGGTGCAATTGACGCACCAATTCCCTCACTGAGAGCCGTAAAAGGATAATTAAAGATCGAATGTTAAAGCCACCAGAAGCGGAACCTGCCATTCCGCCAATAGCTGTTATTAATAGAATTAACACGGTAAATACGGGTAGCCATTCACCCTGAATTACAGCAGGGAAACCTGTTGTAGAGACGGCAGAAGAAATCACCATGAAAGAAGATCGTAAATTTATTAGAGAATAATTTCCGGAAGTTAAAAAAAGCACTAGGCCCAGTGAGATAAGAACCAAGAAGTAAATGCGTAATTCCAGCGAACTCTTGAGCTCCCCTACTTTATTTCGCGCTAAGCGCCAAAGAACGACGAAACTTGTTCCCGAAATACACATACCAGCGATAGCGATCCATTGGACTGCTCCATTCGCTAATGGGTTACCTTGCGGTAGAAATCCTCCAGTTGAGACGGTAGAGACGGCGAGGAGAAGGCCATCAAAAATTCCTAGTCCCGTTAAGGAATAGGCAAACCAGAGAATGATGGATAAAGGAACATAGATGGCCAAGATGCTGTACACCGCTGTGCGTCGAGTGGCACCAAGCGACAGAGCTTCGTTTCTCTCAATGTGAGCAGACGGATTACTCCTGGTTCCGACTACTGGGATGATTGCAGCTCCGAGAATCAAGACAACCAGTCCACCTATCCATTGAAGGATCCCTCTAAAGAATTCAATTTCTGGAGCAAGTCGAGAGATATCCAATGTGCTTAGCGCTGTAGTGGTTAAGGCAACTGATGCTTCATAAAGCGCGGTATCGAATTGGTTTGTAACTCCAGCGATCAGGAAGATAAGTGTCGAGCATAAAGTTGCAGAAATTGCAAAGGAAAAAAATCCGGCAAAAATATCAGAAGCTCGAAGTTGTTCCGGCGGACGAATAATAGAGAAAAGATAGGTGCCAAGAATTCCGAGGCAGGTGCCTGCAACCAATAGTTCCGGGGTTTGTGAGCCCGTTCCTGTAAGTCCGATGAGCCCAGAGACAATTGAGACAAAACTGACGACTTGAAGTCCTGAACTGATTCCAAGAAAGAGTCCTGAGGTCCAAGATGCCCAGTCAGGTAGTTTCTTGTACCCCACAAATGTCAGTATCCGAAGGCGGGAACGGTAACTGAACTTCACTAGAAAAGTTGACCGATACTTTCAGCAAACTCAGGGTTTGAGATAACAATTACATGATCTCTATCTCGAAACACGGTGCTACCTCGCGCTATTTGTGGTTTCCCATCTCGTAAAATTGCCCCAACTAAGGCTTCTTTAGGGAATCCTGCATCCGCAATTCTTTTGCCTTCACACTGACTGGTGTCAGTCACAGCGAATTCAAGGATTTCTGCATCTCCGTGTAGATAAGTCGCAATTTGTGCTGCGTCTCCACTTCGCACAAACCGCAAAACGCTGTTAGCAGTAGCAGTTCGTGGACTAAGTGTTGCTCCTACATCATGCGTATCAAGTAAGTCAAGTAGCTTAAGACGGTGCACCACGGCAATTGTTTTTGGTGTGGAAGCACCATTTGAGTCTCCGGCGAGTCGTGCACCCGCAGATTTGGCATACAAACAGGCGAGAACATTTGCATCGTCTTCTCCAGTCAATGCAACGACGATGTCTTGGCGGCCAACATCAGCCTCTTCAAGCATGTCTACGTCCGTGATGTCGCCATTAAAGATTAGAGCGTGCTTTAAGGAGGCGCTTAATTCTTCTGCACGCTTTGGATCTTTTTCAATAACGGCAACGTCGACTGCCTTTTCGACAAGAGACTCTGCGAGTAATTGTGCGGTCCGTCCTCCTCCGAGAAGTAGTGCTCTGGCTGGCATGTCGCGTTCAATTCCGAGTCGCCTAATGACATCTCTTAGAGACCGGCGTTTACATATCACGCGAAGAAGATCTCCTTCTTGGAGAATTTCGTTTTTTCTAGGAATCAGAGTCTTTTCTTCGTCTTCGTTGACCTGACGAGTGATTGACGCAATCATAAATTCCCAATCAGGTTCAAGATCCTTTCCTAATTGTTCGAGAGATACGCCTACAAAAGGGGCATCAGGAGGCAGTTTCGCTCCGATGATCACAACCTCTCCCCCGCCCATATGTACCATGTCAAGAGCACCTGGGTATTCCATTAGGCGAATAACATCTTGTGCGACTTCTTCATCTGGGTCGATCATCAAGTGTGAATCTGCGGACCCTAAAAGCTGACCCACTTCTTTATTTCTTAACCCGCGAGATTCAACCCGGACTACTGTTCGTTTCACACCTGCTTGTTTTGCTAATAGAGCAGCTAGAAGGTTCGCATCATCATTCTTTGTTACGGCCACTAGAAGGTCAGCTTCCTCAACACCTGCTCTTTTTAAAGCTTCTGGATCGGTGCCGCTTCCCAGGATTGTTAAAACATCTAAGGACTTGTCTGTATCTATTTGGTTGAAACGTTCTTGGTTCTTTTCCATCAAAGAAACGTCATGGTGACGATTTAAGCGATCAGCTACGTAGGTACCTACTTCTCCGGCCCCAACAACAATTACTTTCACCTGCTAATCCTCCCCCATAGAGGTTGCTATGTGGTTCATACCCATCTTATAAATTGTTTTCTCAGTAATGATCGCATCTAGTGGGACATCCCAAGGCTCTGGATTAAGGGAGGGAACTATTTGGAATTCATGAGCTAACCCGACTAAATAAGGAGCATTTTTGTTTTTACGAAAAGAGAAAGTCTTATCGTAAAAGCCTGCTCCATGCCCAATGCGATTGCCGGATAAATCTGCTGCCACTAGTGGAACTAGGACCATATCTAAATCCTCTGGGTCAACTTTGAGACCTAGTACCGGTTCAGGTATTCCGTATGAGCCATTTTTAAGAGGTCCGTCAGGAATAATAAAGGAGAGTTTCCCATCGGATTCAACGACGGGTAAAGCATGCTGAGGTTCGGAGGAACTAACCAGAGATGATGGATCTATTTCCCCGCGAACACCAAAATATGAACCAACTACCCTAGAACTCTGGTACTCATCAAGATTCAAGACCCGCTCTATAACACGATTAGAAGCATCTTTCACAAGATCCTCAGACAAAGAGGACCGCCTATTTAGCAGTTCTGCCCTTATTTGAGAAGCAGTCATATACCCATCGTTACTCAGATTTCATAAAGTTGCCAGTGATACCTATGGTCAGATGTCACGTTTCCATTCTTGCTTAATGTTTGAACAGAGCCATCATCTTTACTAGCGTTTCTTCAGCCGCAAAAATTATGCAGTGAAATATGCATATAAAGTAAAATGCGCGTTCAGAAACCAATAGATCAGGAGAGAGTTCCTTGGAATCCATCCCTTATATAGCCGCCGTGTCAGCCATCGCTGGCCTCATACTTGCTGGATATTTCTTTCGAGATGTTAAAAAAGCAGATCCAGGAAATGACCGGATGGTTCATTTAATGACAGAAATCCAAAAAGGTGCGCGAGCATTCTTGAACCAAGAATACAAATGGGTTTCAATCTTTGTCGTAGCAATGGCGATTCTTATAGCAATACTTATCGCACCGTTAGCAGCAGTCACCTATGTCGTAGGTGCAGTTCTTTCCGCAACAGCCGGATATGTAGGCATGACAGTGGCCACTATGGCTAACGCACGCACAACACAAGCAGCTAAAGATGGTCCAGGAAAAGCTCTTCCTATAGCCTTCCGAGGCGGAGCCGTCATGGGATTCTCCGTCGCTGGACTTGCACTCTTGGGACTGATGCTCGTTTACCTCGTTTTTGTACTTGCATTAGAAGTAGATAAAGCTTTCGAAGTTGTAACTGCCTATGGTCTTGGTGCGAGTTCAATCGCTTTATTTAGTCGTGTTGGTGGTGGTATCTATACAAAAGCCGCTGACGTTGGTGCCGATCTCGTCGGAAAAGTTGAAGCAGGAATACCAGAAGACGATCCACGCAATCCGGCCACAATTGCTGACAATGTTGGCGACAACGTCGGTGACGTAGCAGGAATGGGAGCTGACCTCTTTGAGAGTTACGCAGGATCCATTCTTGCGCCTATATCACTGGTGGCTTTCGCCACTGGATTAGCAGCAGAAAATGCTACGCAAGCTGTAACCATCTCGCTGCTCATATTCCCAATGGCAATAGCTCTAGCCGGCATGGTCGCATCAATCATTGGTTCTTTCTTCGTGAAAGGCGGAAAATCAACCGACTCAAAAGCTCTTTCTCACGCATTGCATATGGGCACAAATATCGCAATGGGTATTACCGTGATCGCCACCGTCGTACTTGCTGGGTGGCTCTTCGGACAAGACACAGCTTTTGATAATCCATATGGATTGGCAATATCTGTCATCGGAGGATTGATTGTTGGATGGGCATTAGGTAAAACAGCAGAATTTTACACCTCTGATCACTACGGACCTGTAAAGAAAATCGCTGACCAAACTAAAACTGGACCGGCTACAACCATTCTCGGAGGAATATCTGCAGGAATGGTCTCGGTGGCAGCATCTGTAGGACTTCTGGCCATCGGAGTTCTTGTTGCATACTGGGGTGGAGAAATGGCCTTCGACTCCATAGGTAATCTAGACGGCGGTATTTACGGAATCGCAGTAGCAGCTATCGGTATGTTAGCCACAACAGGTGTAGTGGTATCAGTTGACGCATACGGCCCAATAGCAGATAATGCTGGCGGCATCGCAGAAATGTCAGAACTAGACCCAAGCGTACGTGAAGTAACCGATGCACTGGACTCATTAGGAAACACCACAGCAGCAATAGCGAAAGGGTTTGCTGTAGGTTCAGCGGCACTCACCGCACTGGCCCTCTTCAAGAGTTTCGAATTCGCAGTTGAAATGGCAGGCGGAAATCTTTCGCTAAATATTGGTGAAGTAAGTGTATTCATTGGATTATTCGTAGGTGCAATGCTCCCCTTCCTCTTCGCGGCCTTAACAATTGATGCAGTAGGGCGAGCGGCGCAAGAAATGATCGAAGAAGTTAGACGACAATTCCGAGAGATTCCAGGATTACGTGAAGGCGAAGAAGGAGTTGTTCCAGACTCTGCCCGCTGCGTCGCCATCTCAACAAAGGCCTCACTAAAAGAAATGGTCATTCCGGGTGCTCTTGCAGTTATTGTTCCCCTCGTCATTGGCTTCATCAGCGTGAATGCCCTCGGCGGATTCCTCGCTGGAGCTTTAGTTACTGGCTTCTGCCTCGCAATTTTCATGGCCAACGCAGGTGGGGCGTGGGATAACGCTAAGAAATACATAGAGACAGGAGCCCTTGGCGGCAAAGGTTCAGAAAGCCACAAGGCTGCAGTCGTTGGAGACACCGTAGGAGATCCATTCAAAGACACTTCTGGACCTGCAATGAATATCCTCATTAAGGTAATGACTATTGTTTCTCTTGTCTTTGCGTCAGCTTTCGTCGGTTAACAACAAGTACATCAATAACAAAAGTAAGGAATGTAAATTATGGATTTTGACGACTTAACAAAAGTTATGGCAATTCGAGCAGCTGATGCTCGCGGAATCATTCTTCCCTTTGTATTAGCGCACACTGCAACCCTGATTGTTTTAGGTTTTGGAGGAGCAGGACTAGAGAATTCAGGGATTCAACTTGCATTAGCGGCTTGGGCTGTTCTTGGATCACTTTGGAGTGTTTTGTGGCTTGACGATTGCATTCAGGATCTTATGGCTGCAGGTAAAGACATGCCTGAGGAATTCAAAAAAACACACATGGGACAACGTTTAGTCAACGCTCCAGCTGCTGTTGTCCGCCTAGTCAACTTTGTGATTGTGGGATTAATAGTTGCAGCTGAACTGATGGCTATTTATTAAACGTAAAAGGTTAGTTTCGTGGAAGAGCTGAGTTTAAGCACTCCAGCTTTATACCCGGAAGCAGTTGCGTGTTTAACTGCGGCTTTTCAGGAAGACCCTGTTCTTGCCTATCTATTTGAAGACGAAGAACAGAGGCCTCTTATGCTCGCTGCTTTTTTCGCTAATCGTCTTGCAAGTCAAAATGAGACTGATCGGTTATTAGTGCCATCTGGTTTGGATGCAAGGAATGCAGCAGCACTCTGGGAAGCACCAGAAAAAGATTCTGAGAACGACTCATCTTTCAATGCCGTCGTTGCTGCAGGAATTTCGCTTTTGGGTCAAGACTGGATAAGTGATCGGCTTGTAAATTTGAGAGTTTTAGGCGAAGCGAAACCTAAGGAGCGGCATTGGTATCTGTCCTTTGTTGGGACACGACCTGAGTCTCGAGGAAAAGGACTTGCTTCGGCGCTTATCAAATCGGTTACGAATATCTGTGATAAAGAAAAAATTCCTGCATATTTGGAATCAAGCAATCCGGACAATGTGTCTCTATATGAAAGTCACGGTTTTCGAGTAACAGGTGAAGCGGTTATCAAGAATGGGCCAAAAGTTCCTCTAATGTGGAGAGATCCTTTATTTGAATAATGAAAGAACTTGGTCACGAAACTTTTTGCATGAAGAAAAGTGAACGAAGGCATCTCTGGATGTTTGTTCAGTAGTGCTACCTAGTTCTAAGGAAGAAAAATAACTGGATCGTGAGGCACACTCCCCACGCGTGTTTCGAAATGAAGGTGAGGGCCTGTAGACCACCCGGTACTTCCACACTTCCCAATTAACTCACCTGTATTTACTGAATGGCCGTTGGAAACCAGAATTTGATTTAAGTGGGCATAGACAGTGACGATTCCGCCGTCATGTTCGATCATTATTACGTTTCCGTAACCGTTTCTCCACCCTGCCGATATTACGGATCCTGCTTTAGCTGCCCAGATTGGTTGATCCATTACGCAGCCAATGTCAACACCGTTATGCATGCGTTCGGTTCCGAAAATGGGATGAACGTGGACGCCGAAATCTCTTGATCCTATAGAGCCTTCAATCGGCATTATGAAACCTTCTGCCGATTCTTCAGTTAGTTGAGGTGCTGAATTTCTTAGTTCTTCTGCAATGAGATTGTCGATCAAAATTGCCAATAAGTACTGTTCTCGCTCGAACTCTCGGATCTCTTCTTCATGGGTAGCGATACGTTCTTGAAGTTCATCTTGCAAGGCTTCTTTTGCAACAATTCTTTGATCAAGAATCACTAACGATATTTCTAATTCTCTCTGTTGGCGTTCTGCGTCGATAATCGCATCTTCAGCGGACCGTGCGATTTCCTCTCGATCTGCCTCTAGGGCAGTGAAATAACTAACTAGGTCTTCTCGATCACCGGTTACCGCATCTAATATTGCTGCCTTTCTGGCGCCAGCTGTTAAGTCCTCTGATTCAAGAAGAGTTCCGGGTCGAATACTCTGGACATAAGCATCAACAGCCAGTTTTTGCAGTTGATCGCGGAGAGCCACTATTTCTTTATCTACAGCGGCGGCTTCTATCCACCGCAGGGTTGTTTCTGCTTCAGCAGCTTCAATTGCCTGACGCGCTGTCGCTATTTTTGCTTCTTGTAAATCAATGTAGTCATCAAGCGCTGTTAAGGCATTTGCGACTTCGCCATGCTCTGCTTCAACCATGTCAAGGGCTTCAGCTGCGGCTGCTCCTGCATTAGCGGCGGCTTCACGTTCATCTCGTGCATCACGTATATCGTCATTGTCCGCAAAAGCTATTGAAGGAACAATGAATACAAGGAACCCTAAGACCACCAAAAAAAGCTTTCTGAGATTACTAATTCGGTTTTGGGATCCAGTTCGGGAGATACCTAAATTTGACATTAATTCAATAATACCGGCATATATAAGCGAGTTCTGTGCACCTATGAAGTAGTCAATATAGGAGTGGAAAGATTCACGCCTATGCTTTAGGTGTGAACGAAAATAAGGTTTCTGAAATATTCAACCCAGAATTGTGGACAGAGGTTGAAGAATTTCATTTTGATGACATCACGTACCATCGTTCAACGTCTCAAAAAACTGTTCGTATCGCTTTTGATCGTCCTGAGGTAAGGAACGCGTTTAGACCAAAAACGGTTGACGAACTTTATCAAGCCCTAGATCACGCCCGCATTTCTCCAAATGTCGGAACGATCCTCTTAACCGGAAATGGGCCTTCTCCGAAGGACGGAGGTTGGGCATTCTGCTCAGGTGGAGATCAACGGATTCGTGGAAAAGACGGATACCGGTACGCAGAAGGTGAAACATCAGACACGATTGAAGATTCTCGGACAGGCCGCCTTCACATTCTTGAAGTTCAAAGATTGATTCGATTTATGCCAAAAGTCGTTATAGCTGTAGTTCCCGGCTGGGCTGTTGGAGGCGGACATAGTCTTCATGTTGTCAGCGATCTCACACTAGCAAGTCGTGAACACGCCATTTTTAAACAAACTGACGCAGATGTAGCAAGTTTCGATGGGGGTTTCGGATCGGCGTACCTTGCGAGACAAGTAGGTCAAAAAAGAGCGAGAGAAATCTTTTTCCTTGGAAGAAACTATTCAGCTCAAGAAGCATTCGAGATGGGAATGGTCAATGCAGCTGTTACCCATGCCGATTTAGAAAATGTTGCGCTTGAGTGGGCCGAAGAAATCAATCAGAAAAGCCCCACTGCTCAACGGATGCTCAAATTTGCTTTCAATCTCATAGACGATGGTTTAGTTGGACAACAGCTATTCGCTGGAGAAGCAACAAGACTGGCTTACGGGACCGATGAAGCAGCTGAAGGTCGAGATGCTTTTCTCGAAAAGAGAGATCAAGATTATTCTGAGTTCCCTTACCACTTCTAATTAATAGCGGCGCGACGATCCGCCTCTGCTTTTTCGACCATATCTTTCACGCCGGACCATATTTCATCCAGCACAGATTCAGGATCGCTTCCATCAACAGTTCCGTGTGCATTCAGCCGAACAAAAGTCTTGGTGCGGTTCCACGGGGTAAATTTTGGAAGAAACCTTCCCCTAGGCCACAACACCTCTGTTCCGGCAACACCAATTGATAGAACCGGACACTTCGTTTCAATAGCTAGTCGCGCCACTCCTATTCGCGGAGTACCGACTCCGGTAGGTTCCCATTCTTCTGGACGAACTACCTTGCCTTCTGGCATGACCGCGACTGATACGCCAGAGGCAAGTACCTCCTTGGCGACGTCAATAGCGTCACCCCCGGTCACCGGAATAGCGCCGAGCCGCCTAAGTAGAGTACCTATGAGCGGCTTTTCGAAATACGATCCCGCCACTAAAGGACGAACTGGCCATTCCCATACATGAAATAAGCTTGCTGCCAGAAATAGATCTGCGAGACTCCTGTGATTCGCTGTCAGAATAGTTGGTTCAGTTATTAGACAAGGCGGCATGTCAGTGTCACAAGTAGCAAAGAGTTGAAACCCTCGAAATACACGACGTTGGGTGCGTCGGAGAGCTAGTTCAGAAGGAGGATTCACTTAATTGATCCTACTGCTTTATCTCAGACCATAGAAGTGGATTCATAGGCGAAATGGCTAAATCTCCTTCTTTCACCCCAGGTAAATACATAAAGAGATCAAGGTGCTGTTCTTCTCGTTCTAGATTGAGAACCGGGCACTGATCAGCAATATAAATGACCGTCATAGCGGGGCGATCCATTTGGGTTGTATTACTTCCTGCGCGGTGCAACGTCCAACCGGCATGAAAAGTGGCATCGCCTGCATTAAGTCGTTTATAAGAGGAGGTTGAGAAATCTCCCTCATTTACTAATTCGCTAAGTTTCTGTTCAGAGTTTTCAGAAATGGCTCCTCCCTTGAGGTCACCTTCCTGATGGCTTCCATTCACAAACTCAACGATCCCCATTTCTGTAGTTACATCCACTAACGGCATCCACATCGTTATCGCGTGATGTCCGGCTATCGGCCAATAAAACGCGTCTTGATGCCAGGGAGTATGACCGCCGTTTGCTTTTTTATTCAACAATTGATCGTGATAGAGACGGACGCCATTAGCGTCAAGCAACTGAGCGGCGACATGAGCGAACCGCTTCGCCATCACGAATGCCTCAGCCACGGGGTCTAAACGCCAAAGATTGATTGCTTGATGGAAAGCTCGATCGTACGTTCTTTGGTCTTCTAGAGAAATATTTTTATTCCAAGATATTTCAGCGCCAAGTTTCAATAAGGGGTTAACAAATGGAGACAATTCAGTTGACGAACAAAGGCTTTCAACTAGTACGTGTCCGTTTGTTTTGAACGAATTTCTTTCATCTTCCGAGATAACTCTTAGGTCATCAAAAGAAGGTAAATTCGTCATGTTGTACCAAAAATACGATCTCCGGCATCGCCCAGTCCCGGAACGATATACCCGACCTCATTAAGGCATTCATCTACCGAAGCAGTCCAAATAGCGACATCGGGATGCGCTGATTGAAGACTCTCAATTCCTTCAGGCGCCGCCAGAAGGCATAGAAAGCGGATCTCTCCCGGGTTCTCTTCCTTTATTCGATCAAGCGCTGCTGCAGCAGAATTACCAGTTGCAAGCATCGGATCAACAACGATGACGGTCTGGTTCTCCAGCGGAGGAAATTTACAGTAATACTCAACGGCTTCTAAAGTGTCGTGATCGCGATAAAGGCCAACATGTCCGACTCTGGCACCAGGAACTACTTGAAGCACTCCATCTAATAGTCCATTTCCAGCTCGAAGGATTGAAATCACCACCGGATGATCAACAAGTTCTGGGGCATCCATATCAGTTAATGGAGTTGTGATTTTAGAAGACACAAGAGGAAGATCTCGGGTAACTTCATAAGTAAGAAGCAAACTTGTTTCAGTAAGTAGTTGACGAAAACGCTCACTCGGAGTATCCACTCTTCTCATCTGAGTTAGTTTGTGTTGAACAAGCGGGTGACTAATTACGTGTATTTGCGACATGCCTGCACTTTAACCTCTAAGATTCTCTGAATGAAAGTAGAGAGCCAATTAGTTTCCGAAGCGGGCTTTCTTAGTCCTATCGTAAAAAGTCTTCTGACGAGGCCGTCACTCGGTGAACACAAATGAAACAACCGAGATATAAGTATTCAGCCTTAAAGCTGCTAAAACATGGATTAACACATGGCGATTGGCCACGAATGTGGAACAGTAACGAGTTGAACTCTTCATATGACGTGATCATTATCGGAGGAGGCGTCCACGGCTTAGCTACCGCTTATTACCTTGCGCAGAACCATGGAATCACTAACGTTGCTGTACTTGATAAGGGGTACCTCGGCGGAGGTGGTTCTGGACGCAATACGGCTATTGTTCGGTCAAATTATTTAACTCCGGAAGGGGTAGCTTTCTACGATCGATCACTGACGCTCTACAACGAGATGGCTCATGATCTAAATTTGAATGTCATGTTTTCACGGCGTGGCCATCTAACTCTCGCCCACACAGATTCAGCTTTACGAACAATGCATTGGCGGGCTGAAGTGAACAAACTTCAAGGTATTGATTCGAGCGTGATCGATCCATCTGAAGTCAAAAAAGAAGCTCCCAGCCTAGATGTTTCTGCAAATACGCGGTACCCCATACTTGGAGCGCTTTTTCATCCTCCTGGTGGGATAATTCGGCATGATGCTGTGGTTTGGGGCTATGCACGAGCAGCAGATCACTTAGGGGTGCATCTCCATCAGCAAACTGAAGTTCTCGACATACTTTGTGAAGGTGGACAACAATCAAACGGTAAAGGGCCGGGAGGAAAAGTAACGGGAGTACGGACAAACAAAGGCGATATAAGTGCCCCAGTAGTTGTCAATTGCACTGCAGGATGGTCTTCTCTGATTTCAAACATGGCTGGGGTTGACCTTCCCATTACCACTCATCCGCTTCAGGCCGCTGTTACTGAACCCTGTAAAACGTTCTTGCCAACTGTGGTTGTATCCGGATCACTTCATGTTTATGTAAGCCAAACAGATCGAGGAGAGCTTGTATTTGGTGCTTCAGTAGATCCAGTCGGAACATATCGAATAAACGGCACTTTAGAGTTCACTGAAGAACTAGCTGGCCACGTACTGGAACTAATGCCAGGTATAGCGGAGATGCGCTTACTTCGACAATGGGCAGGACTATGTGACATGACTCCTGATTATTCGCCAGTGATGGGGTTCACTTCAGTAGAGGGCTTCCTCGTTGATGTTGGATGGGGAACTTACGGATTTAAAGCCGGCCCAGTTTCAGGAGAAACTATGGCTGAGACTATCGCTACAGGAAAAACAGCAGAATTAATTGAATCTTTCAATATTGAGCGTTTCAGCACAGGTGAGCTTGTTGGCGAAAAAGGCGCAGCGGCGGTGGGTCACTAATGATTATCGTCCCATGCCCTAACTGTGGGCCCAGAAGTTCTAGTGATCTTAGAAACTGCGGCGAAGTTATTGATCGTCCAGATCCAAAAAGTGCAACCATTGAAGAATGGCGTTCCTACTTATATTTAAGAGAAAACCTTGCAAGTTGGGTTAAAGAGACTTGGTACTGCAGAAGCGGATGCAGAAAATATTTTACCGTCGAACGTAATACCGCCACGAACGAAATACGGGGACAATAATGCTACGACTCCCCCAGCAAGAAAATGAAATAATCAATCGTTCAATTGAACTTGAGTTCACATGGAATGGAAAACCGTACACCGGGTATGAAGGTGACACTATTGCTTCGGCTCTCGCTGCATCTGGTGTAGACATTTTTTCACGTTCAATGAAATATCATCGTCCACGTGGAATCATGACTGCTAACCATTGGGATCCTGGTTTAGCGGTACAAGTAGACGATGAACCAAATGTTCGTTCCGGAAGCAGGCGTCTCGAAGCAAATACTACTGTTAGCGCCCAGAACGTCTGGCCCAGCCTAGAACACGATTTAGGAACTTTAAATAAGGCCGTAGGACGTTTCATTTCATCAGGCTTTTATTACAAAACTTTCATGCGTCCAAGGTTCTTTTGGAATCACGTATACCAGAGAGTTTTAAGGAAGTTTGCTCCAGGTGGGAAGATTCACTGGGAAACTCCCTCTACCTCTACATACGACAAACGCTATGTTCATCCAGATGTCCTCGTAGCGGGAGGGGGCCCTGCCGGAATGTCTGCGGCTATCTCTGCAGCTAATGAAGGAGCCTCTGTATTACTCGTTGAAATGGAATCAGATTTAGGTGGTCATTTACGTTGGGGAAACACTTCCGAAATTTCAAATATGAAATCCTTAATAAAGGAAATTGAAAGCAACGAAAATATAGAGGTGCTTACTGATTCAACAGTGACAGGCCGTTATGACCACAACTGGGTTTCCGTAATGCAGAGAAGTCATTCAATAGCACGAGAACGTCTCGTTAAAGCTCGAGTAGGGACGTTAGTGGTGGCTCCAGGTCTTATCGAACGACCATATATTTTCAAAGGGAATGACATACCTGGAGTGATGCTCTCAGGTGCAGCTAGGCGCCTTATAAATCTATGGGCAGTTAAACCGGGACAACGCGCTGTTGTATTTACTGCAAACCCTGAGGGCGACTCAGCAATTGGAGATCTGCAAAAGGCAGGAGTTGAGATAGCTGAAATAGTGGACGCACGAAAAGGACAGCGGATTGTTGCCGCCGAAGGAAAGAAGCGTGTGGAATCAGTTGAACTCTCAGATGGCAGATCAGTAGATGCTGATCTTGTAGTCGTCGCTGCCGGTTGGACAGCACCGACGTCTCTTCTGAATATGGCCGGCGATAAACCCGAATACGACCAGAAAGCTGCTCGCTATTTCCCTAAAGAACTTCCCGACGATGTCCTCGCAACAGGCGGCATTGTCGGCAATGGAAATTTCAATACAATTTGCGCTCATGGAAGCGACACAGGAAAAATAGCTGCTAATAGAGCCTTAAAACTAAGACATCAAAGGCAAACTTCCACGGCATGGGCAAGAAACCCAAATATCCCTGCGCCTGAACGAATTGAAGATCTTCGAAACTCTTTGGTGAGAGAAGAGCATCCTGAATGCTATTACTCAACGAATGAAGGGTTTGTAGATTTTTCAGAAGATGTGAAATATAGCGATTTAGTCCAAGCCGCACAAGAAGGTTTTGACTCTATAGAACTGATGAAAAGATACACCACAGCAACAATGGGACCAGCACAAGGAAAGTTAGAGACTGTGAACGCTGCCGCTGTCTTAGCAAATTCAATAGGTACCCCTCTCGCTGAAATTGGAACAACAATATGGAGGCCACCTTTTGCTCCGATAACTCTTGGCGCGCTTGCCGGAAGAATTTTTGAGCCTACTCGGCGTTCGGCGCTTCAAGATTGGCATGAAGAGCATGGTGCCGCCCCATTGTTAGCTGGACAGTGGGTGCGCCCTGACCATTATGGAGATGCGAGCGCAGAAGCACTTAACGTTAGAAATAATGTCGGAATTATTGATGTTACTCCGCTAGGAAAAATTGAACTTCAAGGAAAAGACGTCAGCAAATTATTAGATCAGGTCTATACGAATCGCTGGGGTTCACTGTCGATTGGGAAGGTCCGTTATGGCGTCATGGTCGGAGAAGACGGGGTCATCTCTGACGACGGAGTTACTGGACGGCTTGATGACGATAGGTGGCTTATGACGACCACTTCTTCTGGTGCAGGTGCGGTTTGGGAGAAATTGGAAGATTGGCTTCAGAACACCAGCAATGATTGGGATGTATGTATCACTCCTGTAACTGGTGGGTTGACAAGTATCAATGTTGCGGGGCCAAATTCTCGTTCGCTTCTTGAAAAATTAGTAAGTGATGTCGATTTGTCTTCAGAGAGTTTTCCCTACTTCAGTGTGAGAGAGGGAACGGTAGCGGAAGTTGAAAATTGTGTTATCTGGCGAATTGGATTCACAGGTGAGTTGTCATATGAACTTCATATACCTTCTGGATACGCGTTACATGTTTGGGAATCACTGTTACTTGCTGGTAAAGACCTTGGTTGCGCTCCTTTCGGTGTTGAAGCACAGAGAATTCTTCGTCTTGAGAAAGGACATTTTATTGTTGGGCAAGACACTGATGGGTTGACTAAAGCTCCAACAGTTGGATTGAACAATTTGGTTAAGTTAGATAAGGACGACATGGTGGGATTACCGGAACTTGCCGATTCCTTTACTGATGATCAACTCCCTGTTCTTGTTGCTGTGCAAACTGATGACCCGATGGTTGTTCCTGAAGAAGCCGCTCAGATACTTAATGGAAGCAGCAACGAAATTTTGGGGAGAGTGACTTCTAGTCGGATGTCCCCCACTCTTAAGCGTTCAATTTGTTTAGCGCAAGTGGCCCCCGGGATATCGCAGCCAGACTCTAAAATTACGATTCTGTTGGCCAGTGGTGAGAGGGTTTCCGCTACTGTTCTTAGCGGACACGCCCATTTTGATCCAAGCGGAAGTAGGCAAAATGTCTAGCATTCCTTTCCGAACTCCAATTCCTGTCGAGGCTCTTCAGTCAGATGACCGGCCCCTCGAACTTAGAGACCGCTCCACCTATACCAAAATACTCTTACGGGAAAGGAAAGGAGAAGACTTCAGTGGAGAGCTTGGAGTTAAATACGGAGAAAGCAAGCTCAGAACAGATGGAACTCTGGTATGTGGCAGTCGCCCCGGTGAATGGACCTTCTACAATCCATCTGCTGTGGCGAACTCACTGATTCAGACTTTAGAGACTTACGGAGACAGAGTTGCAATAACTAATCTCACACATGGAAGAGCTTTGATGAGTGTTGAGGGTAACTCTGCTGGAAGTCTTTTAGAAAAAATATGCAATATTGATTTTTCTGATGCAATGGTTCCAGACGGAGCTTCTTTTTCCGCCTCAGTTGGGGCGGTATCCTGCGATTTAGTGCGCGCTGATTCTGATCAGGTTCTATTCCTTCTCTCTTGTGAACGCTCTTTTGGCTTGTATCTATTTAAGGTTTTAGCCGACGCCGGAAAAGAATTTGGACTCATTGTTCCACCAGAACTCGATTTACATTAAAGATCCCTGTACAGAGGTTGTAGCCGGCATAAAGTTGCCTTAGATTACGCAAGCCGCATTATTTCCTAGCACGATTAAAAGAATCGGAAAGTTGGCAAAATGGCCGATATGCCAGAACCAATCCGCTGCTGGAGTTCAAAAGTTCCACATGAATGGATCGACTACAACAACCATCTCACTGAAGGCTACTACGGAGTAATTTTCGGATATTCAGGCGACATGCTCTTAGAAGAATTAGGGTTTGACGCTTCCTATCGTGAGAAAAGTGGAACGTTTTATACAGTAGAGAGCCGAGTGAGATTTCTTCGAGAGGTCCATGTTGAGGCCGATGTATTTGTAAAAGGCTGGGTTCTTGGATGCGATGAGAAACGACTTCATTGGCTTCAAGAACTTTATGTCGGGGGAAATTCTGAACCGGCAGCTACGCAAGAGGCTTTACTTTTGCATGTAATACAAGGAAAAGATGGTGAGAGTCCCAAAGTTGGACCTATGCAGGATCCAGTTCTCACCATTGCCAGAAACTTTATGGATAAGCATTTATCTTTCGAGTTCCCTGATTTCGTGGGTCAGAGCATTAGGTCCTTACGGTGAATCAAAAGATAACTATCGAGCGACCTACCTCCGTATTTTCGGGCGTCGGAGCTCTATTCATCTCATTTTTGCTATTGCAAGTCGGTAATGGATTGCAAAGAATTTTATTACCCCTCAGAGCAGAATCTGAAGGTATCTCCGCCGGGTCAATGGGGCTAGTTATGGCTTTTCATTTTGCTGGCTACCTCATTGGAGCTCGTTTCATTATTGTTGCGATAAATACGGTGGGCCATGTGCGTGTATTCGCTGCTCTTGCATCAACTGCCTCCATAGCGGTTCTTGTAAACGCTGTTTTTGTGGTGCCTGCAAGTTGGATGATTGTTTACCTCATAAGTGGTATTTGCAATGCAGGAATTTTCGTCGTTCTTGAAAGTTGGTTAAACGCTAAAGCCAGTAATGAAGACCGCGGAAAAGTTTTAGGAACATACATGATGATCATGATGGGTGGAACCGCTGCTGGTTTTCTGATGGTAAATCTCGGGGATGCTTCTGGCTTTAGAATGTTCATTTTTTCATCTGTTTTGATTTCTTCTGCTGTCATCCCAGTTGCTCTCACAGCTACTTCCGTTCCACCGCTTCAAGAAGAAGAAAGGATGAAGTTGGGTGAACTTTTCAATATTATTCCAGCAGCCGTAGTTGGATTGTTTCTCGCTTCTTTTGTTCAAGCAAGCACTAGTTCCATGAGTACTGTTTATGGCACAGAGGCTGGAATGAGTACGGAAAAGGTCGCTCTTTTTACTGCTGCAGGTTTTGTTGGCGCTGTCTTACTTCAGTTCCCTCTTGGTGCACTCTCTGATCGTTTCCCCCGACGAAGTGTGATTATTGGAGCAACAGTTATTGCAGGTTTATTAGCTCTAATGGGGGCTTTGACGCCTACAACAGGGTTGTGGATAGTTCTCATCCACTTATGTTTTGGGGCCTTTGTATTTCCTCTTTATGGCCTATTTCTTGCATTGGCTAATGACTGGATCCCTCTAGAAAGAAGAATCGCAGCCGCCTCTGCTCTTGTTTTGGTAAGCAGTCTTGGAGCTGTCGTCTCCCCAATTATTACTGCTCAAGCAATTAATTTTTTTGGTCCCAGCGGGTTCTACTGGACATTTGTAGCAGTCTTCACAATTCTCTTTATTTACTTAACGTATCGAGTTCGAGTACGTGAAGCTGTTCCTATAGATCGACAGTCCCCTTTCCGCCCAATCGTTGCTCGTTCCGGGCAAATCTTTCATATAGTTTCTCGACGAATTCGAACTCAAGATAAATCAAGAGAGTCCTAGACGGACCATTCTTTAAAATATAAGGAGAAAACAATGCCATTCATGAATATTGATAATCAAAGCATTCACTATGTAGACCATGGAGGATCGGGTCCAGCAATTATTCTCTCCCATGGGTTTTCCATGGATCATCAAATGTGGTCGGAACAGATTGAACCGCTTGTATCTGCTGGTTGGCGCGTCGTGACCTACGATGAACGCGGATGGGGTCAAACTTCGCATCAAGGTGAGTTCACTTACTGGGACTTAGCCGAAGATTTGCTTTCACTTATGGACTTCTTAGAGATAGAAACAGCAGTGCTGGCGGGAATGTCGCAAGGAGGGTTCTTGTCGATGCGTGCTACTTTGCTTCAACCTGATCGAGTTAAAGCCTTAGTTCTAGTTGATAGTGAAGGTTCGGCATTAGCGGACGACGAAAAGACTCTCTATAAATCCCTACACGAAGCAATGCTTGAAAATGGCATGTCTGGCCCCCTGGGTGAGACACTCGCTTCTTTCTTATTTGCTCCTGACTATCAAGAAGTTGAGTTTTGGCGAGGTAAATGGAATTCACGGAACCCAGAGCGCTGGGCTGACGCAACAGAATGCCTATTTGAACGTGACGATATAGACAATCGTTTACCAGAAATTAAATGCCCTGCTTTGGTATTCCATGGGGATTCAGACGCTTCCATACCGTTAGAACGAGGGAAACGAATGGCGGAACTTCTAGGCGGTGAAACTCAGTTCATTGTTATTGAAGGAGCTGGGCACACACCAAATCTGGAGAAACCAGAAATGGTCAACCCGATACTTCTTGATTTTTTAGCTTCGCTCTAGTTACTTCGGACCAATGGCTGGTTTGTAACCGGTTACGTGCACTTGGCTAAAAAGCCCTGCTTTTGCGTAAGGATCGTCACTCGCAATTTTCTTAGCATCTTCAAGATCGTCAGCTTCGAAAACAATTAATGATCCACACATGTCTTGATTTTCATCAAGTAACGGCCCTGCATAAAGAATTTCAAAGTCTTCTAGATACTTCAAGTGGTTTGGACGTGTCTGCAAACGCAAATCTCCAGCATCGTTCCTATCAATTGCATGTATCGCAAAATGCATACTTCCCCCCAATCAAAGCAACGCTATTGGTTGCGTTGCCTATTTTGAATTAATTGTAGTTCTCCGGTATTGCAGTCTCACTTAAAGAAGGGAATTTTCATAAATCAAAGGTCAATTGGGGAGAAAGAATTGATTTGTATTACAATCACCAAAATACAGATCTTCAAATACTTTTAAAGTTTACCCAGCGTTGCTGGACTAATAAGGAGAAAAAAATGCATGAAGCAGTAATTATTGATGCGGTGCGGACCCCTGGTGGGCGCCGAAATGGAAGACTAAAGGACTGGCATCCAGCAGATTTAGCAGCACTCACCCTTAACGCATTAGCAGAACGAAACAACCTTGACCCATCTCTCGTCGATGACGTCGTCATGGGTTGCGTAATGCAGGTCGGTCAACAATCACTAAATATCGGTCGCTCCGCAGTTCTCGCTGCTGGATGGCCAGAATCAGTCCCAGCCACCACTGTGGACCGCCAATGCGGCTCTAGTCAGCAAGCGATACATTTCGCCGCACAAGGAGTAATGGCAGGATCTTACGACATAGTAATTGCTGCCGGAGTTGAATCAATGAGTAACGTCCCAATGGGAAGTTCAGTGGTTGGCGGACAAATGGGAAGCCCCTTCCCTGACGCAATGGTTGAACGTTATTCAGAAACCGGCCTACCACCACAAGGTATCGGCGCCGACATGGTTGCTGACGAATACGGCATAACACGTGAAGAATTAGATGCTTTTGGCGCAGAATCCCAACGCAGAGCAGAACAAGCAACAACTGAAGGAAGATTCGAAAATGAAGTAATTCCTGTTCCTATCGATATCGATGGAGAAACAGAAATGCACGTCATTGATGAAGGCATCCGACCAGGAACCACAGAAGAAACACTTAGCGCGTTAAAGCCTGCTTTCAAGGAAGACGGGCGTATAACTGCTGGAAACTCCTCGCAAATATGTGATGGCGCAGCCGCTGTTTTGATTATGAGTGCCGAAAAAGCCGAACAGCTTGGGTTAAAGCCAAGAGCCCGCTTCCATTCTTTTGCTCTCGCGGGAACAGATCCTGTGACAATGCTTAAGGGCCCTATACCTGCAACAGCGAAAATATTTGAACGCAGTGGACTCACTGTAGAAGACATTGACGTATTCGAAATTAATGAAGCGTTCGCTTCCGTAGTTTTAGCATGGCAAAAAGAAACCGGTGCAGACCTTGAAAAGGTAAATGTAAATGGCGGAGCGATCGCGCTCGGTCACCCACTCGGAGGGTCAGGTACAAAATTAATGACCACGATGCTTAACGAATTGGAACGGACAGAGGGACGTTACGCACTGCAAGCAATGTGCGAAGGCGGCGGTCTTGCCAATGCAACAATTATTGAAAGGATTTCTTCCTGATGCCAAGAATGTCACTTGAGGGTTCTTCCTCAATTATCACCGGCGGTGCTTCCGGTATCGGAGAATCAAGTGCCCGCCAATTAGCGGATGCTGGTTCACGCGTCGTTATTGCAGACCTGAACGAGGAACGCGGTAACGCTGTTGCTTCTGAATTAGGTGGATTATTTGTTAAATGCGATGTCACGAGTACCGAAGATGCAGATACTGCAGTCGCAGCGGCTTCAGAAATGGGTCCACTGCGTGCCTTAGTTAATTCAGCAGGGCTTGGATACGCAGGAAGAACAGTAGATAGAAATAACGAACCTATGGATCTTGAAGCATTCAGATTCGTTATCAACGTCAATTTGATTGGTTCTTTCAACATGTTGAGTCGATCAGCGGCAGCAATGGCACAAACAGAGCCTGTCGACGCTGATGGTTCACGTGGCGCTGTTGTAAATATGGCGTCAGCAGCCGCATTTGACGGTCAAATTGGACAGTGTGCATATTCGGCATCTAAAGGAGGAGTTGTTGGAATGACTCTTCCAATAGCTCGCGACTTATCCGTCTTGGGAATTCGAGTGAACACTGTTGCCCCAGGTCTCATCGACACACCTATCTATGGTGAGGGTGAAGCAAGTGAACAATTCAAAGCCCACTTAGGGCAGTCCGTACTCTTTCCAAAACGTCTTGGGTCTGGTGAAGAATTAGCTTTCATGGTTATGGATCTAATCACTAATCCATACATGAACGGAGAAACTATTCGAGTTGATGGTGGCATACGGATGCCGCCGAAATAGGAGAAACAAATAATGAGTGAGAACACAGCGGTACTAACTGAAAAACGAGACAGGGTTCTTCTAATAACTTTGAATCGACCCGAGGCTATGAACTCGATAAACGGTGATCTTTCACATGGTTTAATGGCAGCTATCGAAATGTTGAATGATGATTCTGATCTGACCGCCGGAGTTCTAACCGGAGCAGGACGTGGATTCTGCGCAGGCATGGACTTGAAGGCTTTCGCTCGAGGCGAAGATATTGGACCCTTTATGAAATTCATCAAATCAGGTGCTGAGAAGCCATTGATCGGAGCTGTAGAAGGGTTTGCCCTCGCCGGTGGTCTTGAACTCGCGCTCACTTGTGATCTTCTCGTTGCCGCCGAAGGTGTCAAACTTGGTATTCCGGAAGTGGGAGTAGGCCTTTATGCTGCCGCGGGTGGCCTTCTGCGCCTTCCAAGTCGAGTCGGGTTTAGCAAAGCGATGGAAATGGCAATCACGGCAGATCCAATAACCGCAGAGGAAGCAGCTAACTACGGGCTGGTTGCTCGAGTAACTGCGAAAGGTGAAGCGGTAGAGGGAGCTCTAGCCTTAGCGGAAAGAATTGCTCAGAATGCCCCATTAGCGGTAGCTGCGTCAAAGAAAATCATTCAAGCAACTACACAAGGTTTAACAGAAGAAGAACTTTGGGCTTTGAACACGGAGTTGCAGATCCCAGTATTCACATCAAATGACGCACGTGAAGGCCCGGTAGCTTTTGCTGAAAAACGTCCACCAAATTGGACTGGAAGTTAAGAATCTAAGGGTAAAAACATAGCTAGTTGTCTTGACTGGGCGACTAGGTTCCCAGCAGAATCCCAAAGCAAACCAGTTTCTATCATCCTGCCATCTTTGAGGTCCTCGGTCCAAAATTTTCCTTGAACCCAACCAGGCGCAGGCCGGCACCGTATATGGGCAGTGAACTCAATAGTTGGCACCCATCCCACTCTTCCTACATAACTGAAAATTGGTGGCGGAAAAGCATCCGCGAAGAGAACCAAACTGAGAGCATCCGGATCTCTGCCATCTAAAAGTCGTATCCAACCTGACACCTCTGCCTTTTTAGGTTCTTCTGAGTTTGTATCCACCGGAGCCATTCTCATCTCAATCCGATTATTTATAACTAAGTCAACCCCTTGTTGTTCACCGCTACGTCCGACGCACTCTTCAGGAGGTGGAATTAGTGGAGGCGGTACAGATATCTCGTAATCGTGCCCGGTGCCTTCAACAAGATTTCCAAAAGCTGCAACTAGTTCAAGGCGAGTCGTTCCGTTCTGCGACAACGACCCTCTCGTGGTAGTTACTGAGCGACCACTTCGTAGAACCTCTGTGTCTATTTGAGCGAGCTCGCCCCCTGTTCCGGGTCGTAAAAAATGTGCGGTCACTGAAAGAGGGTCTGGGTGCTCTTCTCGCAGTTGCATCGCTCTCAATGCTGGAATTATCAAATATCCGCCATTTGGGTTTTCCCCAATGTTCCACTGATCGCTAAGAAGTAAAGTTGAACTCCCGTTTTGTTGCAACTCGGGTGTGGTCTCGTTATCAAATTGTGCATCCATCTAATTCACCATGATTTAGATCGAGGGGGTTGAAGAGTTCATGCCTAAGAAGATCGCTGCTACGAGGTAGATGGCGAGGAGTACAGCTCCACCGCTTTTAGGGATCTCTCTTTCTTTTGCCGTTAGACCGAGGAGTGTCACCGTAACGAGAAGCATGAAAATTAATCCGGAACCAGTGATATTCGGAGCACTGATTTCACCTGGTCCGACCACTCCCATAAGGCCACCCACTAAAAGGCAATTAAAGATGTTAGATCCAAAAAGATTACCAATTATTAACTCCATCTCGCCGCGTCTAGCGCACGCTGCTGTCGTAACAAGCTCAGGCAATGAAGTCCCTATAGCGATAAGTAAAAAGCCAACAAATCCGCCAGTAAGGCCCCAAGACTCTGCAAGTCCAGCGGCGCCTCGAACAGTGAAAAAGGCTCCCACTACAGTTCCGCTAAGGCCAACTGTGACCCGAAGAATTTCCGTTGACTTTCGGAAACCCTTAACAGATTCAAAAGATGTTTCTCGACCCCCGCTGTTATGAAGTATTCGCCAAAGAACAGCAATCCCTCCAATGAGTAATAATGCTCCCTCTTCTCTACGTATTGACCCGTTCATCAGGACAATGGCCAGCGCTACAGTAGCGCACAGTGTCATTACGCCCTCTTGGAAAAATACTTCTCTAGATACTTTCATTCCAATCTTTGAAATCATGACGGCAAAAGCCATCACTAAGCCCAAATTCGCCACATTTGAACCAATAATATTTCCTGCTGCTATATCAAGGTCTCCTGTCGCTGCTGCTGTAACTGAAACCAAGGACTCAGGTAGCGAGGTGCCGAAACCGAGAAGAACCGCCCCTATCAACACGGGAGGGATTCTGTAAATTTTGGCTACAGACGCCGATCCTTTGACAAACTGGTCGGCGGAAAATACTAGTCCTATAAGTCCAAGAAGGAACGCCAAGTAATGGTCCATTAGTGAATTCTAGTTGCTTTCTCTGCTATCGCATTACAAAAGGATTCGCCATCGGCTCATCCCCCGTATTGATCCACACGCTTTTAGTGCGTGTGTAGTCATAGATGGCATTGATTCCAGCTTCTCTTCCATACCCGCTTTGTCGGAAACCGCCAAAGGGGGCTATCGGGGATATCGCTCGGTAAGTGTTCACCCAAACAATGCCGGATCGAATTGCGCCAGAAACCCTATGGGCTCTGGCAACGTTAGATGTAAAGACACCTGCCCCGAGTCCAAATTCTGTGTCGTTAGCCAATGCAATAGCTTCTTCCTCAGTTTCAAATTTTAAAACTGACATTACTGGGCCAAAAAGCTCTACTTGTGTGCTCAATACTGATTGATTTGGGCAAGCTAGAACAGTGGGTTGGAAATACCATCCGTCTTCGAATCCTTCTGGGCGACAACCACCCGTATGTATGACGGCCCCCTGTTCTTGTGATGTTGCCAAAGTCGTTTCAATCCGGTCACGTTGAGCTTGTGTGGCTAATGGGCCAACTTGAGTCTCCGGATCTAGAGGATCTCCGATCTGTACCGATTCAGCTCGTTTTATTACTTCACTAATGAATTCGTCGTAAATTCCGCTTTGCACAAAAACGCGTGATCCTGCGACGCAGCTTTGCCCAGAAGCCCCAAAATTTCCGGCTACCGCACCATTTACTGCACCTTCAATATCGGCGTCATCGAAAATCACGATTGGTGATTTTCCACCTAATTCTAGAGATACAGGAGCGAAATTTCGGGAGGTATTCTCTACAACATGTCTGGCAGCATCTACGCCGCCAGTAAAGGAAATCTTTGCTACTAACGGGTGGCTAGTGAGTGCTCGCCCACAAGGTTCTCCAAAACCCGTAATCAGATTAAAAACACCAGGTGGAAATCCAGCTTCATCAACAAGTCGAGCAAATTCTAAAACAGGGGCGGGTGCTTCTTCTGAAGATTTTATAACCACGGTATTTCCCGCAGCTAGTGCTGGAGCGGCTTTGGTGGCAGTCAATAGCATTTCAGCATTCCAAGGAACAATGCCTGCGACAACACCGATGGGCTCTTGGGTAGTAAAAACATGAAGATTTGGTTTATCTATGGGAAGTGTTCGTCCTTCGACCTTGTCTGCTAACCCTCCGTAGTATCGGTAGTACTCAGCGACGTAAGCAGATTGGCCACGTGTTTCTACAGCAAGCTTTCCACTGTCGGTAGTTTCAACCGAACCGAGTATTTCTGAATTTTCCGTCATCAGATCCGCTAACTTGAAAAGCATTTTTCCACGCTCAGTGGCAGTCATTTTGGACCAAGGACCTTCATAAAGTGCGTGGTGCGCTGCTTTCACTGCCCGATCTACATCTTCTTCAGTAGCTGCAGGAGCAGTCGCCCAGGGTTTACCTGTTGATGGATTTATCGAATTAAAACGCCCACCGTCAGATGCTTCGCAAAATTCTCCATCGATGTACATCAAATAGTCATTCACACTGATCTCCGATCAATAGGTAACGTCACGCATAATGCTGTCTTCATAATTTATAAATAGTTTCTTTAATCATCGTCTTTTTTTATACCCATTTCTTCCATGTCGGAGTAACGATTTCCAATTCGATGATGTGGGCGCCCCCCTACCGACGCTCCGATAGCTACGACTATTTCATTAGGTGCAGGAGCATCAGGGATAACCATTTCAAGAGTTAAATAGTGTGAGCGCCAACCTGGATCAATTTTGTGCATCATGGGAATAGAAACCACGGCACCAGGGCCCCCACGGGAATTAGTGAAAGAAAGATAGGCAGTGCCTTCTACGGCATCGCGAAAGACATTTCCAAAGCGTAATGTGTGAATTAGCGCAGATCCGTGTTCGACCTCTCCGCTAGTTCCAACCATTGCTGCTTTTCCGTAAGCCTCAATTAAGTTTCCGCCGCCTGCCATCTCTACTAAACGTGGAACCATTTCTTCTCCAAGTTCAGGAGCAGTGGCTAGTATTTCTGGACGCAGATCTTCAACGAATTCTTCTCCGGCCCATGGATTTGTTATAACAGCTGCCACTCCGTAGAGGTGTAGTGCGGGATCGGCTACTTTTCCGCCTTCAATGCGGACTTCTTCATGTCGCGTTATAAGTTTACGAATGTTCAAGGTCAAGGTTTTTACCCTTAATGTAGGTCTACTATTTAGATAGCCATTATGTCTCAAGAAGAACACAATTCCGTTGTCGTGGTTGGTTCAACCATGATTGATTTGATTTCGTACTCTCCGCGCGTTCCCGAAGCCGGCGAAACGATTGTTGGAGAGAGCTTTCAAATGACATTTGGAGGAAAAGGCGCCAATCAAGCTGTTATGGCGTCGATACTTGGTTCACGAGTCGGTTTCATCAACTGCTTAGGGAAAGATGTGTACGGTGATTCATATCGAGAAAATTTGGAAAAACACGATATTGACCTTACGTATCTGACTGTAGGAAAGGGCCCAACTGGTGTTGCAACAATTCTTGTTGAACCCGATGGAACAAATAGAATCATCATCGTTCCGGGCGCGAATTTTGAATTGACACCAGAGTCAGCAAGAGAAGGGATTCTCAATCTCGCACCCCATGTTGTTGTCGGGCAGCTTGAGGTTTCTGCCGATGCTACTTACGGAGCTTTTTTAGCTGCAAAAGAAATCGGGGCGACAACGATTCTTAATCCCGCACCTGCAACCGGAATCGCTACTTTGCCTGAGGGTCTTTTAGAACTAACTGATTGGCTGATACCGAATGAGAACGAGTTTCTTGCTTTGTCAAATGAAGCTGTGAGTGAGTCTTCGATTTCTTCTTTCGTGTCCGGTAAGGAATTTTCTCTTATTGTGACGGTGGGTGAAGAAGGTGTTATTTTCGCTAATCAAGACGTCGGCCTTGTTACTTACCCTGCGGGGAAAGTTGACGCCGTTGATACCACTGGGGCTGGCGATGCTTTCGTTGGTGCATTCGCACATGGTCTGGCACAAGGGCTAGATCCCTCTGAAGCGATCATGTTAGGGCTTGATCGGGCGACAGATTCAGTTACACGTAAAGGGACGCAGATTTCGTACATGGCTAAGAATGAATAGGTTTTGTTGCATATCTATTTGCTTTACTAAAATACGATGACTGTAAGGTAAGTCAAGGAGATGCTGTGACAGAAGCCGAAGAACATTTTGATGTGCTGATCGTTGGTGCAGGGATTTCTGGTATCAGCGCGGCTTACTACTTACAGAAAATGTGTCCTGGTAGAAGTTGGGGAATTCTAGAGGGACGTGAAAATCTTGGCGGAACCTGGGACTTATTCCGCTATCCAGGTATTCGCTCTGATAGTGATATGCATACTCTCGGATTCAGGTTCAAGCCATGGGAGCAAGCGAAATCTATCGCTGATGGACCTTCAATTCTTGAATATTTAGAAGAAACTGTCGACGAATACGAAATGCGAGAGAAAATCAAATTTGGTCATACTGTTTCAAGCGCTTCATGGTGTTCAGAAGACTCTAAATGGACTCTTGAAGCCCGATCATCAGATTCTCAAGAAACGGTTCTTTTTTCTTGCAACTTTCTTTACATGTGCTCTGGTTATTACAGCTACAAGGAAGGTTACACCCCAGAATTTTCAGGCGTAGAAGACTTCGCAGGACAAATTGTTCATCCTCAGCAATGGTCAGAGGATCTTGACTACACAGATAAGAAAGTTGTGGTAATCGGATCGGGAGCGACCGCAATGACGTTAGTTCCAGCAATGGCTTCTGACGCCAAACATGTGACGATGCTGCAACGCTCCCCAACTTACGTTGTTTCCCGGCCGGATCAAGATCGAATAGCTAACTTTCTGCGAAAGATTCTTCCTGGCAAGGTCGCTTATTGGATCACCCGACAGAAGAACATTTTCCGTCAGGGTCTCGTTTACAAAAAGACCCGTACGAATCCAGAAGAAGTCAAGGAGCTTTTACTCCAAGGGGTGCAAGAAGAGCTCGGAAGCGACTACGACATTGATAAACACTTCACCCCTTCATACAATCCCTGGGATCAAAGACTCTGCCTTCTCCCGAACGGTGACCTCTTTAGCTCTATTCGATCCGGGAAAGCTTCTGTTGTCACTGAACACATTGACTCATTTGTTCAAGGAGGTATTCGTTTAACGTCCGGGAACGTCTTGGAAGCCGACATAATCGTTACGGCCACAGGCCTTCGGCTCGTGACT
>CACPKO010000005.1 GCA_902634555.1 Actinomycetota bacterium
ATGACTACCCCGTGTCGACCACTGACTCTTGCATAACCATCCGCCATGTGTGCGGCACCTTGTTCGTGTACAACTGGAATAAAACGAATGCCGGCGGGTTCGAAAATATCCATTGCATCCATGAATGCCGAACCCATGATTCCAAAAATGGTGTCCACATTATTTGCAACCAAAGTTTCAACGAAAGCTTCACTTGGGGTCATACGAGTCATATTTAGTCCTTTCGTTTAATCCGTTTTTGTCAACACTTCTTGTCCTAAGCGTTCTAGGACTGACAAACAGGTTTCTAAATCAGAAATTTTTACAAATTCGTCTGGTTTATGAGCAACTTCAATATCTCCAGGGCCCCAGACAACAGCAGGCATTCCAGCGGCCTGATAAAGACCTGCTTCTGTTCCATAAGAAACCACATCGAAATCTGATTTTTCTAGCAACGTGGCCATGAGTGAAAGCGCAGGTGAATTTTCTTCGTATTCAAGGCCATCAACTTCACATACTCTTTCTGTCTCAATTGAAGCTTCTGGATGGATTTCTTTCATCTCAGATAAAAGTTCATCTGAGAAGGCTGATAACTGTTCGTGTACATAAATTGCGTCGGATCTTTGAATCGGTCTCATTTCCCAATCAAATTTGCAGTGTTCTGCTACTACACACCGAGCTTGCCCACCGTGTATTGTCCCAACGCTCATCGTTGTTGAAGGTGGCTGATATGGGCTGTCGTGAGGCGCTCTGGAAGTCATTTCTGAAGTTAATTCCATGAGTCGACTAATGAATCGAGCAGCATATTGAACGGCGTTAACTGCTTTTTCTGGTTCAGAACTATGTCCGTTGAGCCCTTTGATTGTGGTGGCATATTCATAGCAGCCCTTATGAGCTGCAATGGCTTCTAGTCCAGTTGGTTCTCCGATAATTACCGCATCAGGTTTAATGTTTTTTTCTCTCAAGTCTTCTAAAAGAATTGGTGCCCCATGAAAGCCATCTTCTTCATCAAAGGTAAGGGCGATATGTAAAGGTTTAATGAGATCGAGTGAAGCAAACCATGGTGCCATGGCCAGCACACAGGCGATAAAACCTTTCATGTCGGCGGTACCTCGTCCAAAAATACAGTCATCACGTTGGTCGGCTTGAAAAGGTGGTGTAACCCAGTCGGCTGCGTTAACTGGAACTACATCTGAATGTCCTGAAAGAACTATTCCTCCATCCATTTCTGGGCCAAAAGAAGCAAAGAGATTTGCCCTTTCTCCGTCTGAACTGTGGGTGAGAATAATTCTTGCCCCGAGGTCGCTTAAATATTTCTCTGCATAGTTGATGAGGTCAAGATTCGGAGTCAAAGCAACGGTGTCAAAACCAATGAGTTCTTTAAGAATGTTTAGTGTTTTCGCTAAGGTGGTGTCGTTCATTTTTTGATAAAAAGCTTTCTTGGAAAATCAGCAAACGTTTCTGCGGGTCCACTTTCAGTAATCATGAAACTTTCAGTAATTTCCATTCCCCAATCATCCATCCAGAGACCTGGCATGAAATGAAAAGTCATACCGGGTTTTAGTTCAGATTCATCTGTGCCGCGAAGTGAAATCGTTCTCTCACCCCAGTCAGGTGGGTAACTAAGTCCGATGGGGTATCCGCAGCGGGCATCTCTTTCAATGCCGGCGCGAGCAAGCGTTTCGTGAAGAGCATTTGCTATGTCACAGGCTCGATTCCCTGATTGAGCTGCTTGAAGTCCGGCTTCAAGTCCTTCCACGAGAGCTTTTTCAGCGTCGACCATCTTTTGGGGAGGATCGCCAAGGAACACAGACCGGCAGAGTGGAACATGGTATCTCCGATGAACTCCAGCTATTTCGAAAAAGGTTCCTTCGCCCGATTTAAATGGCTTATCGTCCCAAGTTATGTGCGCAGCTGATGCGTCAACTCCTGTAGGCATAAGTGGGACAATGGCGGGATAATCTCCTCCGAACTCTTCTGTCCCCGCAATTGAAGTGTGATAGACCTCCGCAACTAAATCATTTTTTCTCATCCCGGGTTCAATTAATTCAAGAATGCGGTGATGCATTTTTTCTACAATGCGTGCAGCCCTGCGCATATAGACAAGTTCCTGTTCGGATTTAATTGTGCGCTGCCAATTAATGAGACCTGTGGCATCTACGATTTGTGCTTGCGGAAGACCAGCTAGAAGGTGGATATGGGAGGCTGCTGAGTAGTAGTAATTATCTAGTTCCACTCCAACCACTGCTTGGTCGAAACGTGAATCGGCGAGGAGAGCAGCTAAATGCTGGTAGGCATGTTTTTCCGTTGACATAACATGGTCATCTGAGTATGCGACAACGTGACGTTCATCCATATAAACCGTCCGTAAAGCCCCTTTTGCATCCATGCCACGTCCCCACCAGATCGGGTCGTCATCATGGGTTACTAAAACCGCTTGTGGTGTGTAAAACGACCACCCGTCATAGCCGGTGAGCCAAGACATATTTGAGGGATCAGCTGAAACAAGAACTTCTATGCCTCTGGTTTCCATCGCTGAGCGTACTTTGGCAAGCCGAAGCGCGTACTCTTCGCGGCTAAAATCTAGTTCTACATCAGGCATTTTTACTCCAAACTTTTATTTGAGGTTCTATTCCTTTATCGCAACGTAGCCTGATTAGGGGTTGTCTGGCTAGGGGGGAACGGATCAGAATACCTAATTAGACAAATTTGAGAGGTTGTAATGGTTGGATGGCAATTTTGGATTGATCGGGGCGGTACTTTTACCGACGTTGTAGCACGTCGCCCTGATGGTTCAACTGTTACTCATAAGTTACTTTCTGAAAATTCTCGTATTTACGAAGATGCTGCAATTGAAGGTATCCGTGAACTTCTTGGCCTTTCGGCTGATGATCCTTTGCCATTTGACGAGATTTCTGCAGTGAAGATGGGGACCACTGTTGCGACAAATGCTTTATTAGAACGAGAAGGGGAACCCACCGCTCTTATAACTACCTGTGGTTTTGCAGATGCTTTAAGAATCGGGTATCAAGCCCGTCCTGAACTTTTTGCGCTGGACATTGTTTTGCCTGAAATGCTTTATACGAAAGTGGTTGAAGTTAATGAACGGGTGTCTGCTGATGGTTTGGTCATCACACCACTCAATGTTTCTGCAGCGCGAACTCTTTTAGAGGAAGTGCGGGGTGAAGGTTTTGATGCAATAGCTATAGCGCTTTTACACGGTTATAGATATACCGAGCATGAAAAAATTCTTCATGAAATTGCTAGTGAACTTGGTTTTCAACAAATTTCAGTTAGCCACGAAGTGAGCCCCCTAATGAAGCTTGTTTCTCGTGGGGATACCACAGTGGTGGATGCGTATCTATCTCCTATTTTGCGTCGGTACGTGAACTCTGTTGATGAAAAGCTTCGTCCTGATGACTCCGGTCCGAATCTTATGTTTATGCAGTCCAATGGTGGCCTTACCGATGCTCGTCACTTTCGTGGAAAAGATGCTTTACTTTCCGGTCCGGCTGGCGGAGTAGTTGGAATGGTAAAAACCGCAGAAACTGCTGGATTTGATCGACTCATTGGTTTTGATATGGGAGGAACTTCTACCGATGTATCGCACTATGCCGGTGAATTTGAGAGAACACATGAAACACAAGTTGCAGGGGTTCGTGTTCGAGCACCAATGATTCACATCCATACTGTGGCAGCTGGTGGCGGTTCAATTCTTCATTTTGACGGTTCTCGTCTACGTGTAGGACCAGATTCTGCTGGAGCAGATCCTGGGCCGGCTTGTTATGGGAATAACGGACCGCTTGCAATTACCGATGCAAATGTCTTACTGGGTAAATTGCGTCCTGAATTCTTTCCTCAAGTTTTTGGGCCTGAAGGAAATCAGCCACTTGATGTAGAAACCGTCACTAAACAATTTGATGAACTCGCGGAAAAAATCTCACAAGCTTCTGGGATTGCTCAATCGGCAGAGTCTGTTGCAGAAGGATTTCTCTCGATTGCGGTTGAAAATATGTCTAACGCTATTAAAAAAATCTCTGTGCAAAGAGGCTATGACATCACCTCTTACACCTTGGTTTGTTTTGGTGGTGCAGGAGGACAACATGCTTGTCTAGTCGCTGACCGCTTAGGAGTGAGTCGTATCCATATTCATCCGCATGCTGGTGTGCTTTCAGCTTTGGGAATTGGTTTAGCCGATATTCGTCATCTCAGCGAGGGTGCGGTGGAGTCACCGTTGTCTGAAGAATTATTGATCAGCCTTGAACCTCGATGGGATTCTATGGAAACCGAAAGTGTAAACATTGTAAAAACACAAGGAGTAGCAGATAACCGGATCACCACTATGAAGAGATTCGGTGTCCGCTACGCAGGATCCGATACCGCGCTCCAAGTTGATGCAGGTTCATGTTCAGCGGTACAAAATGCTTTCGAAGAACAGCACCGTTCACGATTCGGATTTATTTCTCCAGAAAAAGAACTAATTATTGAATCACTACAAGTTGAAGCTGTCGGAATGTCCGACAGCGTAGATTTGAAATCAGATTACAAAGACGTCACTGATACTCAACTCGGGGTTTTCTCTACTGTTATGAATGGAGAAACCCATAAAACTCCTTTCAGAGCTCGGTCTTCATTAAGAACTGGGGAGCCGGTTTTAGGGCCTGCAGTTTTGGTTGAAGAAACAGGAACCACAGTTATTGAACCTGGATGGTCAGCGACTGCTAACAAAAATGGGGACTTAATACTTGAACGAGTTGTCGCCCTTCCGGAACGTGCAGCTATTGGTACTGATGTAGATCCTGTTCAGTTAGAGATCTTCAACAACCTTTTCATGAATATCGCTGAACAAATGGGAGTTGTGCTTGAGAACACTGCCGCTTCAGTAAACATTAAAGAGCGTTTAGATTTTTCTTGTGCTTTATTTGATCCCGACGGGGATCTAATTGCTAACGCTCCACACATGCCTGTTCATTTAGGTTCAATGAGCGAATCCATAAAATCAATAATTCGACAAAACCCCGTTATGACTCCCGGCGACGTCTACGTAATGAACGCTCCTTATAACGGTGGTACTCATCTTCCAGACATCACAGTAATAAAACCGGTCTTTGACGACGATGAAAAGTCAATTATTTTTTATGTAGCGTCTCGCGGCCATCACGCAGATGTCGGTGGAAGCGTTCCCGGTTCGGCGCCTGCTGATTCGACCACAGTTGACGAAGAAGGAGTTTTGCTAGACAACGTTCTACTTGTTTCAGATGGGCGTTTTCGTTATGACCATATTCATGGTTTACTAACCGGCGGTAAATGGCCAGCCCGCAACGCAGAGCAAAACATTGCTGATCTCCAAGCTCAAGTCGCAGCTTGTGAGAAAGGGACAAGTGAGCTTCGTAGAGTCATCGCCCATTTCGGTCTTGATGTTGTCCACGCTTACATGAAGCATGTGAAAGACAATGCGGAAGAATCGGTGCGTCGCGTTATTGATGCTTTAACTGACTCATCCTTTACCTATCTAATGGATGATGGGCATCAAGTATCTGTGGAGATAACAGTTGATCATGAAAATCGATCAGCCTGCATTGACTTTACGGGGACTAGCGACACTCACCCAGGTAACTTCAACGCTCCTTCATCGATCGCTCACGCATCAGTTCTTTATGTTTTTCGTTGCTTAGTCAACGACGACATTCCACTTAACGCCGGGTGTTTGAAACCTCTCCAAATTATTTTGCCAGAGCCATCAATGATTAATCCTTCATATCCAGCAGCTGTTATTGCGGGAAATGTGGAAACTAGCCAAGTGATTGTGGACACATTGTTTGGTGCTGTAGGTGTTTTAGCTGCTCCGCAAGGAACAATGAATAATTTCATTTGGGGCAATGATAATTATCAAAATTATGAAACTATTTGCGGTGGTGCCGGTGCAACTGCGAATGCTGATGGTTGCGACGCGGTACATACTCATATGACCAATTCTCGTCTTACTGATCCAGAGGTTCTTGAGTGGCGCTTTCCGATTCTGCTTGAAACTTTCCATATTCGGAAAGGCTCTGGCGGAAATGGTTACCGGCGCGGCGGTGATGGAACAGTTAGGCGCGTGTTATTCAACGAAGCGATGGAAGTCAATGTGCTCTCCGGGCATCGTATTGTGCCGCCCTATGGGGTGGATGGTGGTGAACCCGGAGCCGTTGGTCATACTCGCCTGATTCATGCTGACGGCACAGTGGTCGAATTCGGAGCTAGCGCCCAAACTTTCGTGAATCCTGGAGACAGATTCGAGATTGAAACTCCTGGTGGTGGTGGTTTTGGAAAAGCAGAAAATTAGTCTTCGCTTAACTATCCCCCAATTACATTGTGTTCTGGCCCATACGGAAATCCAGAAATATTCTCTGCTCCAGTTTCTCCCACAATGAGGATGTCGTGTTCTCGGTATCCTCCTGACCCTGGTTGACCTTCAGGAATCGCAATCATTGGCTCCATGGAGACAACCATCCCGGGTTGAAGTGTTGTTTCAACGTCTTCTCGAAGTTCTACTCCTGCTTCTCGACCGTAGTAGTGGCTGAGCACTCCGAAACTATGTCCATACCCAAAAGAACGGTATTGAAGCAGGTCATAACTGCGGTAAATATCGTTTAATTCTGAGGCAATGTCACAGCAGCGTGCGCCCGGTTTTATTAGTTCCAGTCCTCGTTCATGGACTTCTACATTTATTTCCCACAAACGTAGATGCTCATCTGAAACGTGGTCGCAGAACAGGGTTCTTTCAAGAGCGGTGTAGTACCCAAAAATCATTGGGAATGTGTTTAGAGACAAAATGTCTCCAGATTCAATAATTTTGTTAGTAACTGGATTGTGAGCTCCATCGGTATTTATACCGGACTGAAACCATGTCCACGTGTCCATGAGTTCAACGAACTGAAAAGTGTCGGCAATTTCACGAACCATTGTTTCTGTAACTGCAAGAGCTACTTCGTGTTCAGCGACACCAGCTGCTACTGCTTCTACACACGCATCTGCACCTAGGTCACAAATTCGTGTTCCATGGCGAATGAGATCATGTTCTTCAGATGACTTAATAGTACGCATCCACATTGTGGGTGTACCGACATCAACCAATTCGACATCGGGGAAGGCTGCAGATAAAGCTTGAAATTGATCAACGCTGAGATGATCAAATTCAACGCCCAGTCGTTTTACTTTTGGGATTAGTTCTTTGACCGCTTCGTAATAGTTGTTGCGACGCCAGTCGGAATAAACAATGTTTTCACCATGGGTGCGCCTCCATGGCTGTCCCCCGTCTATGCCAGCTGAAATAGTAGTTGCAACTTTTTGGTCTATAACCATCCCGTATTTCCGCCCGAAATAGCAATAAAGCCATCCGGAGTAGTAGCAGATGTTATGCCATGAAGTAAGGAGACAAGCATCAATATTTTCTCTTTCCATATGTGCGCGTAGATCATTTTGCCTACGATCCATTTCCGCTGATGAAAAGGGAGACCATTCTTTTTCTCCCCATTCCCATCGAGCAATATGAACCATGTCATTCGTGTTCGGCGTATTCATATGTTTCCTAACTTAACTTTTTGTCACTTCTTATTAATAAAACCACGGTGGCTGTGGATCTTTACCGGCAGCGGCTTCTGGGTATCTCATTTCTAAATCTTTGGCTATTGGCTCTCTTCCAGTGGCACGAAGACGTTCAATGTAAGCGGGTAACTGTCCCCAAATATGAAATGGCCCACCTTCCTTAAGAACGATGTCGTGAGGGTCGACGTCGTGGATAGACAAAGAAAGCATTTCTTCTTTCCACTTTGCTAGTTGTTCAGCAGCAAAGGCAGCTATTTGAGGCTCTGTTTCTGTTAAGTCATTTAATAGATGCGGGTCTTCATCAAGATTAAAAAGCATTTCTTCTGGGAAACAGTGATAGCCATCATGCCGAGTATGCATATAGAGCCAATTTTCCCATCGCAAACTTCTTTGCACTGTCCACGCCGCTGCGGAAAGAACTAACGATTCTCGCCCAGAAGTTCCATCCTCTTGCCCCGTCCCGTCTTTAAGCGAATCAGCGAAAGAAACCCCATCCCAAGATTCCGGAACTTCAGCCCCAGCTATTTCAAGCACCGAGGCAGCAAGGTCTACTTGATAATGTTTGCCTTTATCTGATCCGCCTTGGGAAGCTCCTTTAAGTCCTGGCCATTTAATAACTCCGGGTAGATGATGGGTGTATTCATCAGCAGTCTGATGGTCACAGTAGACCCCTAGTTCTCCGAAATTTTCTCCGTGATCTGATGAAACAACAACTGCTGTTTCATCGATGACTCCTTGTTCATCTAACGCATTCATAAGTTTTCCGACCATGCTGTCGGCACGCATTATTCCGGTGTCATAACCATCAAACATTCGGTCTACATCTGCAAGCGTTTGTAGTGTCGGGGACATTAATGGAAAGCGTGAAAAATATTTTGATACGTCACTATCTGGATCAAAGCCCAGAGTTTCTGAAGCTGAATGTGGCCCTGCAAGTGTTTGATGCTTTTCTAAAATTTCTTGCGTTATCCAATCAGGTCGTTGATCTCCGAGGTTTTCCGCCATTTCTTCTGAAGCGGTATATGGCGTATGCGGGTCCCAAACATGGACATGAAGAAACCAAGAATCTCGTTGGGCATTGCGTTTTAGCCATTCCAGAGCATGAGGAGTCACTCCTTCACTGAAGTACGTGTTATATCCATCCTGTATGACTTCGTTGAAACCTGCATACCAATGCATCGCGGAATGCCTTTGTGCAAAAACACTTATTGTCGCCGTCCAAATTTTCTTCCGTGATAGGACTGAAGCAAAACTATGAAAGGCTCGGGGAGATTGAAATCCTCGTCGTAGCCCTTCACTAAATGGGTCAGCTGCAGTACCTCCATGACCAACTGCACCGGTGTGAATCCCAAACATGCCTGTTTGTAACGCTGATCTTGACGGCAAGCAGGGAGAGTCTGAGGTGTATAACTCTTCAAGCCGAAGACCTTCTTTTGCTAATTGGTCAATGTTTGGACTGGTAGGACGTTCATACCCGTAACAACCGAGATGATCTGGTCTCAGCGTGTCTATGTCAATCCAAAGCATTTTGAAACTGTCTGTCATCAATAAATTCTCCTGCAAATTATGAAGATCGACGTACTGTACTCAAATCTTCGCACTGATTTAAAGAATTTCATAATTCAAATATTTTCAACTTATATGGCCGGATGATTATGAGATGGATTTCTTAAACCTAGGGTATGAGGCATGGTTAGTGATATATCGTCGTTGCGACCTCAAGATTTAGATAATCGAGATAGAGAAAAACTCTTCGCTCGCGCAGAAAGTGAACATTTTGATGTTCTTGTAATAGGTGGAGGTATCACTGGTGCAGGTGTAGCTCGTTCAGCAGCGTCGCGAGGATTATCTGTTGTTCTTGTGGAAGCGCAGGATCTTGCTTCAGGAACAAGTAGTCGTAGTTCAAAAATGATTCATGGCGGTGTTCGTTATCTTGCTCAAGGAGATGTCGGGTTAGTACGTGATGCTGCGAGAGAACGTCAAGTATTAAGAGAGATAGCACCCCATTTAACTCGTAAGACAGGATTTCTTTTACCCACGCGTTCAGCCGCAGGTCTCGCAAAATTTCGTACAGCAATGTGGACCTTTGAAAAGCTCGGAAAGGTTCCGAAAGAGGACCATCATGAGGTTTGGGATTTTGACGACCTTATTGAGCGGGAGCCTTTAGCTGCTACAGACGGAACTACTGGGGCTGTGCGTTACATCGAGTTTGTGACTGATGATTCGCGTTTGACGTTAGCTAACGCCCGATCAGCCGCATCTGATGGTGCGCTTATTCTGACATACGCCCCAGCCGTCGAATTCATATTTGAGAATGAGATCGTTACTGGTGTAAAAGTAAGAAGTTCTCTTGAAGGAGAGTCTTTAGAAACGATAATTCGTGCGAAAGCAATCGTGAATGCTGCCGGTCCATGGGTTGATTCTGTTCGGTCTCTTGAAGATCCGAACGAACCAAATTATTTAAGTATCACCAAAGGCGTACACCTTGTTTTGCCACATGAACGTCTACCTCTAAATGACACCATTCTTCTAACCGCTATTGATAAGCGAAGTATGTTTGCTGTTCCGCGAGGTAACACCACTTATCTCGGAACAACCGACACCTTTTATCCGGAAGCTGATTGGTGGCCGGGTGTAACAGAAGAAGATGTTGATTACTTGCTTGAGTCAACGAATCGTAGTTTTTTGTGTGAACCTATTAAACCAAGTGACATTGTTACTAGCTGGTCGGGTGTACGACCATTGATTTCTGAACCGGGTAAGGACCCGTCGGAAATTTCTCGACGGGATGAAATTTGGACTGGTCCAGGGAAAGTACTTACCATTGCAGGTGGAAAACTGACTGCTTACCGCTCTATGGCTGAACGAGTAGTTGATGAGGCTGCAGATTTACATGATCTTTCTGTTCAAAAAAGCACTACTGAAGAACAGCCTCTAGTTGGTGGAGATGTTGTAGTAGATGAGCGAAATCATTTGATTGATCTTTATGGTTCAGAAGCCAAAGATGTGTTAGCTGATGGTGGCGGTGTTTCAGCTGAAGTGCGTCAAGCCGTGACTCGAGAAGGCGCTATTTGCCTTGAAGATTATTGGGTTCGGCGTGTCCCTCGTGCCTTTTTTGACCTTGACGGAGGCATTTCTGTTCTCCAAGAGGCAGCAAATGAAATGGGGGATCTTCTAGGTTGGGATGAGGCGAAGAAGAAAAAAGAAATCGCTTCTTGCGAAGAACGCCATAATATCGAAAATGGTTTATTTGCTTCTCAGGGAGAAACGAATGCTTGATAGTGATTTAGTCATTCAACTTGGAGAAATTGTTGGAAGCGACAGCGTGTTGACTTCTGATGAAGACGTCTCTCACCGTAAACACGATTACTGGGTTTTAAGTCATCTTCAATCTTGGGTTGATGTTTTTGAAGGGAGACCAGGTGCCGTGGTGTCTCCTCACTCTGTGGAAGAGGTCCAAGCCGTGATGCGTCTCGCAAATGAGACAGGTACTGCAGTTGTTCCTTTTGGTTTAGGAAGCGGAGTTTGTGGTGGAGTGCGGCCGGATCAGAGCACACTTTTAATTGATCTTTCTTCTATGAACCAGATTCGAGAAATTGATGCTTTCAATTTGACTGCAACATTTGATGCGGGGGTAAACGGTTTAGAGGCAGAAGAAGCTGTCGCTGAACACGGGTTAACAATCGGACACTGGCCTCAATCTATTGCATTGAGTTCTGTGGGTGGATGGGTGTCTACCCGAGCGGCTGGCCAGTTTTCTACTGCCTACGGAAATATTGAAGACATGGTTTATTCTCTTGACGCTGTGTTGCCAAATGGAGATCTTGTAACTCTCGGGAAAGCACCTCGTGCTGCTGCCGGCCCTGATCTTCGTCATCTTCTTTTAGGTGCGGAAGGGACTATGGGCATAGTTACTGGAGTGACTTTGGCGTTACGTCAGCAGCCTGAGAAACGTCAATACCGTGTGTTTCATACGCCCTCGCTGTCTGCTGGTATTGAGGCTCAACGTCAAATTCTTCAAGCGGGATGGTTGCCGCCCGTGATGAGACAATATGACGAGAGGGAAACTCGTCGTACGTTCAAAACTTGGTCCATGGAAGGCCATGGACTTCTTCTCATGGTGCACGAAGGCCCTGAAGGCAGAGTGGAAGCTGAAGTAAATGCTATTGACGCTTTAGCAGACTCTTGCGGATTGATTCGCGGCGACGAGGAGGCCGGAATTCACTGGATGGAGAATCGTAACCATGTTCCCACATGGGATGAGCTATTTGATCGTGGTTTGGTTGTAGACACCGTTGAAGTTTCTTCCTCTTGGTCTCAAATTGAAGGTCTTTACAACAGTGTTATTGAATCGGTGTCCAATATTCCTGGTGTGGTAGCTGTTTCTGCGCACAGTTCACATGCGTATAGAACTGGAATAAACCTCTATTTTTCATTTGCTGCGGCCGCAGAAGATCCAATGGATCTTGAACCCATCTATCTTGACTGTTGGAAACACATAATGGAAAAGACCGCAGAATGCGGAGGAGGAATAGCTCATCATCATGGCATTGGAAGAGTTCGTAAGCCCTATCTAGTCCATGACCTCGGTGAATCGGGGTTAACTCTTCTTCGTAGCGTTAAAGACGCACTTGACCCTAAAGGGCTTTTAAATCCGGGAAATCTTATTCCTGATGCCTGACCTCTTACTTGGTCTTGATGTTGGGACAACAAGTACTCGGTCAGTTATTTTTGACGGTGATGGAAACACGATCGGTTCCTCACAACTCCCTTTATCTAGTAACGCTTCTGACTCCATTCATGTAGAACAGGATCTTGAACTGTTATGGGATGCTGTTGTCCTATCCACACATAACGCTCTAAAAGATGCGAAATGTAATCCAACGGACCTGTTTTCTGTTGGGGTAACTACTCAACGTTCCAGCATTGCTGTATGGGAGAAGGACTCTGGTAAGCCGGTTGCTCCGATGGTTGTTTGGAATGATCTTCGCGGAATTAACCGATCTAATGAGTTGCGCGAAGCCGGGTATCCCGTAATGGCTATCGCTGCTGCTTCAAAACTTGAAGCAGTCATAGATGGCATTCCTGATGGCCGAGTACGAGCGTCTAATGGATCTCTTCTTTGGGGGACTTTAGATAGTTATCTTCTGTATCGGATTAGTGGCGGTGATCTTCATGTGACCGATAGGTCTTGTGCATGGTCATCGGCTTACCTTGATTTTTTCAATCCCAGTCAATGGAATGAAAATCTTATTTCATATCAAGGATTTGATATAGATTTTTTCCCTTCCCTGTGCCCTACTACTGGTCATCTTGGTTTCGCTACGTCTGATTTTTTAGGAGCAACAGTTCCAATTGGATCTGTTGTCGCTGATCAACAAGCCGGCATGTTCGCTCACGGTATAACTGATTCTGGTGGCTGGAAAGCTACCTACGGCACTTCGGGTGTTTTGATGGTTTCAACGGGAGAAGATCCTCATTTCTCTTCTCCGTTAACTCCAATGTTGTTGAGCGGGTGGGACGATAAGACCTTGTTTGCTTCTGAAGGGATGGTGCGAAGCGCTGGGGAGATGATTCCTTGGGCAGTTTCTAGAGGAATTGCAAGTTCAATATCTGAGTTTTTTTCTTTGGTGGACACTGTTTCTGATTCAGGTGAGCTTTTTGTTCTCCCGGCCCTGCATGGTTTAGGCACTCCTTACAACGACCCGGAAGCTGTTGTGTTAATTCAAGGGGAATCTAGTTCTTCTTCAAAAGGAGAGCTGGCGAAAGCAATTCTTGAGGGGATCGCCTTTCGTATGAGTGAAATTGTTGAGTTATCTGTTGAGAGCCTTGGCCTTGAGTCCAATACTGTTTTACCTATTGATGGAGGGTTAAGTCGTAGTGATGCTTTCTGTCAGATTCAAGCGGATCTGCTCGGCAGACCGTTGGTTAGGCATTCGACAGTTGAAGCTACCGTGTATGGGGCTGCAGTAGCTGGTGGCCAAGGGATTGGATCTGATGTTTGTGGATCTTCAAACCAAGGAGATATTTTTGAGCCGATTTTTACTCGGGACGAAGCAGACGAGAAACTATCTAAGTGGCAGAAACAAGTTCTGCCTGATAAGTAAATGAGGATTTTTGATGAGTAGTTCTATCCCAGCGAGTTTCTCACCAGATGATTCGGTAGTTGCTACTGGTCCACGTGGTCAACGTGCCCATCAGCAGCAATTCACTCATCTTGAGCGTTTGGCCGAAGGATTTCATGAGGTGACAGATCACGTTTGGTGTCAAGTTGGGAACGGTTTATCTAATCAAACTTTTATTGAAGGACCTGAAGGTTTGATCGTTATTGATACTGGTGAGTCAATTGAAGAGATGAGTGCTTCACTTTCTGCGGTTCGTGAATATTGTTCGGCCCCGGTGACGGCAGTTATTTATACCCATTACCACTATTGCAGCGGAACTCAAGCTCTTTTAAATGGGCAAAACGATGACATGCCGATCTGGGGTCACTTTGGGATTGAAAAAAACCTACAAACAATGGCGACTGAGATTAGTCCGACGGGAGGTCGAGGCTTAGTTCATCAATTCTCCATGCTTTTACCAGAAGATGGTCCTGATGCAGCAGCGAGCGTTGGGTTGGGTTTGTATTACCGTCGAGCAGAGCATGCGCCTTTCACTTCAGGATTTATCGCTCCTAATCATCTAGTTTCAGAAACTACTGAAGCCACGATTGCAGGTCTTCGAGTACAAATGGTTCCCGCTCCTTCGGACGCTGATGACAACATCACAATTTTCTTTCCGGATCTGGGTGTTTGTGTAAATAATCTGGTTTGGCCTGCTTTATTTAATGTGTTTGCTATTCGTGGTGAACCATATAGGGACCCCCGTGTCCTTATTTCAGGCTTGGATCAAATCCTGGCTATGAACCCTGAGTATCTTGTTGGTGCTCATGGGCCACCAATTGTAGGTAAAGACACTATTTCTGCGGGGGTGATTGATGCTCGCGATGCTTTGCAGTATCTCTGGGATCAAACCGTACGTGGGGTGAATCGGGGTCTTACTCAAGGAGAACTCATTGAATTTGTTCAACTTCCTGACTTTTTTGAGCGTTCCTATCTGACTCAACAAAATTATGGGTTGGTTGAGCATCATGTGAGACAAATTCATAATGGATTAGTTGGGTGGTTTGATGGTGAAGAATCTTCACTTTTTCCTTTACCGACAGTGGAAAGATGCCAGCGCTTGATTGACGGGTTCGGGGGAAGAAAGAAAGTTTTTGAACAAGCAAAAAATGCTTTAGAAGAAAATGACCTGCGGTGGGCGCTTGAATTAGCAACCTGGCTTATTCGTAGTGAAGAAAATTCATCGGGTAGAGCCGATGGAGGGTCGGCTGAAGAGCGAGGGCTTCTTGCAGTGGTGCTCCGAGAAATTAGTCAGCGGACAACTTCAGCAAATGTGCGCGGATGGTGCCTTACCCGTGTTCTTGAGTTAGAAGAAAAAATTGATCTTTCACGGTTTAGGATTCATCGATTTGGACGCAATCAGGTTCTTACTGGTTCTGCGGAAACTTTTATTCATAGTTTGAAAGTTTTGGTTGATCCATTAAAAACTGAAGGCTTGAATATGCATTTACGGTGGGTGATTACAGATGGGATTACCACTGGACTTTGGGTGCGGAATTGTGTGGCGATACCTACCGATGGAAGCGATGCAGATGCCGAAATCGTTTTAAGTCAAGAAGTCTTAGCTGATCTACTTTCAGGCCGAGTCTCGTTAAGTGCGTCTATTGACGATGGAAATATTGAAATTAATGGAGATGCGGAACGAACTCGTCAACTCCTTGATTGTTTTGATCTTCCATCTTTTCGTGACTAAAAATTTTTACTTTCCTTGGGGTTGAACCTGTAGTTTCATCTAAACTTTCAAAAGGTACTTCTTTATAGATAGGAAAATCATGACTGCTATTTCTCACCTTCCCCGGCCAATAACTCTGATTGATTTAATTCCTCGGTCGCGTCTTCGTGATGTGGTTGCAGTGTCTTCTTTTGCGCTTCTTACCGCAGGAGCAGCGCAAATATCGATACCTCTAGGGTTTACGCCAGTTCCAATCACTGGCCAAACCTTTGCAGTGCTTCTAGCAGGTGGGGTTCTCGGTTCAAAACTTGGGGCTGCTTCTCAAATGTTTTACGTGATTTTAGGAGCTTTAGGTCTTCCTTTTTACGCAGATGGTGCTGGTGGATGGGAAGTCGCAACTGGATCAACCGCTGGTTACCTCTTTGGATTTATAGTCGCTGCGTTTCTTGTGGGGTTAATGGCCGAAAGAGGTCAGGATCGTAATCTTGTTACTTCACTCCCAGCTTTTATCGCTGGAAGCATAATTATCTACACCTTTGGTGCCCTTTGGCTTGCCTACAAACTTGACATACCTTTCACTGCAGGAGCAACCGAAGCAAGCGCTGTTGCTTATGGGGTGACACCTTTTATTGTCGGCGACATCCTTAAAGCAGCTTTAGCCGGTGTTCTTTTACCTGGGGTTTGGCGTCTGAGATCAGATGTCTAATAGCGCCAGCGACAAAATTTTCTGATACAGCGATTCACGTTTAAATGAGAAATAAACAGCCAAATCTTTTATTTATCTATGCTGATCAGCACCGTTCTGACGTAATGGGTTGTGCGGGCAACGACATCGTCATGACACCTCATCTTGATCGGTTGGCCTCGGAAGGTGTTCGTTTTGATCAAACCTGGACTGAAAGTCCAATCTGTCAGCCAGCAAGAGCGTCAATATTAACTGGCCGCTATCCGAGCGACCATGGCGTACTCGGAAACTTTGCCGGCAACTGTCAACCTGAGTGGGATACTTTCCCTCGACGTCTTCAAGAAGCCGGATATACCACAGCCTCCATTGGTAAAACTCACTTCGATTCGTGGCCGATGAATGCCGAACCTGGTTCGCCTGCACCAACGGAGGAGTGGATTGGCAGTTTCGGATTTGACTACGTAATTGAAGAATTCGATCGTTACGTTCACGTCGGTGACTGGACTACGCCCTACATGCAGTTCTTAGATGAGCATGGCGTTCTTGAAATGTACCGTGACATTGTTCTAGCTAATTTTCGAGGAGGTGACCGGCACTGGAAGGGTGTCACCTCTCCTCTACCACAAGAGTTAGATCTAACTTGCTTTCTCGCCGACGAAGCACAGCAGTGGATTAGTCGTCAGGCAGATGATAACCCTTGGTTTTTGCAGTTGTCGTTCGTGCAGCCCCATGTTCCGCTTATGGGTGACCCGATCTGGGCTGAATATTACGAAGGAACCATGATTGAACGTACTGCTCGAGTTGAACCGGTCCCTACAACGGATGACTGGGACACACATCTGACCTTTCTTCGCAAACATTCACATAGTGAGTTACTAACCGATGAGTTTGTATTAGTTGGCGCTCGCCAATATTACGCAATGGTTTCACTTATCGATCAGCGGATCGGCGATCTGTTAGCTCAGTTGGAATCACTCGGACAGCTTGACAACACTTGGATCATTTACTCATCTGACCATGGTGAAATGCTTGGCGATCATGGTCTGATGGCAAAGTTGAACTTCTACCGATCATCAGTTCAGGTGCCACTGATCATTCGCCCACCTGGAGGCACTGTTGAACGAGTTGAAACCGCTCCAGTTCAGGCTCTCGATATTGCCGCAACCTTGCTTGATGCCGGTAGCGCTTCACCTCTTGAAGATGCTTCTGCAGAGTCGCTTGTGCCTATTGTCTCCGACTCAGAATCTCCTACTCGAAATCACGTGGCGAGCATGATTCGCTTACGTCCTGACTTACCGACTTGGCAAGCCATTACCGACGGCCACTGGCGAGCCACTTTTAATAGAGATAACGGCGAAGCCAGTGAACTCTTCAATCTCGTCGAAGACCCTGACGAAGCCAACAACCTTATAGCCGGCACTGCTCCAACAGATGTGCTCGATCACTTATCCGACGCGTTGACATCCACGCTGGAGAAATAAGTTTTGACTGCTGACCAGTTTTTAATTGATCAACCCATTCGGGTGCGTAAAGACCAAAGTTCAGGGAAATACCTAAGTTCCGCGGTATGACGTAACCAGCCAACTCCGTCGGAACCTCCGGTACCTGGCTTGTATCCAATTGTTTTAGACACCAGGACAAAGTGCCGCCAACGATATTGAGATATTGCATCATCTAAATTGATTAGTGCCTCACCTAATTGATACAGACGATTACTAGTACTCGGGTCTTGATAGATGTCAAACCATGCTTGTTCGACGCTTTCATTCGCTGGGTAAGGGGCCGCCCAGTCACGTTCAAGCATCTCTTGATCGATTTTGTGGCCTTTTCGATTTAAACATGCAATAACTTCGTCATAAAGACTGGGCGTTTCTAATGCCTCTTTAATGTGTGGCCATACGTGTGGAACGTTTTTATGAGCGCTAGCTAACTGTTTGTCTTTATTGCCTAAAACGAACTCAACATGACGATACATAAATGAAAGCTGGCCGGAAGCTTGATCTAAATAGTCGCGAAACTGATTGAAACCTTCAGCAGAAATTGTTCCAACAACATCCCAAGTTTTCAGTAGGAGCTCTACGAACTCTGTTGAACGATTAATAAGCATGAGCGCATCATCGATTTCATCTTGTTGGATGCGGGCTTTTGCATTAAACAGTTCGAAATGAAGCCCTTTAAACAATATTTCTTTCACTTGTCCCATAACGAAAAAACACATTTCGTCATAGGCGTCACTGCGCGGATGTTGAAGAGAAAGCAGTAAGTCGATGCTCTGATAGTTGATGTAAGGATTTGTATCGCCCGTAAAATCTACAGTTGGTTCGCCGCCAGTCTCTAAAACTTTATCGGCACGAGTGTTATCTGTTGTTTGATCCATTGGCCGAGGTTCAATCCCTACGACCACTCCCTCTGGGTCCACAATTTTTGGTATTTGTGGTTTGAATTTTGGCATAAATGATTTTCCTTAAGTTTCCCTTAGGAAAGACAATACTTTTTTCCCCATCTTTGTGCTGATATCAGCCAATTCGAACACAACATCGAAATGATTTCTTCCTTCTACTTCAAAGACAACCGTGGCATTTTCTTGCGCTTGTAAGCAGGCAGCGAATTCAAGACTCTGTGTTTTAAATTCTCCTGTTTCTACTTCTCCCCAACAAATCACACTCTCTGGAAAGCTTTTCAAATCTTTACGCAACGGGCTTAACTCTTTTGCTTCATTCAGGTTTAAATTCAACGCATCGTTTATATAGGTCCCTACAAGCGGGGTGAGTTCATATATCCCTGAAATAAGAACCGCTGCACGCACGGGTATTGCCAGAGCTGTCATTGCTGCTAAATGTGCCCCCGCTGAACTACCAATCAGAACAATGCGTTTTGTATCTATTGAAAGCTGCTCGGCTTCGTTGATTATCCATGCGATCGCTTCTTTACATTCTTGAACAATTTCATGAAGAGATGCTTCGGGGGCCAAGGTGTAATCAATCGCTGCAAAAGCTACTTCGTTTCCCACCCAAGTAGGTGCTGCAAATGATGATTCTCTCTTTGATAGTTCTTGCCAGTAACCGCCGTGGATAAAAACAACTAATGGAAATCTTTTTCCTTCACTATTTTCAGGAGTGAAAAGATCGATTCGTTGTGATGGCTTAGCCCCATAAGCCAACTCTTTTCCTCCACCAAGTTTCTTTCTTGTTTCTTCACTTCTTGTGACGTAAGCAGAAATATAAGGGACAATGTCTTCTATGCAAGAACTTGGGGAATACTCCTTCTCTCTTTCCGTAAGGCTCATATCTTCCCAACGCCAAGTCGATTCTGAAGACGAATTCAAATTTTTGGTTCCCGTGGCAAACCGAGCATGCGTTCTCCAATGATGTTTCGCATAATGTTTGAGGTCCCACCCATGATTGTGTAACCCGGAGAATAGATGAGACCTTTTGTGTCATCATTCCAAAGAGTTGCTTCGGGTCCTAATACCTTGAAAACGAAATCTGCAACACGTTGTTCGTGTTCCGTGCAGTACACCTTAATCGCGGCACTAAAACCAGGGAGAGCTTGACCTAAAGCCTCTTGATAAACGAGAAAACGACCAATCCGGTAACCGGATTCAAGCTTCGCAACTTCCTGCCTGACGCTTGCTTTATTGAAATCAGCATGTTCTAAAGCAAGATCATAGAGAGGCCGATTTGAAACCAGTCGATCTATACCCCCGCGTTCATGTTCAAGTTGACGCATTGTTTGACGAAACGCATCTCCTTCTATTCCGACGAGATTCTCAATTGGTACTTCAACATCGTTGAAATAAACCTCGCAGAAATGTTTATTTGTGGTCATATCGGTAATAGGACGGACTTCTATCCCGGGAGTACCCATTGGAATAATGATTTCGGAGATTCCCTTGTGCGGCGGCCCTTCATTAATTGTTCGACATATGAGATACATGTAGTCGGCTTGAGCTCCAAAACTTGTCCAAATTTTTTGGCCGTTTATGACCCATTGCTCACCGTCATTTTCAGCAAATGTTTTTAAGGACGCTAAATCGGAACCAGAATCAGGTTCACTCATTCCTATACACCAAGTAGCCGTCCCGTTGAGCATGCCTGGTAAGTATTTTTCTTGCTGTTCAGATGTCCCGTGGGTGATGAGGCTGGGACCCATTTGACGATCTGCAAACCACATTCCAGCAATCGGCGCCCCAGCGGAAATCATTTCTTCACCAACGATGACTCGTTCAATTGACGACCTTTCGTGACCGCCATGTTTTTTAGGCCAACTCATGCCAATCCAGCCTTCGGATGCCATCATTTGTGAAAATTCTGATGAATACCCGTTCATCCAGCTATCGGTGAACCGTCCAAATTTCTCAACACCTTCAGCTGCGACTTTCGCGGCGCGTGACCTTAAGTCTTGAAGTTCAGGAGCCAAAGTAAAGTTGAGCACACTCACTTTCTACACAACAGATACGTATTTCCCACAAAAACATTAAATTACTGGCAAAAAATGAGTTAGAGATAAAAACACATAAGGTTTTGTAAACTATAAGTCATTCAATTAGTGAATTTTAAATCTCTTAATTTGGCTGTGTGCAAAACATGAAAATTGTAAGAAATATCTCTGTATTTTTAGCGGTAATTCTTTTCGGTGCTTCTTGTAGCAGCAATTCTTCTGACACGAGTCAACCACCAACGACTTCAGAAGCATCTACTTCTATTCCTCAAGGTGAACCTGAAAATACAGAAGAAGAAACTGATCCTCCACCGCCAGACGATGACCTTAGAGATTCAAACTACATTTTCGATCAGGACCAACTCCATACGTTTGAATTAGTTCTTCCGCAAGCAGCTCTTGATGAATTAAATGCTGATCCAATGGCCGAAGAATATGTAGAAGGTGAACTCGTTTTTGAAGGGGAAACAATCGGACCGGTAGGAATTAGATACAAAGGGTCAGTTGGCGCCTGGGTAGGTTGCGTCGGAGAGGGAGCTATTTTCGCTGACGGAGGAGCTAAGGCTTGCACCAAGTTGTCCATGAAAGTAAAGATCAACTGGGACGACCCTGATGCAGAATTTTTTGGTTTGCGAAAACTTCAGTTTCATTCACAGAATCTTGATCAAACACTTATGCACGAACGACTCGGCTACTGGCTGTTTCGCGAAATGGGAGTTCCTGCTCCCCGATCTGTTCATGCTCGTTTAGTAGTAAACGGAGAGTTTGTTGGCCTTTTTGCTTTGACTGAACAAATCGATGGGAGATTCACCCGTCACAACTTTGAAGATGGAACAGGAAATCTTTATAAAGAAGTCTGGCCTATAGATTCCAACGGTGAACCAACATCTCGTGATGAGCTTTTCTACGGTTTAAAGACAAACGAAGACGACGAAGACTTAAGCATGAGCCAGATTGAATCTTTCGGATCAGAAGTCTCTGCTGCTACTGATGAAGAGTTACAAGAAATAATGAGAAAGTGGATGGACATAGAAGAAGTTATTTCTTATTCCGTTGTTGACCGTTCAATTCGAAACGACGATGGTGCTTTTCATTGGTATTGCGACTTTGAGGGAGCTGACTTTGACGCAGGTTGCAATAATCACAATTTTTATTGGTATGCGAACCCTTCTACCGAAAAAATGCATCTCATTCCATGGGATCTAGACAATTCTTTTGAAAATATTCTCTTTGACGCTAACCCTGTTACTCCTGTGCCTGATAAGTGGGGTGAAATTACAGATGATTGTAAATCTTTCTCTTACGGCATGTGGGGGCTGAGTCAACGGTCTGCTGCTTGTGACAAGATCATGGGTTCGTGGGTTATGTTCACTAATGAATATGAGCGGATTTATAACGAATTCATGAACGGTCCTTTTGCTCAAGAACAAGTTGAATCTCTTTTAAACACTTGGGAAGAGCAAATATCTCCAGTTGTAAGAGAAGCGCAAGAAACCCATGACGATGCACTCTCATTTCAAGCATGGCAAGGAGCGCTTGATCGTTTCCGTCAAAGCTTGGCCTACGCCCGTGGTCAAGAAGTTTCAGAAGACCTTTTAAAAAGCTCTGGAAGATTTAACGACATTGAAATTCCTGAACAAAACCCTGATAACCGAAACTACCCTAATCCTGCAATTAACTTCACTGAAATAGAACTCTTCATTAACCCTGAACCTATTCCAGGTCAACCTTGGTCTGGGACCATATCGGGAACAGGCCTTACCCCGTCAGTACCGTCAGCCATATTTGGTTGCCCTGGTTCTTCTACACCGGATTTTGCGTTATGCGACATGTCAAACATGCTTGCCATCGTGTTTGCAGACCAAAATGGAAACCTACAGTCAGAAGAATTCTCTGTCCCAATGATTCCTGCAGCAGGTGGGTGCTTTCTTGTCGGAAATTCGGGCCCTGATCGACAGCAAGACACCGGTGATGAACAAGGCGGGTTTATCTGCACCGACAATTAATTAATGATTCTGTGAATCTCTACAACTACTAATAAAGTTAAAGCACCATAAAACAAGAAAGAAAGCAAAGTTAAATGTCTCAACCTCTCCTTATCGTCTGCGATGTCGTCGCCATTCTCCTTCTAGTTTTCGGCCTCTATTATCCACGTCACCGTCGAAGAGACATGATCCCTGCGCTTCTAGGCATAAATGTTGCTCTTTTGGGTATCACAATGACACTTACGAGAACAGAGGTGAATCTTGGTCTTGGACTAGGACTCTTCGGTGTTCTTTCCATCATCCGACTTCGCTCAAACGAATTAGGGCAGCAAGAAATTGCGTATTACTTCACAGCACTCGCTTTAGGTTTACTAGCTGGAATGCCTATTGACCCATCGTGGGCTACCCCGACGCTGATGGCAGCAATTCTATTTGCCATGTTTGTAGGCGACCATCCGCAACTTTTTTCTGATTCACGAAGCAAAACCTTGACTCTTGATAAGGCTTATCTTGATGAAAAAGAATTGGCTGAGCGGCTTGGATCTCTTCTTGGTAAAAAGATTCTTAAAGTCAACGTAAGACGAGTTGATCTTGTCAATGACAGCACTGTTGTAAACGTTCGATACATAGTTGAAGCCGATAGTGACGAATAGTCACTTAGGTAATTTTGCATGATGTTAAACATTGCAGACTTTGATCCCATCACTCTGGAAGAAATGGACAAAGCTGCGGCACTCCGAACAAGAATCGACCGAAAATATATTGTGGACAGCTTCACCGCAGGCAAACTCGTAGAATCGCTCTCTTCTTGTGCTGCGTTAGAAATCGATGGAAAGAGAAGTTTTAACTATCGATCCGTTTATTTTGATAGCCCAGACTTTGCTTCATACCGTTCCGCCGCTCATCGAAGAAGGCGTCGATACAAAATAAGAAGCCGGAGCTATCTTGATACTGGTATCTGCAAACTTGAAGTAAAGCTTCGTTCAGGCGCAAAGAAAAACACTAAAAAACGTTTTGATTACGCTCTTGATAGATCCAGAGTGATCACGGATGAAGGTAGAAGTTTCATTGAATCTGCCGTTGGAGATTTAGAAATCCCTACCCGGCTTGAGCCAGTTCTAACAACACAATATGAGCGTTCTACTTTGGTGAACTTGAATTCTTCAGCGAAGTTGACTTGCGATGAGAATTTGGTTTGCGAAGATTGGGAAGGCAATCAAATTTCACTTGACTATTTTGTTTTTGAAACCAAATCAGATGGCCCACCAAGTTCTTTTGATCGTTTGCTATGGGAAAACAAAGTGAGACCGATACGGATTAGTAAATTCTGTACGGGACTAGCTGCCCTTCATCCTGAGTTGCCTTCAAATAAATGGCACCGAACATTAAATCGGTACTTCTTTTCGTAACTCACTATTGCTAGTTCAAAAAGTCAAAACAATAGATCCAACATGCTCTTTCAGGGTGAAGATCCGTTGTGCTTCATGGATTTCTTCAAAGTTAAATACTTTGCCTACTTGTGGTTGCACCTCTCCGCGTTCTATATAACCAACTAAATCTTCGAAGAGTGCTGAATCAAAAACTGTTGCTCCATAAAGTTCAAGATCTTTGAGATATAGAGTACGTAAATCTAAATCTACAACTGGTCCCGCTATCGCACCAGCTGTAACATATTTTCCTCCTCGACGAAGCACCTCTAACCAGTCAGTAAAGTCTTCTCCACCGACAACATCAGCGACTACATCTATTTTTTTGCCATTCAATGCTTCAATTTCAGCTGGGGTGTTAGCGGTTTCTCTAGCTACGACTACGTCAGCTCCAACACTTTTGACCCGGTCAAGTTTTTGTGAAGAAGCGACAGCGTAAACCATGGCTTCACGTCGTTTAGCGAGTTGAACAAGAGCGGTTCCCACTCCCCCCGATGCTCCAGTTACGGCAATACTTTGCCCAGCTTCTAACTGAACGCGTTGCAGCATGTGTTCAGCCGCAGCCCAAGAACAAGGAAAACTCGCCAACTCTATATCCGTAAGGTTTGTTTCTACGGCATGAATATTTCGGATAGGTAACGCGCAATACTCTGCAAATCCTCCGTCACGTTCGCTACCTATATATCCAGCAAGTTCACGATTTAACGGTTCATTTTTATCTCGAACACAGGGGTTCGCTATCACTCTTTTCCCGACGAACGATTGATCACCTTCGTCTCCCACCATTACGACATAACCACTAACGTCAGCTCCTTGAATACGGGGGAATTGGAGGCCGCTCCGCCCCCAAGTGGCGTCTTCAACCTGAGCTTCTTCAAATCCGCTGTTTGCTGTTGCACTAGTTACAGAGCGGCTATACCACCCAACTCGAGTATTGATATCGGTGTTGTTTAAACCACATGCAGAAACTTTTACGAGCGCTTCATCTTTTTGAATAACTGGAACTGGAACGTCATCTCGAAGTTCAAGCATTTCTGGTCCACCCCGACCGTGAAGAAGCGCGGCACGCATTTTTGAAGGGATTTCAATTGTCATAAATGAATCTTATGTTTGGCTATATTTTTTTCAAAAAAAATGCTAGAAATACGCATTACACAAGATTTTGAGGTCGCACTAATGGCGGACACTATGAGAAAACCTGAAAATGGATATCAGCCCTCTGTGCCTATTAGAAAACCTCCTCTATATGCGTGGCCCCCTCGACCCCTGAAGGCTATTCGATGGTTACTTTTCGGCCTTTATTTTCCTTGGGGTTTCCTTTTTATCGGTTTAGGTATTGTGTCTTGGAACTTTTTGACTCCAGGTTCAGAAACAATGGCAACTTTAAATCTTTGGTGGATGGGTGTTATCTGGTTGAGGAACGCCCTTCTATTGAGTGCGTTAGCCGGAGCCTTACATTGGTGGCTTTATATTCGTCGCGGTCAGGGTCAAGATTTTAAATTTACCGAACGGTGGCTAGCTACAAGTAGTAGAAAATTTCTTTGGAAAAATCAGGTTAGGGACAATATTTTTTGGTGTCTGGCTAGCGGAGTGACATTCTGGTCTCTCTTTGAGTCGTTAACTCTTTGGGCTTGGGCTTCTAATCGAATCCCGAGCGTGACATGGAGCGAGTCACCTATATATCTGGGCCTAATGATTTCTGTTGGTGTAATTTTTTGGTCAACACTTCATTTTTGGATTGTTCATCGAGCACTCCACTGGAAGCCGTTGTATCAACTCGCTCATGACCGTCACCATAGAAACGTAAATATTGGTCCGTGGAGTGGTATTTCATTTCATCCAATTGAACACATTATTTATTTCACCGTCTTTTTGATTTGGTGGGTCGTTCCTGTGCATCCAATTGTGATTATTGTTTCTGGTTTTTACAACGGTTTAAGTCCAGCGTTTTCTCATTCCGGATTTGATTACATCGTGGTTGGGAATAAGTGGAAACTCTCCACTGGTGACCTTTACCATCAACTACACCACCGCTATTTTGAAGTTAACTATGGGAACACTCCAACACCCCTTGATGCCGTTTTTGGCACATGGCATGACGGGACGCAGGAAGCCCAAGAGCGACTACGCCATCGGCGGCGAAGTAGTCAAAAAGATTAAATCTATTTTTTGAAAGGATCACTCAATAATGGCTGTTTTTTCTCCTCAACAAGTCGTTCCGGCTTTAATTGATTTCGTAACTGAGAGGCATCTGGCCATACTCACTTTGGTGAGACCTGACGGGAGACCTCATTCAACTCCAATTGGTTTTATGTGGGACGATGAATCAAAAGAAGTAAAAATTATTACTTGGTCTGGGAGTTTAAAAACTCGGCTTCTTGAAAAAGGAAACTTGATTGGGTCTGTCGCTCAAGTAGATGGTGGCCGTTGGGTTACTTTCGAGGGTGTTTGTTCAGTGAGTAGCGAACCAGATGTTTGCGAAGATGCTGTTGCCCGTTATGCAAAAAGATACTCACCGCCCAAAGACCGTGGAGCAGATAGGCGAGTAATTACTATGGCGGTCTCTAAGATACTGGCGAGTAACAGCCTTAGCCCTAATCCGTAAGAGTCGTTATTAAAGATTCAGCAGTCCTTCGACCTGAAACCATTGCCCCTTGAATGGAAGGAGTATCTCGATGATCTCCGCATATCCACTGCGTTGAATTGATTTGGTTCGATTTTCGGAAAGGCATTTTTGATTGAAAATCGGGCTGTCCATGCCGAATAGCGTAAGTGCGTAAATGCCGCCAAGTATCAACTTGTTCTCCGAACCAGATCTTCATCTGATCCATAACTTCATCAAGGGCTTCTGTTTCATAACGGCCTGGTATAGCTGCAGAAATAAGTGCTTCTTGGTTTGAGGAGTAAGAAGCGGCAACATTAGTGAGTATCGCGACATTGAGAGCGGGACCAATTTTTTGCCCATTTAGAAGCAACGCGTCTGTTTGGGTGGGTGGATGTGGCGCAGCAAAATACACGCAAGAAGTTGGTCTTGATGGAGATTCTTCTTGTCCGAGAAGTCGAGAAGCTGCGGGAGCTTCAGTAGCGATGATCACATGAGAAGGGGTGATTTTTTCTCCCGAATCTAAAATCACTTTTGATTCTTCAAGCTTGTTGACCGGACTGTTTAAAAGAATGTTTTCTCTCCCCAGTTCGGTTGCCAATTGGTTAGGGATTGCTTGCATGCCGTCTTTTGGTAAAGCCGCAGTCCCGGTGAAAAGCATTTTTAGTATCAGTAACGATAAGCGAGCTGACCCTTTAAGTTCAGGATCAAGTTTGATGCCGCCAAGAAAAGGCACGAAGAAATTGGTGATCGCTCTTTGAGAAAATCCTAAAGTTTCAAGGTGTTCTAAGACATGCACGTCTTCGTGTTGAGGCAGTAAAGTCTTCCCTCTGACCACAGAGTTGCGAAGACGAAGCAAAGTCAACTTGTCTTTAAAACTCATCGCCGAAGATGTGGCTGTCGCTAATCCCATAGAAAAATCGCGGAATGGGTCAGCAACAACTTTGAATTTTCCGTCTCGAAAAATTTTTGCTCCAGAAGCAAACGAACGTAATTCAAGATTTTCTAAATTTAAATGTTGAGTCAATTCTGGGTAGCCGGTTAAGAGTATTTGGAAACCTCGGTCTAGGAGAAAACCTTCATGATGGTCTGTGCGGACCCGTCCACCTACGTCATCTCCGGCTTCAACTACTAATACCTCATGTCCTGCTTTTTTTAGAACAGTCGCTGCTGTTAGCCCAGCTAACCCAGCGCCTACTACAAGAATCTCCGGTGATGATTCGTTCGTCTTCTGGTTCTGAAAGTTTGTATTGACCATAAGTTTTCCTTTAGTGGCCTTGCCACTGTCTCGTTACAATGTAACGAACCTAAATGGAGAAGAAATCTTCCATGCCATTGCGAACAAGTTCAGGAACGAGTTATGAAGTCTTAGGGGATGTTGATGCCCCAGCGATTGTCTTCGTTCATGGACTCGGCTTAAGTCTTAAAACTTGGAATAACATCGCTCCTGATTTTAGTAGTGATTACCGTGTGATTCTTTACGACTTGAATGGTCATGGAGAATCTGATGCTTCTCTTCAGCAGCAGACTCTTACTTTGTTTTCTGAGCAACTTGCAGATCTTCTAGATGAATTAAACGTTTATCAAGCGGCAATTATCGGGTTTTCGTTAGGAGGCATGATTAATCGGCGATTTGCATTAGATCATCCTGAGAGAACGGGGGCGTTAGCTATTTTGAACTCTCCGCATGAGCGAGATCAGGAGGCACAGCGTCTTGTTGAAGAGCGCGCTGTTCAAACTTCAACTGGTGGAATTGAAGCAACAATAGATGAGACGCTCAAACGATGGTTTACTCCTTCCTTTATTGAAGAAAACCCTGACATTGTTTCCGAGGTTCGTTCTGGGGTTCTAAGCAACGATTTAAATTCTTACACTCAATGTCGCCGTGTTCTCGCTAGTGGGGTTATTGAATTGATCCGTCCTAGTCCACCAATTTCTGTTCCCACGCTTGTTATGACTTGCGAAAACGACAGTGGTTCGACACCTGCGATGGCGAATGCGATAGGTGAAGAGATAGAAAGTGCTGAAGTTGTTATTGTCCCAACACTTAAGCATCTCGGTTTACTTGAAAAACCAAAAGTTTTTATTGACTCTCTAACTGTCTTCCTTGATCGGCATTGGCCTAACCTGTCTTTATGACCTTGCTTGATTACAAGAATTAATCACATTTTTAGGTAAATATTTATATGAAATTTCAATTAGCGATCAACTTAGAAAGAATGGATGACACTTACGCGATGCGTGATGTCGCCGATCACACTATTGAAATGGTGCAGATGGCTGAAGCAGGTGGATTCACCACGGTGTGGGCGGCAGAACATCATGCACTAGAAATGACAATCGCTCCGAATCCTTTTCAAATTCTTACTTGGTGGGCAGGGCACACAGAAAAAATTCGTTTAGGTACTGGAGTAGCAGTAGCTGCTTACTGGCATCCTCTGAATTTAGCGGGTGAAGCTGCCTTTCTCGATCTTGTTAGTGGGGGGAGATTGGAATTTGGTATTGGTTCGGGAGCGTACCAAAGAGAATTTGATCGTATGCACCCTGGTCTCTTGCAGTCTGATGCTTGGCGTTATATGCAAGAAATGATCCCGGTTCTCAAAGAACTTTGGTTTGGAGATTATGAACATGATGGAGAGTTCTGGTCTTTTCCTACTTCAACTTCTGTGCCTAAACCTGTGCAACAACCTCATCCGCCTATCTGGGTTGCTGCCCGCTCTCCAATTACTTTTGATTATGCAGTTAAAAATAGTTGCAATGTTATGTCTTGGCCTATCACTCGTTCATTTGCAGAAGCCGAACTTTATAAATCCCAATTTGATGATGCTCTCAAAAATTATCCTGAAGTAGTGCGTCCAACCTTTGCCATGATGCGTCATACCGCTGTATATGAGTCTCAAGATGAGTGGATGGTTCCGGTAGAAGCTGCCCAGCGTCAACTCAGCCAATTCGAAAATTTGTTCAAAAATTTAGGCGATGTCTCTAATGGTTTTCCAAAAACGATTCCTTTGGAAGAAGTAGATAACCGTGATGAATACGAGCCGTATATGTTGAAAGAGAATCTTATGTTTGGAACCCCAGATGAGGTGATAGCCAAACTTCAAAAATACGAAGCACTTGGTGTAGATGAATTTATTTACTATGCAAGTCTCGGTCTTGGCCATGAGGAACAGAAAAGATCAATGGATCTTTTCTGCAGTGAAGTTATCCCTGCTTTCGCTTAGTTGAAGCCGAAAGGTGGACCGGCCCAGAACTATGCTGGCGACAGATGTTAAACGATCAAATTCCTGTTATTGATCTCAATAGTGCGGATTGCGCCAACCTTCTTGATTCGACTTGGCGCGAGATCGGATTTGCCTGCATCATCGGTCATCAAATAGACCCTAAGCTTTTCGCCTCAATGAGGTCTTTACTTAAAAGACTCTTTGCTTTATCTGACGAGATCAAAACTCAATATCAAATCACTCCTGAGAACTACCGGGGTTTTATCCCCTTCGGGTTTTTTACCCCAAATCGAAAAGAGATAACAGGAACTGGAATTGATGCATACGAGGCCTTCAAACTTCATTGGGAGTGCCCATCAGAACATCCCGTACGAAACGAATGCCCTTTATACGGGTCAAACCGGTGGATTACAGAGATTGACGATATGAAGGAGATTATTTCTACATATTGGGAAGCATGTGATGTGCTCGCCAATGAACTTCTTGTCTCTGCCGCTAAATCTCTTGCAGTTGATTCAGAATTTTTCCATTCAACTTTTCAAGCGCCATTAACCAATATGACTCTGCTCCGATACCCGTCCACTCCTCAAGAATCTGAATACGGGATCCACCCACATAAAGACACAAACATTTTTACTCTTTTGCATCCTGACCCAAATGGCGGATTAGAAATAAAAAGTCCAGATGGTTCTTGGATTGAAATTAATTGCCCAAAAGATGCACTGGTTATTAATACAGGAGAAATGCTTGAGTTATGGTCTGGCGGTCATTACACCGCAACAGCACACCGTGTCATTAATAGAGGACCCGATCGTTATACATTTCCTTATTTCATGGTTCCTAACCACAAAGTAGTCATCAAACCATTAGTGCCTACTAGGAGTGGATTTGAAAATTCAGTTATGCCTGTTGGTGAATTATCTGCTGAAGTCTGGAGAACAAACTGGCCAGAAGAGGAACCAAATAATCATGAGTTTGATTTAGGGTCTCTTTCAAATCAGCGATTATTAAAGGATTCCTGAAGTTGGAGTTTCTGCGTTCTAAGATCTGCAGTTAATAGTCGCTCTAAAGATTGTTGAATCTATGGCTCCAACACTTAGTAGGTTTCAAGGGTCAATTGTCGTTCTAATTTGCGGGCTCTCTTTTAGTTTTGGTCCGTTGACTTTTAGAGCTGTTGATGAGGCTGATGCTTGGCAGTATCTCTTCTGGCGTTGTTCAGCCACAGCAGTTTTATCCATCATTATTATCTGCCTTGCTGGACACAACCCCTTTCGGTCAGTAATTGAAGCGGGAAGAAATCAAATAATTGCTGGACTGTGTACCGCCGCAATGTTTACCCTATTTATCGTTTCTCTAAGTAGAGCTACCGCAGCTTTTGTACTACTCATGCAATGTACAAGCCCTTTTTATGCCGCCCTTTTTAGTCGCATACTTCTTAAAGAGCCAGTAGAGCGAAAAACTTTAATTGCCATGACACTTTCAATCCTTGGCGTGGGTGTCATGGTGGGCGGGAACTTAGGAAGTGGTGATGCGATAGGAACAACTCTTGCCATTATTCTCCCAATGTTTCTTGGCGGTTACACCGTGCTGGTACGTAGTTCCCCGATTCGTGACCCAGGAGTTCCAGTCATCATCGGTGGCATTACCGGAGCAATAGTGGCTGCAGCAGTTTCTCTACCAGGACCTGGTTTAAATGTTCCCTTAAATGATGTCATGATGGCTTTTATCGGAGGGGGTGTACTCATCGGATTATTCGCACCTCTGTGGAATTATGCTCATCGATTTGTTCCGGCGGCTGATGTAAGTCTCTTATTAATCTCTGAAGTTATAGCTGCACCTATTTGGTTATGGATTTGGATGAATGAAACACCTACTTCATCTACTTTGATTGGGGGAGGGATTTGCTTAGCGGCTGTGACATGGTTAACGAGACAAGCGGCACGATCTACACAGAATTCTTCACGATTTTCTAAACGAATCCATGGCCTTTACGTGGGTGCTGCCCCAATATTCAAGCGACCCGATCTAAAAAAACCAAATACAGAAACTAGGGACCGTCAAGAATAATATTTGGAAATATAAAGTCGGCTACAAAATTGATTGCACCACTATAAATATCAAACGCCTCAAAGTGGACACAATCAGGTCGCGGATACCGCTCTGGATCACTTTCAACTTTTAAGGCAGTATCAAAAACGAATACGTGATCCTCGGAATTTGCTATCTCTGTAATAAACGCGTTGTATATTTCCAAATTTTCTCGATATGGACGCCTTTCACCCAGTATCAAACAGTCAGGTCGATCCTCAGTTTGAGGAGCAGTAAAAAACACCAAAGGGGCATCTGCCAATTTAGTTTGTTCCACCAAGTCTCTATACGGTTCTGCAATAAGTTCAAGAGTTGTAGGGAAAACGTATTTTTCACCCGTTTCAATATTCGTGTGGTCAAAAAATACTGAAGCATGGTCAAAAACTAAAACCAAGTCATATTCAGGAGTAATTGAGCGTCTACACGGTTGCCCGAAAGCGTGAGGATTTTTTTGATCCCACAGAGTGATTGTAAAGGATTCATAGTTTTCTTCTGTAAAGACCGGACTACATAATGCGAAGCCATACGTACCTATTTCTCCACCGATTACATCTACCCACCCATCAAGCGCCGGTCCAAGGTTTTGAGCGATGGAATCACCCATAATCGCTACTTTCGGGTTAGCACTGATATAAACACTTTTTTGAGTTTCTAAATTATTTTCTAGTGGCTTTATTTCTAGTAGAGAACTTGTTGTCAGATATTCTTCTGGTGCCGGCGAAGCAAGTGGCGACTCTTCGAGTAAAGAGGTCGTTGTTGTTGTCTCTACAAGAACAGCAGCAACAGCTTCACTAATTTGTTCTTGCGACGCAGGACGCGGAGCTAAAAAAATAACGACAACTAAGGCGAGAGCACTTCCAGCAGAAACTAAACCAAGGGTAAATAGGGGCTTTGTGATTTTTTTTCCACTGCGGATAGGCCATTCCAGAACATGGTGAGATATTTCTGCGGTAACAAGTGTTAAAGCAACAGCAACAAGCGGTGAGGTATCAAGTAATTCTAAAAAAGGCCAATGAAACAAATAAATGGCATAGCTTCTCTTCCCTAACCAAACTAAAGGCGTACAGCCCACAAAAAGGTTGGCTTTAGTTTCGCGGAGGGCGTAACCCGTAATAATCATGGAGGCCACTCCGATAAGTAAGAGCGCACCTTTTGTTACAAATGGGTCTGACTCTCCAAGAACAAAAACACCCCAAAGTAAACCACCGGCAGCTATCCCAGCAAGCGGTCCTGGTACTTTAAAATCTGAATAGTTTTTAACTAAATACGCAAGCAACGCTCCGACAAAAACTTCAGCAAATCGAAACGGGGTGGAAAAATAAGCATCAGCATTCCCCCACCAGAGAGATAGCCCAATCGCTATAACAACACCACCGGCCATTAACGCTTTACGAAGGCCAAATACGACAACTAGCAATGGCCAGAATAAATACACCTGTTCTTCAATAGAGAGGCTCCAGAGATGGGCGAAAGGTCGAGGATCAGAATTAAAAATTTCCCAATACCCGCCGGTTTCTGACAGCGACCACCAATTGTGGACATACAAAGTTGCAGCTAAGCCCTCTTCAGAAACATCTCGCAGGATGTCTTGATCAGCGATCGCGATCACTATCACTGTTGCTGTGATAGTCGCTAGTACGGCAGGAAGTAAGCGACGGGCTCTACCTCCCCAAAAACTGGCCATGGAGGCTCGAGTGAATTTATGATCACGGTCTACTATCTGAGTAATCAAAAATCCAGAAAGGGTAAAAAATACTGAGACCCCAATCCACCCGCCTGGGAGAGCCGAAGGCCACGCGTGATAAATAACAACTACCAGAACAGATAATCCACGTATTCCGTCTAAAGCGGAAATACGAGAAATAGGATCCATGCTTAGACGACCCGATATAAAAGAAGATCTGAAATAAAGGAACTTTTGCCACTTCGTAAAAGAAGTTTCATGTCATAAGTGGAGTTTGCTAATTCTTCGGAACGTAGTTGCTTCATGCTCAGAATATGGAATCCCATCAGAATGCAATAATTCGTGGAACCATGGCTCTTCATCATCAACTTCTTCCCACCAAGATCGCCAAGGAAAACGTGTTTGTGTTTTACCATCAACTAATCCCCAGTTGATGGCTCCTACTTTTTGGTCAGAGAAAATTTGTAAATTATCTACCGTTGATCCTTCTGATCTCGCTAGCCATTCAGTACAGATCAGTGGGCGTTGATACTGATGTAAACCATGAATGATTGTGGTCAAGTCTTTTTCTGGTCCGTAATGGTGGAAAGAAATTATGTCGCTTTGCTCTAACGCTAGGGAACTAACACTGTTCATAACTGGGGCTAAGTTGCTGTCGTATTCCCATATTCCGGCTGTTAAAGGTTGAGACGGTTGAGTTGAGCGGGCCCAATCAAACACTTCGGTTAATAGTCCGGCAGCATTTTCAATCTTTGGATCTCGTGTTCCTGCTTCAATTGTTGTTCTATCCATTTGGTCGGGTTCATTGAAGAGGTCCCAAGCTAGAACTCGGGGATCTTGACCAAACCTTTCAAGTACTTTGGTTACATAGGGTCGGAGTGTGATCCACTGTTCTGGATCATGGAGTATCACAACTCCCGGGCTTTGTACCCAAATAGAGTTATGCAGGTTTGGTGCCGGTTCTGGTTGAAGGCCAAGTTCGGGATGAGTGTTCCAAACCCCATCGAAAAGCACGGGAATCATCCCTATTTTGTGATTATCCGCGATCTCTAATACTTGATCTACTCGGTTAAGAAAGCCTTTGCTATCTGCTTCAAATAAAAGGTCGTGAAGATAAACGCGTACTGCATTCATTCCAAGGTCTGCGGCCCACCCAAGTTCACGATCAATCGTCTCTGGATCAAAAGTTTCTGATTGCCACATTTCCAACTGATTGCCTGCAGTTGATGGTGTGAAATTGCATCCAACGATCCAGCCAATTTTTTCTGCCCATGCAGTTGACTGTTCCAGAGACCATCGTTGACCACTCACGGTTTCATCTTAGGAGCGTAAATAAAGTCCATCTAACTTTTTTTCAAAATGAGCAAACTTGTGTTGCCTACATGAGTGTCAGGTAAGTATCAAGTTCAACTGAACTGACCTGATCATTTATGGCACGGAACTCTGCCCGTTTAACTTCAGCGAAATAATCTACATAATCGCCGTCGCGTCCCGCCCCTAATGTGGACCGCAAAGTGTCATCAGCGACTAGAGCATCCATGGCATGTAGCAGAGTGGGAGGTAATGCAGTAATACCGCGTTGTTGGATCTCATCAAGTGACAAAGCAAATAGGTTGTCAACATTGGGTTCGCCGGGATCAACGTCACGAGCTATTCCGTCTAATCCACTACCTAAAAGTGCTGCTAACGCCAGATAAGGGTTTGCAGCTCCATCGGGAACTCGAACCTCGAGCCGCCCCCCTTCAGGTATTCGAATCATTTGAGTCCGATTATTTCCACCGTAAGCGACGTAAGACGGTGCCCATGTCGCCCCAGAATCAGGGGGACCTACACCAATTCTCTTAAACGAATTAACCGTTGGGCAAACTATCCCAGTTAATCCTTGAGCATGATCCAAAATCCCACCGATAAAAGAGTAAGCCATTGAACTAAGACCAAGATCTCGAGTGTCTTCATCGTCATGGAATAATGGTTCGTCGGTATCCGCGGTCCACAGACTTAGATGCGTGTGCAGACCATTACCGGTTTTGTCCGCAAATGGTTTTGGCATAAATGTCGCATACAACCCTTGTCGGCGAGCCAAAGTATGCATCATCAGCCTCAACAAAATTAGACGATCGGATGTCGTGAGAGCATCGGCATACTCAAAATTCTGTTCAAATTGCCCATTGGCATCTTCATGATCGTTCGCATAATTACCCCACCCCATAGCATCCATGTGCCGAGATACGGTTGTGAGATGATCGAGCATCACAGTCAAACCACGAGCGTCGTAGCAAGGTTGCTCTGATGTGTCACGCTCGTCTGCGGGGCGGAACGAACCATCTTCATTACGGTGAAGTAGCGAATACTCGGCTTCAACTCCCGCTTTTAACACAAGGTTTTGCTCGGCAGCTTTTTCCATAACCCGTTGGAGAATCACCCGCGGAGCATAAGGCCATAGCTCTCCTTCAACTGTCGCATCACACTGGAGGGCCGCCACATTTGGTTGCCAAGGTAACTGCGTATATGAAGATGGATCCGGTATCGCTAAAACATCCGGATCGGCTGGTGTTTGACTTAAGGGGCCAGCAGCGAATCCGGCAAACCCGGCACCCACCTCTAATAAGTCGTCAATAGCCGACACTGGCACCAATTTGGCGCAAGGCTTACCATGCATCTCTACGAACATGGCGTAAATAAACTCCACTCCGTCTTCGGAGATGCGTTCCTTTAATTCATCAGGTGTCATTAGATTCTCCTCTTAGCTGCGGCATTGTGGAAACACCGCTTCGTTCATTAATCACTTTCACGATCAGTTTCATCCTTCCCAGGTATCCAGGTGGTGCCAGCTAGCGGTACTCCTGCCATCGCCGCCGCTTCAACAGTGAGAGCCGCGAGATCCTGAGGTTCCAAATTATGAACATGAGATTTTCCGCATGCTCGAGCCAGAGTCTGCGCCTCTAGGGTTAGCACTTTGAGATAATTAGCTAAGCGTCGTCCAGCTAATTCTGGATCTAAACGACTCGCGAGAACAGGGTCTTGGGTAGTGATACCGGCGGGATCATTTCCCGCTTGGTATTGGTCCCAGTAACCAGCAGCTGATCCGATTGCTCTGTATTCTTCGTCAAGTGCCGGATCATTATCACCAATGGCGACCAGTGCCGCCGTTCCTATTGATACAGCATCAGCGCCTAACGCTAAAGCTTTCGCCACATCTGCACCTGAGCGGATACCTCCAGCAACTATGAGTTGAACAGTTCGGTGCATTCCAAGTTCTTTAAGAGCCCGTACTGCTTCAGGAACAGCAGCCAACGTAGGAATACCGACGTGTTCAATAAACACATCTTGGGTTGCCGCCGTTCCTCCTTGCATACCATCCACTACAACCACGTCGGCTCCAGCCTTTACCGCCAACGCCGTGTCGTAGTAAGGGCGAGCTGCCCCGATTTTGACGTAAATAGGTTTACGCCAGCCGGTGATTTCACGAAGTTCTATGATCTTTATCTCTAGATCATCGGGTCCTGTCCAGTCAGGATGTCGACAAGCACTTCGTTGATCAACTCCTTCAGGCAGAGTTCGCATAGAGGCAACTCTGGCGTCAATTTTCTGACCCATCAGCATGCCGCCGCCACCTGGTTTCGCTCCTTGTCCAACTACTACCTCAATAGCGTCAGCTCGGCGAAGATCATCTGGGTTCATTCCATAACGTGACGGCAAATACTGATAAACCAATTTTGTAGAGTGGCTGCGTTCTTCATCGGTCATTCCTCCATCACCTGTGGTAGTGGATGTACCAACTGCAGAGGCGCCACGCCCTAAAGCTTCTTTTGCGTTCGCGGAAAGCGAACCAAAGCTCATTCCGGCGATCGTGACAGGTATATCTAGATGTATAGGTTCGCTAGCATTCCTAGCCCCTAAAACAACATCCGTTCCACAGGACTCTCGATACCCCTCTAGGGGATATCGAGACATAGATGCCCCTAAGAAGACAAGGTCATCAAAGTTTGGAAGTTGTCGCTTAGCGCCGAATCCTCGAATGGAATACACACCCGTGTTAGCGGCCCGTCGAATCTCAGCCATGACTTCCGGACTAAACGTATGAGATTTTTGAAGATGCCACTCGTTGCTCATCAGCCATCACTCCTCTCGGTGGATTCACTAGCTGCGTCAACGTCGTCGGGTTGAAAGTTGTAAAGAGTGCGTGCTGAACCGTAGCGACGAAAACCTGACACATCAGCATCCATGCCGGACTCAGTTAAACAAGTAGTTAAAAATTCAAGATGCTCAGGACGCATCTCCTTCTCAATACAATCAGCACCGAGACTGGCAACAGAGCCTCTCACGAACAGACGGGCTTCATAAATTGAATCTCCAAGATCATCCCCTGCGTCACCAAGAACTACAAGGTTTCCGGCTTGAGCCATGAAAGCACTCATATGGCCTACATTTCCACCGACCACAATGTCGACACCTTTCATAGAAATACCACAGCGTGCTGAAGCGTTTCCGTGAATCACTACCAGTCCTCCATGTCCAGTCGCTGCTGCACTCTGCCCAGCGTTTCCGGTGATTGTCACCGAACCCGACATAATATTTTCCGCCAATCCAGTACCTGCATTTCCATCCACTAATACCGTGGCCAATTGATTCATACCTGCGCAGTAATAACCCACTGGACCTTCAATCTTGACCTCAACAGAAGCATTAAGACCACAAGCCAATGCATGTGCGCCTTGTGGATGTGTTATTACAAATTCTCCACTTTCAGCAGTTTGTAAAGCGGCGTTCACGTCTCGGAGTGATCCCGTTGAAAGATCTAAACTTGTCATGTTCGGCTCCAAGCAAAAATTCGGGCGGGCTCGGGTTCCCAGACCTCAGCGTCACCAACATCAGGAAGTTGAGCGATTGCCCTGTACTCCGAGGACATTGCCACCCAGTCGTCAGTTTCGGCCATCACCGCCGGTTTGCAAGCAATCGGATCGCGAACCACGGCAAAGCCGTCGCGGGTTCCAATACAAAAGGTGTAAAACCCATCTAACTCATCTAACCCTCGCTCAAGAGCTTCAACCAGGGTGTCGCCTTCTCGGAGACGCCACGCCAGATAACCTGCTGCGACCTCTGTGTCGTTCTCTGTCTGGAAAGACTCTCCTTTTGACTCAAGTATTTCTCGCAGCAAATTGTGATTTGAGAGCGAACCATTATGGACTAAACATGAGTCTTTGCCAGTGGAAAATGGGTGAGATCCAGCTGTGGTAACAGCGGATTCGGTTGCCATTCGGGTATGTGCGATCGCATGAGTGCCTGCACGGTCAGCCAGACCATAACGTTCTGCCACTAAACGCGGATCGCCAACTGCTTTATAGAGCTCAATGGCGTGTCCCGACCCCAAGACTGTTGATTTAGGAACGTTTTTGATAATCCAATCACGGACATCAGTTCCGTCTAACGCTGTTTCTAAGATGGCGTGGTCTAAAACCATTCGATGGGTCACAGCTCCGTTGAGTGCTGTTTCTAACTGTGAACATACCTCTCCCCAGTCGGTGTTGATTCCTTCAGATAAGACAGTGAGTTTTGTACGATCGTCTTTATCGTCTCCATAAACGGCGAATCCGGCGCTATCAGGGCCTCTTTCCCGCATCTGTTCCAGCATTAACGCCGTGAGTCGACCTAACTCAGGTTCGTGGCGTGAAGTTTTTAAAAACAATCCAACAATTCCACACATGTGATGAGGCTAAAGGAATTAGTTCACTGGTTACAAACTAGATACTCTTCATCAATTTTCGGTGACGCGTAATCGCTCATCATCATCAGCGAAAATAAGATTTTGTTGGATCACATAATCAACTATCTTCTCAATGTGGTTTCGGGTTTTTTGAGTTAAACGGTTAAAACCAAAGACTTCTGCTACGACCCTCACTGCATCTTCTCGCGAAAGGGAACGGCTCACGGTTATTAAATCAACCAAAGCATTGGAATACTCCATCGGAGAAATTTCTTGTACTTCGCGTGCTGCTTCAGACCCAGAAGGACGGAACTCTGTCCAAGTGTCTGCTTGAGTAGGAGAAGCCCAAACGTAATCACCGAACGGCGTTTGAGCGATCAATTCTTTAGGGATTAGGTTGCTAATAGCATCAACACGGTTCTTTCGTACTTGTTGGAATCCTAAACAATTAGCGGTCATTCGGGCGAGACGTGACAGTTCAATAGGTGCTTCTGCCGTAAGGATAAGGTCAATAATTTTATTTACTTCTGTTTCAACATATTTCACATCTGAAGCTTTGTACCTATGTGGATCACCCAATACGTCAAGGTACTCTTGAGTCCCCATCTCTTCAGGGATAAAGGGTTTAAATTCCGGATGTGTATCTGTGGAATCGTTGGTTGTTTCCTGAAGTTGACCTCCAGCCGTAACCCCTGTAGCGGATTGTCCTTCCGTGTTAACAGGACTTGCATCTACGAAATGTTGCGTATCTGCTGGCTTCTCTTCAGGAGATTCATTTTGATTAGATTCAAGTAAAGTTTCGTCGTCATCGTCAGGCAACGTATCTGGTGCTTCTTCTATTCCTTCCATGGCCTTTCGAATTCTTTCAAGAACTGCGTCTTTTTCATCTAACCAAGATGGAAGCCAAACTCTTATAACTTTTTTCCACCCACGGGATGGAAGCACCCCTAAGGGCATAACTTCTCTTTGTTCGACTGAACCTCTGGTACGCCAACTTGGGCCATCAACCAAGACGGCAACTTTCCAATCTTTTTCATCAGATTGGCCGACTGCAACATCTACACGTAACGACGAAAGGCCATGTTGAGTTTTAGCTCGATAACCCATCTCTCTGATGCTCTGAGCGATTTGTTCAATATGGGAACTACGTTGAACAGGTATTGAGGCGTCGCCGCTTTGATCAGGATTCTTTGCAAATATAAGGAACTTGCGTAAAAGTTGGAGATCGTGAGAATGGTTTTCAGTAACCTTCATATCCGAAGGGTCGAACGAACAAAAAATTATCAACTTTTGTTTAGTTCGGGTCACTGCGACATTCAGTCTTTTATATCCGCCTGTAGCACTAACAGGTCCAAAGTTTAGGGGAACATTATTTGTTGGTTTTGAAACTTCGGTTTCGCTCTTTTTTGAAAACGCAATCGAAAAAATTACTGTTTCCGCTTCGTCTCCTTGACAAGTTTCAAGGTTACGAATTTTGAGTTGTTTGTCAGTGGTAACACCTGATTCTTCATCCTTTTGCTCTTTTAGCGCTTGGGTGATATTGGCTTCTTCACTCTTGGGATGTTTTTCAAGCAGAGCCTCAATTAGCTTCTGTTGCGCGACGTTGAAAGTAACAACAAGGATTGATTCAGCGGCTGATTCAGGGTCTTTTGTAATTTCTTTCTTACGGCGTTCATTCCTTTTAGGATCACATAGCCGTTCAATAATTTCTTCTACCACCGCGTTAGCTTCAACTGGATTGGTTCCCACCGGTTTCAGCCCTAGGGCCTTAACTTTATCTACTGCTTCTATCTGGGGATGGTTTGGATTCGCTTCGCAGCCAGCAATAGTTGCTGAACGAAGATACTGACCATCAACTCTTCTGAAATCCATTGCTTTTTCTGAGTTCCCGGCTGTGGACGGGAACGTCATCATTGGCTCTTTATTGTAAATTTCAGTATTGCTAAACGCTATAAGGACCTCATTTTCACTACGGAAATGGGTAAGAAGTTGTCGAGAAGGAACATTCGCGGCTTGAAACTCTGCGAGAACGCTTTCCACATCTGGAGCAGATGCTGCCACAAGCACATTCTCTGCTAAAGAATCTCCGTCTTCAACATCAACGTTTTCGTCTTCAACATCAACGTTTTCGTCAAATTCTTCGTCATGCTCGACTAAACGCCCAGCGTTTGAATTAAAAAAGTTTGTAGGTGGCATCTGTTCCGTGTCTCCCACAACAAGGCTGGCGCGGCCACGGCCAAGCGCTCCAATAGAGTTGGGAGTTGGGATTTGAGAAGCTTCATCAAAGATTACTAAATCAAAAATAACCGAACCGACAGGGATCAGTGTTGCTACTGAATCGGGGCTCATCATCAAACACGGCATGACGTCAGTAAGTGACTCGCCATATTTTTGAATAAGTGTTCGTATAGGTGTTTTTTGTCCACGAATAGGTTTCAACTCACGGCGTAAATCTTGAATTTCGCCTACGTCTCTCTTTAATGCGACACTGAATTTCTTTTTGCGTTGACTCACAATGCCGGGGATGCGTTCTTTCATTAACTTTCGCGCTTCTTTATAAGCCTTATCAAGATTGGCGATACGAAGGTCGTGACGCATCCCATCAAAGTTGTCTATGTCGCCTGCTTCAAGACGTTCGTTATAAGAAGCTTTCAGAAATCCTCTTCTGACCCCACTCTCAAGAGAAGCAACCGGAAGAGAACCGTCAATTACTTGGCTATAAAGCGGAGAAAGACCGCACTCTTTTAACCGTAACGCACACTGGATTATCTCAAGCCACCGGCTTAATTGAAGGTAACGGTTGTCTTCACCGCGATCATTTAGCCAAGCAGACTGATCTTCTGTCCACGCTTGAAGGAAGGTTCTGTTTCTTAACCAGCGGCTAACGCTTTCATCGCTGAAGGGCAGAATATCCTGGAGGCTGCACCATTTCTCATAGATTTGTTCAACAACCGCTGACGAAAGAGAATCTACCGGTGTTCCGGAGTTAAGTTCGGCAAAGAACTCTCCTAATCCTGGGCTATCAGTGCGTTGAGCGAGGGCGCTAAAAAGTTCCAGTCGGGTAGAAAAAGATTCGACTGCTTTTTCTTCCATTGGCGACCAGCCAGCAGGCATGCTTACCCGTAATTCTTGAGATATTCGGCTACGCATTTCGTCAACTTGGTTTATGGCCCCGAATACTTGAACTGCGGCCTTATATAACTCTTTTGTATCAGTAGTTAACGCATCATTGCCGAGTGCATTACAAAGAGCTTTTCGATGTTTATTTGCTGAAAAAAAGTTTGCGGTGGTGATCGCAGCAGTGAGATGAATGAGGTTATCTCTATCATCACGAACCATCACCGCAGGGCTGAGAGACTTCCGAGAATCGGCAAGCCTTTCATTAATCTCTTTGATTTCGCTCTTTAGTTCTTCAGCAATTTTCTCCCAACTTGCTCCTCCGATGAGAGTTAACTCTGCCGAGGTTGGAAGTTCCCCTAGAGCAGAAATTTTCGCAGCTTCTATAGCGAAATTTAAATCGTTAACGCAAGTAACTGCATGTAGTTTCTGCCACGGCCCGGCAAGATTATTGAAATCGTCGAGCACAGAGGCAAGACTTTCGAGCGCTAAAGAGAGAGCAGGTTTGTCGATTGGTTTATATTCAACGTTCTCTACGAAACCCCATGGAAGTTCAGTTAACGAACCAGCAATTTCAATAAGGTTCGGAAGGGTGACACATATTTCTCGAAAAATCGGCCAAAACTCACCGTACTTGCGAACAAACTCTCGAGGTATTTCAATAGAATTTCCTTGTTCAACCTGTAAAAGTTCTTCCCGGCTTGTCCAGAGTGACAACTCGGCCTCATTCACTGAATGAAGAGCATCTCGATAATTGTCAAGGATCTCTCCCTCTGCGGATATGCGGAACGACAAATCTTCCCATTTTCTATCCAACGGGTCCTTACTCTCACCAAGAGCTTCAATTAATTGTTCTTCAATATTTTTTCGAATTCGTTTATCTGAATCGCCTTTGGCGTGAAGTTCTAAACAATAATTGTCGAGACCCACCAGATTCAATTTTTTATGAACTTGATTAAGTGCAACAGGTTTCTCGGCGACAAAAAGAACCTTTTTCCCATGAGCCAAACATGAAGCGATCAAATTTGCGATCATTTGAGTTTTTCCTGTGCCAGGCGGCCCCTCCACCTTAAGTGACTGCCCATCAAGAGCGTGTTGAATAACTTCAGCTTGGGAATCGTTACCCATCAGAGGTGAATACGGTTCCAATCTCGGTTCAGGTATTTCAACAGGGTCTTCGAACTTCTTCCCCGGTGTATACATTAAATGTTTTACTACTGGGTTCGTGTCTCGCATTTTTTCCCAGTCATCTCGCAAATCTTTCCAAAGCCTGAAGCGTGAATAGTTGAAAACACCGAGAACGCAGCGGCGTTGAAGTTCAAAATTTTCGAGTTTTTTATCTCGAATTCTGGCTTCTATCGATCCAAACATTTTGTCAAAATCGATTCCGAATTCATCTGTTTCCGGGTATTCAAGTTCAGCAAGATCTAGGTGATAGGGCTCGCGTCGCAATTTTTCTCGAAGACAATAGTTAGGTGTGACCGACCCATTTGGATCAAGTCGCAAAGTGAACGGTGAGCCTCTACCGCCTTCAAGAAGAACAGGGTAAAGATAAAGAGGGGCTAACCAGTTTGTTCCCGAAGCTTTACCACGGAAAGAAGTCGTCTCTTGGAACGAAAGCGAGCCAAGAGTCAAGAAAAGAGAGTTGGTTCCATTTCGAAGCAAAATCTCGTCTCTAGCGGACTTGATTTTACTAAGTTTCCCCGAAAGCGTTTTAAACCATTGATCTTCAATACGTTGCATCAACTGGATTTCAATATCTACATTTGTCATCTCAGGCGGATACCCGCGTTCATCTCGATTCGCAATCTGGGTCTGCACTATTTTCTGAATTTGGTTGAGGTCTTTAAAACTGGGATACACAAACGGAGATTCCATGGTCCGAGCATGATCGTAGAACTCTTCAGTTGTAACCCCACTATGTTTCCAAATATCAGGAAGAACAGCGGGCGTCTGAATCAACAACGAACCAGATTCTGGATCGAAAAGTTGGTCATCAATTTTTCCAAGAAGATCCCCGGGTACATCAAACTCAACGAAAGATGACTGGTTCGGAGTCATCTTCAATAACTTATTACCCGCCCCTAAATCCAATAAGGAATTCATCCATGTAAGTACCCGAGGTGGCACTCTCTTATCATCACTACCGTCAACATCGACAACAACAGGTTCAGAAAAAGCAGCGGCTTCTACTACTGGTGTGTCGGCACTTTGATCTTGAAGTTGAAACGTGTCATCGGTTTCATCAACGAGTCGATTCTCTACAAGCGAAGGAGGAGCGTAACCCTGACCCCAAGCTTTTTCGACGTCAATCATTGAAAAAAGCCACTCCAAGCGTTGAGGAGTTCCTGAGGCTTCATGTCCATCGTTAGATCCATCCCATCTAACCTGACGAGCCTCTATGCATGCCTCCCTAAAAGATTTACCCCCACTACACAAGGTTGTAGTTTCGACCATTTGCACAAGCGGCACACCAAAGGGGATTTTTAAACGGTTCATGTCATCCGCGTTATCTCCTAAAAACCATCGAATGGTCTTGTTGGAATCATCAGCGGAAGCGGTTCGCCCATAAGTGCTAGCTGAAAGCTCTTCACTCAGCTCCGTTCCTCTCAAAGCGTTCAGCAATTTGTCGTCCGAAACATATCCGGCGAACGCGTGGCCTGGAATAAAGAAAAGTAGTGGGGTAAGTCCAGCAGCTGCGAGACATGAAGCATAAAGAGCTGATGTATCCAAACAAGTTCCTGCCTTATCTTCAAGAATCGTCAACGGTGTCCGAACCTTTTGTGAGATGTTGTCCCACGAAGCAGGTGGATCACTATATTTGATTTCCTCGCTTCTAATAGCGTCATAAATAGCTTCCGCTATCCACTCCGATCTGTTTCGTTCACCCTCTCGGAGGTCGAACGACAATTTATCGGCTTGATAACCTTGCGTGCCGGAATCACCAGTTCGGTCTTTAAGAAGATCTCGGGCTTTTGTAATAATCGGCTGAACAGCTCTCGAATTAGGCATAACAAACGCGGCAAAACAAGCAGCATGATAAGGATCCCTAATCCACTGATTTCCCGCCAGAAGAAGAAGATCTTGACTCTTTTCAGCCACTACTTCCTCATTGTCGCCAGCTAAAATTTCTACAACTAAGCGAGCATTCTCTTTTTCTCCTAAACGAGAAAGAACATCTGGATAAAGTGCAGGCGTCACTCGACTCCAATACACCTTTTGGTCTTCACATTTCCGCTCAAACTCTTCAGGAGAAGAAGACTCGTTACGGAGGGCTTCATCTGAACGTGCCGGCGGCAACGGCATTGAAGAACCAATCCACACATCAGCAACCTTGGTTGGCGATAAAATTGTTACTCGTGGCTTAACCATGAGACCTTCAGTATCAACAGAACTTCTATTTCTGACACTGATCGCTCGAACGACAGGTCTCCCCACCCCAGCGTAGGTGTAACTCAAACTGCTACTCGCAAGTACTTCTAAATCAAGTTGAATTTCTGTCATTTAAACCACCGGGAATAGACCGTACCGAAGATTCTTTCTACACGCCAAGTAGCAGCACTCAACGAGTTCTTTTTGATGCAAGAAGATGTGGGTAGAGAACTAAAAACTCTCTTTTATTTACAGCCATGTAGACAACGAGCTAGCAACTATCAAAATCCCAATCACTGTTCCACCAAGGACATTCATCATGAATACCTTCGGGTATTCTTCTCTCGTTCTCCAGGCGAATTCTTTACGAATCCAGACCTTTTGTTTGGTTAAACAATAAGCGGTATAAATCAATACAACGACACCAACAAAAGTACGTATGAAAGCCATAACCAAAAGTTAACAAAGGAATGGGTTGCCCGCCATAAGCGTCGTTACAGTTACGAGGGTTTTACTTGGTGGCGGGGGCAGGATTTGAACCTGCGACCTTTGGGTTATGAGCCCAACGAGCTACCAGACTGCTCCACCCCGCGACTCACGAGGATAACGGCAGGAACAGCAACCCCCTCATTAGTTGTTATTAAATGGTTTGATTAATTTTTCTAAGAGCGGATGGAAATGCTCAAACTGAGGAACAGGAACTCCGGTTCTTTTCCCATACATGTCTTCAAGGACACGTAAAGTTAGAGCATCCTGATGGTGAGGGTTAGAGAGAAAAACAGTGATTTCTTCTTCATCCATTACACCGTTTTGTTGTGTCAGCGTGTATTGAGACGCATAAGACAAACGACTGTGATAGTCCGGATCAACTGCACATAAATAGCGTTTGGCATCTACGTGGAGACGTACCGGTTCTGAAACATCTAATCCAAAGTGTTTAGCTACCCAACCGCTACCAAGATCAGCATGGCTATGTATGCCAAAGTCGTCATCTGGCTCGTCAAGCCAATGACCGACATCATGTAAAAGGCACGCTGCGATCAGCGGCTCTGAAGCCCCAGTTCCTTCAGCAGCCGCGGCAGTTAACAACACATGTTCAGCGATAGTTACGTTCTCTCCATAGTTTTGTTGTCCTCGCCCTTCCATAAATTCTGTTAGTTCTTTAATGACTGTCATTTCTCTGCCTCAAGCACGCGAATAAGTGACTGCAGCGAATCTTTGTCTGCGTAGCATCCTTGAAGGTGACGGAAACCTTCTTCGTAAGAGGAACGTCCATGAAGCACTCGCTGATTATCAAAAATCATTAACTGCCCTGCGTCTAAACGAAACTCAATACGTGCTTCTGGTTCATGCAAGAGCTCTCCTAATAGTCGGTAAGCATCGTAATAATCAGCCATTACTTCACTAGAAAAAGTGAAGGTTTGCGCTGAGCGGCTGTTATATCTCAAAGCGATTACTTCTCCTTGAGGATTAGTTTCTATAAGTGGACTGGTTGCTTCAAGGTCTGCTGAACCTTCGTCTAAATACCGGAACCGTACTGGTTGTGTAGAAAGTAAAGAGAATACTTCGGGATGTTTTTTGCAAATCTTTTCTGCCACTGCGAATCCGTCAACAAGTTGGCTCTCTCCTCCGTCGGATTCATTAATTAGACAATGAAGGATTTGTAGTCCGGGTACGGGGTCTCGGTATGGATTATCGGTATGCATTCCGATGCCAAGTTTGGTGAATGCAAGGTTGGCTGGATCTGGTTCAGCTCTTACTTCAAAAAGTTTTCCGTAATTTGTGTTTCTGATATAACCAAACATTTTTACGACTTCAAGAACTGTCGCTGGTTCAGTTGGAACATTCTCTAACAGTCCATAGCCGTAATCTCTTACGTGGCAAAGCAAAGAGTGGAGATCTTTTTTTGAATTCTTGAGAGTTTGATAGTCAGCGAAGAAGATTTTTTCTTGTTGTGTGGCATCCCAAAGAGTTCGGGTTGGATTGGTTTGAGAACTAATCGTATTTCTGTGGGAGTAAAGCCAACTTGTCGTAAAAACGTCGGTGTAGTGATCCGGATCAAAGGTAATTGTGATTTGGTCACCGGCATGAATGACTTCACTCAACGATTGTTGAGGTAATGAATTTATGTCAAAGGTTCGTTGGCCTCGGTCTTGGTGGCGTCCAGAAGGAATGTTGTCTCTTAACCACTGCACATAGTATTCACTGGTTTCTCCGTCAGTGAACGTGACTTGAAGCCATTTTGTGTCATGGGTTATTGACGCTATACCCATTTCAACTATTGGCGTCTTCCTTTTGACTTCTCATAGTCGTAGGTCTACACCAATTATCAAATCATGAGGGGGATCAAATCTAGGTGCCGGTAAGTTCAGCAACTACTGGCGTGAGAGTGTCTATCGCCGTGTCTTGAACAATGATGTAACTAATCCCCCAGCGTTCGCGTCGTTCTCTTAACGAATCCGCGATTTCTTCGGAAGATCCAATGAGAAGCATGGGTGTGTGTTCTATCTGGTCGGTAGTGAACCCAAACATTTCTGCTGTTCCATTGACAGCGCTTTCTTTGTCGTCAGTTACTTGCGTGCTGAAAACTAGAACGCTTAATTCAATGTCATCTATACGATCTCCAGCTGCTGTTCGTATCCAGTCAACTTTTTCATCAAATTTTTCTGGTGTCACATCATTGGTGGCGTCACGTCCCACGACACCGGCTCGAAGGTTCGCTGTTATTCCTACAATGTCTGCTTCTTGAGCAGCGATTCCAAGCATGCGTTTGCCGCCGCCGCCGATATGTATCGGTGGTGGGGATTGAACAGGCTTGGGCCAGCCTTCCATGTCGGTGATTTGGTAATGTTCGCCGTCAAAGTTGACGGGTCCGTCAGAAAATAGTCCTCGGATAATGGCGAGGCTTTCTTGCATTCTTTCTATGCGTATACCTGGCCGGTCATATTCCATTCCTGCTTTGTCGTAATCGGATTGCATCCATCCTGCTCCGATGCCGAATTCCATTCGCCCGTCAGATAACACATCTAAGGTGGCCATGTCTTTTGCGAGAACTACCGGATGTCGGTAGTCATTGCCGTAGACAAGTGCGCCGAGGCGAAGAGTTGAGGTTGCTTGGGCGGCGGCGGCTAAAGCGGGGGCTACCGCCAGCTGGTTTTCAAAATGATCAGGCATCACAAGTGACGACCAGCCGTTGTCTTCAAGTTGCTGGGCTGTTTCCGCCCAAGTTCTTCCTGCGGCGGGTTGAGTAAGTTGTATACCGAATCTGAAAGGTTTAGTCATTGAGTTTCTCCTTAATAAGTATTTAACGGGCGGTGTAGCCTCCGTCGACTGGAACAATCGCTCCAGTGATGTAACTAGCTTCATTTGAAGCGAGGAAGCGTACTACTTTTGCGATTTCTTCAGGTTCTGCAAGGCGTTTGACTGGTATTGTCGCTTCTGCAAGGGCAGCGAGGTCTTCTTCGGAGGGGACCGTTGATCGACCAAATGCAAGCATGGGGGTATTTACTTCGCCAGGAGCAACTGCATTAATTCGAATGCCATCTTCTGCGTGGTCAAGAGCCATCGCTCTCGTAAGTTGATGCACCGCACCTTTGGTTGCACAGTAAGCAAGCACACCAGATGCTCCTACCCCACCCCATATTGAACCGAAATTAACAATGGCGCCGGATTGTTGTGTAACCATATGAGTGATAGCGGCGCGTGACAGGTAGAAAACGGCATCTATGTTTACTCCCATGACTTGTCGCCATTGATCATCATTGGTTCCTGCTGCATCTGCTCGGTGAATCGTTCCCGCGCAGTTAACAAGTATGTCTAGCCGCCCATGTGTGGATACCACTTCGTTAATAGTGTTGGCGCAAAACGTGGAGTCGCTTACGTCACCGATGACTGCGGTAGCACTAGTTTCTTCAGAAACTTTTTGTGCACCGTTTTCATTGATGTCGATGAATGTTACTTTGGCGCCGGCTTTAACAAATTCTCTTACGGTGGCTGCTCCCATTCCTGAAGCTCCGCCGGTAATGACCGCCACTTGGTCAAGTAATTCGTTACTCATTCTTTTCCTTGCGGCGCGTGATCAAAATTTACTCCACCGTAAGTTTGTTCAAGAGGTTGAAGTTCCACCCGGGCTACGTTGACATGCCACGGTGCGTCTAGGGCGTAGGTAATTGATGCAGCTACATCTGCGCTTGTGATTTCAGTTATTCCGGTTTCTTTAAGCTTGTGTCTTATGTCTTGATCGTCAATCGCGGCATCATAAAATTCTGTTCGTACCCGTCCAGGGCAAATCTCTGTGACACGTATGCCGGTGCCAACGAGTTCTAAGCGGAGATTTGTGGAAAGGAAATGTATCGCTCCTTTTGATGCTCCGTAAACACTTGAAGAAAGCGGGTAAAGCCCTGCGACAGAACCAACATTGACGATATGTCCTTTACCGTTTTTGATCATTGAGGGAGTTACGGCTCGCACTGCGTGTATGGCAGCAGTGACGTTAGTTTCAATGGTTTGGTCAAGGTCTTCTGGATTTGCATTTACCGTGGAGTCAATAGCCCGACCAACACCAGCGTTATTTATCAAAATGTCAGGAGCGATAGAACTAAAAAGATCGTTCATTTCTTTTGTGTCGCGTACATCAAGTATGTGTGTAGTGCATCTGGTTTTTTCTTTAAGTTCTTCTAGCCGGTCAGCTCGTCTCGCTATTGCGTGAACGGTGAGACCGCGTTTTACTAAGTCTTCTACTACTGCTTCGCCGATGCCGCTTGAAGCTCCGGTTACCAGTGCGGTTTGGTAATCGCTGATCGTCATGTTTTATTACCGTATCGGTTAAAAAGAAGTGTTTCTGCGTGAAATGTGGAACTTTTCATCAATGTCACAGGCGCGTGCGACAATGACATATGAAAGAAAATGATCATAAATGGTTCTCTGGAGTTTTCTCCTTTCGCCAAAGAACCCTTTAATTCTCGCATCCAAAGGTTTCGTTTCCAGACCTTTGGATGCGAGAACACCACACTAATAATCCAAACACTTATCTAAGAGAAAGCAATACTTATGCAAAAATTTGACTTACCAGACCCAGAAGAAACTCCTCGCAACGTTTTTATTGAAAGAGGCAGAGTTCTTTTTGTAACTCATCAAATAACACACGTCGCAATGGCACATCCTTTAGATGGGCAACCAATTACTTGGGGACCATACTGGAACACTGCAATGGCGGTTGGGGCCTTTAGTAACCCACCAGTAGAACTTGGTGAAGAAGAATCAGGAGTATGGGCGTTTATTGACGAGGACGACAATCTTCTTGCTATTGATATGCCAGAGCCTGCAGAGAATGGTATTCCAAAAGAGGAAATACTTTCTTTACTTCGTCAAATGATCAACGAAGAAGACATCACTGAAATTATGGAAAAAGTAATCTCCATGCAAAAAAACAACCCTTCAAAAGGGATTGGTGATGGCGGAATTAAGAAAATTGAACTCGCTCATGAAGGAGACCACGATGGTCCCCTCCCTTCTTCTGACCCTGTTGACAGTAAAACAATCAACATAAAAGTTGAGAAAGGCAGCACAGCAGAAGATTTTTTATCGCAATTATTTGAAGCCGCCGAAGAAGCAGGTGCTGTGACAGAAGAATTTATTGAAATACCTGAAATACCTGAAACTAGAGGCAGATTCTTCAGGAAAAGAACTTAATCGCTGCTATTACTCACTTTTAAGGTTTTGGAAGCCAATCAGCGATTGCTTTACCTATTTCATGTGGGCTGTCTTCTTGGATGAAGTGGTTACCGGTGACTGTTATTTCTGTTTGATTTGGCCAGCTTCGACAGAATTCTCTTTGTTCTCCTGTCAAGATTGCTCCAGGGTCGGCATTAATAAAAAGTTTTGGAATGTCTGATTCACTTAGCCAATTGGCGTAATCGCCAACTATTTCGGTTACGTCGGCTGGTTCTCCTTCTAAAGGGATTTCTCTAGGCCAGGTGAGTGTTGGTCGGCGGTGTTCTGCCTCAAGGAATGGCCGTCGATATTCATTTTTTTCTTCCTCAGTGAGACCACGCAGAATTGACCCGGGAAGTACTGCTTCTACGAAAAGGTTTTTTTCTATCACCATTTCTTCTCCAGCAGGTGAACGGAAAGCTTGGAATATTGGTGTAGCAGCCTCCGGCCATTCTTCCCATGTGACTGGGCGGACGATTGCTTCCATATAGGCAATCCCGGCGGTCCGGTCACGGTGCCGGTTAGCCCAGTCAAATCCGAGTGCTGATCCCCAATCGTGAATAACGAACGTTACGTGGTCGCCAAGATCAAGAGCGTCTAAAAGGCCATCAAGGTAATGGCGGTGATGTACGAACCGGTAAGAGTCGGCACTGGTGTCATCAAGTTTGTCTGAGTCGCCTTGGCCGATCAGGTCAGGAGCGATACAGCGTGCTTTGGTGGATACATGGGGAATGATGTTTCTCCAAAGGTAAGAAGATGTTGGGTTTCCATGCAGGAAAACGACTGCTTCTCCTTCTCCTACTTCGTGGTATGCCATAGATTTGCCATCTACTTCTACAAACTGTTTAGTAAGTGGGGTTGCATCATATTCGCTCATTATTTCTCCTTGTTAACTATGGAAAACTGTTTTATCTGGTGTGATTCTTAAGACTGTTCTTTTTTGTTCATCAAGAAATTCGATTAAAGTTTTCGGGTCAGGCCTATCTACGCTCCTTAGTTTGGCAACAACATCGGCGGTCAGTTCGGCTCGGAGTGGATCTTCAGTAATAGCTTCAGCAGAACCATAAATTATGAGATTGTCGCGGCCGCTAGACACGCTCAAACTTACTTTCGGTTGACGTAGTGCATTATTCCATTTTGCTCTGTCATGTTTTACTGAAATTATGAAACGTCCTTGATCATCGATTGTGTAACCAATCATGGATTGTTGCGGAGATCCGTCTTTACGCCCTGTGGCTAAAATCGCCCAAATATTCATTTCAGCAAATTCTCGATGTTCACTATTCCATGTAAATGCCATATGTTGTTAAAAGTATCGCAAATTCAAAATGGGATGCTTACTGGGGATTTAGATGACAAATAATGAGGAATGCCCTCATGGGAAAGGTTCACCTGACTGGTGTAATCAGTGCACGCCACAGAATTCTGGTACGAGTCAGCAAAACTCAGATCATAATTTTGATTTAACTGATGCTTATTCGGTTGAAACTCCTGAAGACAATCTTGACTTATATGCTCGCTGGGCCGACACCTACGAATCAAGCTTTGTCGCTGACGAAGGTTACGTGTATCACCACGGTGTCGCCGCTGCATTTTTAGAAAATTTTATTTCGAGAAACGAACCAATACTTGATGTTGGTTGTGGGACAGGTCTCGTAGGCGAAGCCCTTTTAGCAAACTCTTCATTTGAGTCTGCTATAGAAGGTTTGGATTTATCTGCAGAGATGCTTGAATATGCACGATTGAAAAAAACCAGCACAGGGCAACCTGTCTACAGCGATCTGCATGTTGGAGATCTAACCGCCACTCTTGATCTTCCAGATAACACCTACAGTGGGATAGTAAGTTGTGGAACCTTCACCCATGGACACGTCGGGCCGGAAGCTTTTGATGAGTTGTACCGTATTGCTCGACCAGGTGCACTATTTGCTATAGCAATCAACCCTGACCACTTCTCAAATCAAGGTTTTGAAACTCGTTTTTACAGTGACGTGTCATCCGGAACTATTACTGAACCGGTGTACAAAAAAGTTCAGGTTTACTCAACTGGGCCTCATGCTCAGGACAGATTCCCGATTGGAATCTTTCACTTGAATTAAACCAAGAAATCAAATAAGAATCAGATCGTCGTAAAGCAAAAACTTCTAACTCCACCACGGAGTATTCTTCGTAGACTCTTAAAAATGAACGATCTTGAAGAATGCCCGCATGGAATGGGATCTCCGGATTGGTGTGGGCTCTGCATAGGAACAAGCGTTCCAAGTGTCTATATTTCTGCTGGAGGAATGAAATACCATAAAGCTCCTGACTGTCCTGCGTTGATTGAAGGGCAAAGCATGGTCGACAACCCCTCTCCTATCCAAACTGTGAACTGCGGTTCAGCAGCTGTAGCACATAGAAATCCGTGTAAAACATGTAAACCGACAAAGTGCCCCTGAACTACTAAGTAAAAGTCAATAACGGCGCGGCAGAAGAAGACTTTGTCTTCTGACTTAGTGTCAGAGCTTTCTTCGTCACTAAACTTCAAAGGCCCGTTACTTAAAATTCATTGAGGATCCATTGGCAAATAGAACCATACGTGTAGTTGTTAGTTGCTCTAACAAAAAGAAACTTGCCGCGCCTGACGACCTAAAAATTAATAACTACCAAGACAATTTGTCTAAAAAAATTAAACTATGGAATAACAGGCTAAATAATCCTGCTACAAAACAGTATCCAGCTCTTGAGATGTATCAAGGCGCCCATTGGAGCGTTGCAAAACAAATACATGATTTCAGTAGTAAAGAAAATTTAGATGTTGAACTTTGGATTGCTTCCGCTGGTTACGGGCTAATTAAGGCCGACACACTAATTGAATCTTATGATGCAACTTTCGCTAAAGGTTCTAAAGAATCTGTGGCAGATGAAGGAAAAACTCAGTGCTGGGATCTTCTTGCTTTACGGAAACGGTCTCATGCGGCGAACTTGACTGCTTTAGCGGTAGAAAACCCAAATGATCTTCTCGCTGTAGCTTTATCTAGCACCTACTTAAAAGCTCTGGAAACTGATTTGTTAAATGTTGCGAGTCTATTGCCTCGTGAACAGTTGTTTTTAATCTCTGCTTCAGCAACAAAAAAGCAGTCTGAACTTTCTTGTTTTCATTTGCCTGCAGATGCGCGGCTCGTAAACAAACTTGGCGGCAACTTGATTTCTCTTAACGCTCGAATAGCTCTACACCTTCTTGAGAAAGAAACCCTGCATAAGTGGAACAGAAACAAAATTGATAAATATTTTAATGAATCAACAAAGAACCAACTTCCGTTCAAAAAATTTAAGAGAGAGAAACTAACCGATGAACAAATCGTTTCATTTATCACTGAGCAAATAAGTAGAGCAACTAAGCAAGAGAACAAAACAGGTTTTTCTCAAACTCGACTCTTGAGACAACTTCGAGATACTGGTCATGCGTGTGAGCAGACTCGATTCCGGAAAATCTTCGAGAAGACATTAAACGATAGGCCTTAAATGGATTTTTTCTTTCCTGACTCCCAAGACCAAGTAAGTCCTTTTTTTGATTTTTTAACCGAAGAACACCCACTCCATAGAGTAAGGCAACGCGATGATCGCTACGCTCACGAAACTTTAAAAGTAATTCCTTACAACGGGATACTCATTTCAAAAGTAATTATTGACGGGATGAAAGAACGAACTGGACAATACTCCGAATCACAGCGTGATCGTATTTATAGAATTGGAGCACATAAATTCTTCCGGACCGATATACCTAATGGCCCATCAAAAATCATGGGGGACTGTGGTGCCTTTGCTTATGTAGATGAAGATACTCCACCATATAAAATCGATGAAGTTATTAATTTTTACGAAAGTATTGGACTTGATTTTGGCATCTCAATGGATCATATAGTCCTTGATTACCTGACCGAGAAACAAAGAGACGCTGGTAAAGAGGCAAATCCAGAATGGGCTCGTCGCCAAGAACTAACCATTGAGATAGCAAAAGATTTTTTTAAAGAAGTAAAAAACCAGAAATGTGCCTTTACTCCAATAGGAGTTGCTCATGGATGGAGCCCGGAGTCTTATAAAAAAAGCGTTAACGAGTTACAAAAAATTGGATACAGCCGGATTGCCCTAGGAGGTCTTGTCCCTCTTAAGACTAAAGATATTTTAGACGTAATTTCTTGTGTTGATGAGGTTAGAAAACCAAAAACTCAACTGCATTTGCTTGGAATCACTCGACCAGACTTCATGCCTGCCTTCGCAAAACTTGGCGTGACAAGTTTTGATAGTACGTCACCATTTCGACAAGCTTTTATGGATGACAAACATAACTATTACGTCTTGAATGACTCGTATGTCGCGCTCCGAGTCCCACAATCTGATGCGAACCCTGCACTCCGGCGACGTATCCATTCAGGAGAAATTGATCAAAAAGTCGCTAAAGAAGCAGAACGGAGATGTTTGGCAAGTCTTAGAGATTTTGATGCTGGCGTAGGGTCTATAGAAGATGCACTTGATTCTCTTCGAACCTACGAAATGATTTATGACGCTAAGAAACGCGATCGTTCACTTTCTTATAGAAGAACACTTGAAGCTTCTCCTTGGAAGTCCTGTAAGTGTGGGGTCTGCGATACGGTTGGAATTGAAGTAATAATTTTTCGGGGTGCAGAACGAAATAAAAGAAGAGGGTTCCATAATCTATCGGTGTTTAGAAACCGACTCGATGAAAGTCTCTCCTCAACTAAGTGATTTGAGCGGTATGCCAAAAAAAGAACCAGAAATAAATAACTTACGTCTCCCCGCTATCGAAATAAAGCAGGGTCTTGAAAAAAGGATTTATGCTTTCGCTATCGATGGTAAGCAACTAACAAACATTGCCACAATATCTAGAATTCACAGAGATGAAGAAGGACTTGTGGACGGCTACCAGAGACCAGAAGTTCTGGCACATGTTGCCGAAATTCGCCGATACCTCGAATCAGAAAACCCTCTCTTGCCTAATGCTCTTGTCGTAGCTTTTGACGAAAGCGTTCAATTTGAACAATCCCCCATAGGTCCAAACGACGCTGACGACTACGCACAGGTTGGTGTTTTGACTATTCCTGTAGATGGGTCAATCCTCGAAGAAGAAAAACCTGGATGGATTGTTGACGGACAGCAGAGAACTGCGGCTATACAGGAATCCAGTCTTGAATCTTTTCCGATATCAGTAGTTGGTTTTATAACTAAAGATGTTGCTGAGCAGCGGGCGCAATTTATTCTTGTAAACGAGACAAAACCTTTACCTCGGCCATTAATCGATGAACTTCTACCTGGGGTAAATGGGGCCCTACCCAAACGTCTTGCGCTTCGGGTACTCCCTACACGTTTACTGGAACGACTAAATAACGATGAAGACTCACCACTTAGAGGAAAGATAAGGACTCAAACAATGCCTGATGGCATAATCGCTGCTAACTCAATTATTCAAGGATTAAAGAGCAGCATTAGTGACGGATCTCTTTATTGCTATAGAGATTCCGAAACTGGGGACGGTGATATAGAAGCCATGTTAGATTTACTGAAATCTTTCTGGTCCGCAGTTAGACAAGTCTTTCTGCACGAATGGGGTAAACCTTCAAGAAAATCTCGATTGATGCATGGCACGGGAATCCGAAGTCTCCTTTCTTTGATGGACGAGATTGTCGGTGAAGACGTTGACGAGTACCGAGAAAACCCACAAAGGTTTGAAGAAAGCCTTAGATTCATTGAACCAGTTTGCAAGTGGTCTAACGGGAAATGGGTGTTCGGTAGCGGAAATAACATTCATGAAAAAAAATGGAACGATATACAAAATCTAGGAAACGATAGAAAACTCGTTACTGAAGTACTTGTGAAAAGATACCGAGAAATGTTGAAATGATCATCTGTTAACTAGCCATGATTCAACAGCGGAAATAAAACCAGCGGATCCTTTGCCTTTTATATATTTTGTTTCTTTATCTTTAGGACGGTTACCGCTAATACAGTCGGTGGCCGCATGCTTAGCAGATCCCGTACCTACAACCATGAGTGATGCTGTTCTAGCTAGGTTCTCGAGTTCTCGTGTAGCTTGTTTTTCCGAAGATGTAACAACTTGTAATCCTGGCCATGCCTTAACCAAAGTAGTTCGGGCCCGAGTTAACGCTGTTTCAGTTAATGAATACAGTCCAACTTTAATTTCTTGGACATTGATCTCTTTTGTTTCTTCAATTGATTCTTCAGGCAACCTGTCCCGAAGATTTAATTCAGTTGCTAGGGCCGAGAGATGCAACCGGAGAGATCTTTCAATACGGCTAAAATACCCTGACATTGGTTGAAAAAGGTTTGAATGAAAAACTGTTGCCCTGCCCGTGTCCGGGCATGGGTGATCGATCACTACTTCAATTAAGTCTGCAGCCCACTCGACTGTGGATGGTGATGAAGACCCTGACCAACGGTATTCCAAAGAATCAAGAACTTCAGAAAACTCTTCTTGATTTACTCCAGAAGAAATTATTCTTCTAGCTAACTGCCCCATCAAATCTAATCCAGAATTCGAAGTGTCATTAAAAGATAGATAAGTTAAAAGTGTTTCTTCTACCGGCAGGACTAAAGAGTAAAATTCATCAGGAACTGTCGATAGCCATTCATAGAGACTTGGGAGAGTACCTTTTAAATCAATACCGTCTGTGG